>NZ_JAATJA010000001.1:1431056-1762566 GCF_011927665.1 Desulfobaculum xiamenense
GAACCCGGACACGGGCGAGGAATGGGGATTTTGGCGGGTGAAGCGCAATGGCGAGGACTACGAAGCCGTCAACGGCTACAGTTACAACACGAACTGGAACGGCGTGTGCCCCTTTGGCTTCCTGAGCCGAGGCGCGGGCACGCCCTATCTGGTGGGACTGGTGCGACGCTTTGAAATCGAACGCGGGCGCATCGCCCACGCCATCGCCCTCGGGGTGAACTACCCAAGCCGCCTGTACGTCTACCCCGCCACCAAGAGCGATGGAAAGGGCCTGCCGCCCTCGTTGCCCTCGGGGGCGCGCCTGCAACTCGATCCCACACTCACGGACGCGGACTTCGAGCGCTGGGGACTGGACGAACCGGGAAAAATCATCGCGCGCGCATTGCAGGAATTCGGGATGATCGTCATCGACTCCAGCGGGCACCCCAAGCTCTACGCCGAATACGAGGGAACTGCGCACTGGAACGGCCTCGTCCACAAGGACACCGTCCGCGCCATCCCCTACTCGGCCTTCAGGGTGCTCAAGCTTTCCGCACCGTCGTCCCCGCCCCCGCCCACGAATCTCGCCGCAACAACCGACGCGACCAGCGTCAGCCTGACGTGGGATTCGTCGGTCTCCGCCACGCGCTATCGCATCCTGCGCCGCGCGCCGGGCGATAGGGACTACACACCGCTCGACGAATGGGTCACGAATACGAGCTACACGGATTCCACGGTGCACCACGGCCTGAAATACGCCTATGTCGTGCAGGCCATGAGCCACAACGGCGCAAGCCGCACCTCGCGCCGCGTGCGGGTGATCGTCGGCGAAGGGGCCGACGCGCCATGACCGGAAGGCAAATCCTGAACACGAGGACAACGCGTCGCTGCGCGATTTGGGCGCTGCTAGGCTTCGCGCTGGCCGTCGCGGCGTGGACGCTCGTCGCGCCGACCGCCGCGCACGCCAACGAGGCGGTCTATTCCATCCAGATCGCCGGGTACAAATCCCGCGAGAACGCGCTGAAGCAATACGCCATCCTTTCGCGGACCCTCGACGCCACAGCCTTCGCACAATTGCGCATCGAGACGTCCGGCAACCTGCACATGCTCCGCCTCGGCAGCTTCGCCACACGCGCCGAGGCGACAGACACGCTCAAGCGCCTCGCAGGGGCGTTGCCGGGTGCCTATGTCATCCACACCACGGTGAACCCTGCAGGGATCATCCTCCCGAAGCCCGATGCCGCTCCCAACGCCGGTCAGGGCCGCGCCGCCCGAGCCGAACCGAAACCCGCAACGTCGGCGGCCACGCCGACAGACCGCCCAACGAACGGTACAACCCCATCAGCGCCAGCCCCCAAGACGCGAAAGCTCATCGATCAACCCCACGCCGCACGGCCCGCCGCACAGAGGCAACCGCCCGCCGCCGTCGCGCCGCAAGCGCCAGAGCAGGACACAGCCTCCCGGCCGGAACGAATCGAAACGCCCCGAACGGTACGGCCCGCCACACAGAGCGCACCGTCGTCCCGATGGAATCCCGGCAATCCGCTGCTCATCCTCCTCGGCTTCGGGGCGGCCATGGCGGGCGGACTACTCGTCCACAGACTGCGCTAGGCCTGCGGCACCACTCCGACGGCCCGCGCGGCTACATCGCTCCGGCAGGCTTTCCGGCCACCCCGCAGTAGCCCTCGTCTTCCTCGCCCTGCCTGTCCGAATACCGGAAGCGCCACATCATGCACTGCGCCCCCAGACAGAACCTGAACTTCCCATCGCTGCTAGTCAAAAACGGGCAAGTCCTGAGTTTCGCCTCATCCTGTGGAAGCATCATGGAAGACCTCCTTTTCCGGATTGATGACAGCATGATAGCAAAGCGCCCCCCCCGTGCATAGCCCGCACGAACCCATCGCGACACACACTCGCCCTAAAGTCCGAAGCCATCCCGACCGATAAGACTTGTAGCGCTCAATCGGTCAAAGGTCGGAGGCACACATGGACATTACGAGCATCACATACGGTCCGAACGCCATAATGCCCCCCGTACAGGGGGCCTTCCGGCGCGGCCCGTCCGCCGTGCAGCCCGTCCCCCGCACGTCGGCGGGAACCGACGCCACCAAGGCCTTCGCCGACGACGTGGTCAAGCGCCTGCTCGCCAGCCCTTCCGGGGAAACGACCGAGACCGCCGACACCGCGACGCCCCTCGCCGCCGCCCTCGCCCAGTCCATGGACTTCATCCGCGCCAACTATGGCGATACGGCCGCGCAGGCCTCCATGGCCACCGTGCTCAAGCGCATCGGCTCCGGCGACGCGAACGAGGACGCCCTCGGTCAGGGCCTGCTCGACGTCCTGCGCCTCGTGGACCGCAACTACGGCTTCGCGGAGGGCGACCGGCTCATGAGCCAGTTCAACGGCGAGCTCAACGACGCCGTAAACGCGCACTTCGACAACGGCCTCATGGAGAAGTTCTACGCGGCTGGGCAGTCGAACCCCGTTGCCCGCGCCGTCCCGGCCGTCGTCGACAAGGTGCTGGAGTCCTTTGGCGAAAAAACCGCCGAGGGGGCCGCATCCATCCTGCGCGACAGCCTCGATCAGAACCTCTCCCCGTCCTCGCTACGCAAGGGGCTTGGGCGAATCGTGTCCCTCATCGCACGCCACCACGGCAAAGGCGCGGCAGCGAAATTCTCCGACTTTGCCAACTCGCTCCTCGATGGCGGAGAAACCGCGCCGAGCGCACAGCAAAACGCCCCGGCAACAGGGGCACTGCTCGACATCGCCGTCTAGCCTCCGGCATCCGTCTCCACCCGCTGAAATTCTCCGCGCCCATTGCACCGGGCGCGGAACTGTTCTATGGATGGTTCGTCCCGTCCAATTCCATCCATGCACGGACCCACCGGGCGGGCACCACCTTCCGTGCGCATCCGTCCGGGAGCCGACCAATGGCCGCCAAGGAAACACCCCAGCCACTGCCGAACGCCTACGATCCGCCTGCGGACACGCCGCCCCAGAACCCCGGCATTCCGCTCATCGTCTATCTCGGGCTGTTCATCTCGCTGACCATCCTGACCATCGCCACGACCATCGAACATGCGGACCAGAATCACAGCCGGGCCATGGACCTCACGCTGACGGCCATGGTTCCGCTGTTCGAAAGCAATCTTGAGGCCCCCGCCCCCGCGGCGCAAATCCAGCGCACCTTCGACGCCATGGCGATTCGCAGCGGCTTCACAGCCAACGTCACGGCCCCCGACACCACAGGCGTGCCAACCATCGTCGCCTCGACCGATCACAAGGCCATCGGCGGACCTGCCAGCGAGCGCCAAAGCCGCGTGCTACGCACGGGGCTACGCGAATTCGGAAGCTGTCTGCATCTCGGGCTTCCCGCCCTGTGCATCCATCACCCGCTCAAGGATGCCACGGGCCGCACTGCGGCGGTCTTGACCTTCATCACGCCCCACGCCAGCAACACATCCGTGGTCTGGCTCTATTCGGGCGTCACGGCCTTCCTGTTCATGCTCGTGGCCGTGCTGCTCCACCGCCAGCAGCGCAAGACGCATCGGGAGCTCGAACGCCGCAAACGCACCGAGGCCCAACTCCGGCAGATCATCGACCTCGTCCCGCACCTCATCTTCGCCAAGGACGAAAACAGCCGCTACATCCTCGCCAACACGACCGTAGCGGCCATCCACGGGCTGCACCCCTCCCAACTCATCGGCAGACGGCAGGACGAACTGACCTCGCCCACCCCGGAGCAGACGGTGCGCTACATGATGGACGACAGGCGGGTCATCCGCTCTGGCCGCCCGAAGCTCGGCTTCGAACAGGAAATCGACACGGCGGACGGCAAACGGCTGGTTCTCGTGGCCAGCAAGATTCCGTTCACCACGGCAGGACGTCCCGCAGTGCTCGGCGTTGGCATCGACATCACCGAACGCAAGGCCATGGAGGCGGAACTGCGGCGACACAGGGACAGACTGGAGGAATTGGTCGCGGAGCGCACACTGGAATTGGAAAGGACAAACACGAGACTCCTGCGCGAAGTGAACGAGCGCAAGGCCATACAGAAGATGATGCAGCAGTCCATTTCGGACAAGGAAGTCCTGCTGCACGAAGTCCACCACCGTGTGATGAACAATCTTCAGGTCATATCAGGGCTTGTAGACATGGCGGGACGCCGGGCCACGACACCGGAGATGCGTACACTCGCCGAGGATATCGGCGCGAAGATACACAGCATCAGCCTCGTCCACACCCAGCTTTACCAGAGCGAAAACCTCGACAACATTGATTTCGTCCGCTACGCGCACGACCTCTGCACGCACCTGCGGCACGTCTTCGGCATGCATCGCGTGCGTCTCGACTTCGACACCGCCCCCCTACGGCTGCCCATCGGCATGGCAAGCCCCTGCGGCATGGTGCTGAACGAACTCGTCAGCAACAGCTTCAAGCATGCCTTCCACGCCGAGAGAGCGGGCACCCTCCACGTCGGCATCCACACCTGCGACGGCACCGCCATTCTGACGGTGCGCGACGACGGACCGGGCCTCCCGCAGGGCTTCGTTCCCGCAGGGGCATCCGGCATGGGCATGCGGCTGGTGGCGAACATCGTCACTTTCCAACTCCGCGGCTCCCTCGACATGACAACCGAAAACGGAACCGCCGTCCGCATCGCCTTCCCGCTTCCCGCAAAGCCAGAACAGCCCGAGGCTCAAGAACCGAGCGACGCCTACCGGCCGCCGCGCACCAGCGCCAGCAGCATGACACACACGCAGACGGCCAATCCCGCTCCGGTGGCGAAGACGCCGTCGAGCCCCCACAGGGCGTAGGCTCCGCCCATCACCAGCGGCCCAAGCGTCTGCCCCACCCGCAGCACCATGCCGTTCAGGGCCATGAAGGCTCCGCGCTGTTCCATGGGCGCAAGCCCGGCCAGCATGGCCTGCACGTTGGGGATGTTCAAAGCCTGCGCGACACCGAACAGCAGTACGGGCAGAATCACGGCCCACATATCGGGCATGAGCGGAAGGAGTAGCGCGGACGCCGCATAGAGCATGAACGCGACCACGAGTAGCGAAAACGACCGGAAGCGCCGGGATAGCGTGCCGAGTTGCGTGGCGACCGTGGCGGAGGTGAAGCTCGACGCGGCGATGACAATGCCTATGGACGTCGGGTCGGCGTGGAAATTCCGGGCCAGATGGATGGGCAGGTAGGCGATGATGACGCCGTAGAGGATGATGAAGGTCGCTGCCGTGGTCAGGAACAGGGCCAGCACGCGAGGGGTGGCCGCCATGCGCGCGGCGCTTCGCATGTATTCCATGAACGCGCCGTTGCTGCGCGGCTCCGGCGCGTCAAGCCAGCGCCAGACCACCACGGCCAGCGGCAGGGCCAGAAGCGGCAACAGAAAAGGGCATCGCCAGCCGAACGCGGCCAGCGCTCCGCCCAGAAGCGGAAAGATCGTCGTACCTATGGAGAGGACGCTCGCGTTGTAGCCCATGGCCTGCAAGCGTTCCCGCCCCGAATACATGTCGCTTATGATGGTGGCGTTGAGCGCGCCGAGCGACGACGCACCAACCCCCTGCATGAAACGCAGGAGCAGCAGCACCCACAGCTTCGTGGTCATGGCGCACAACCCGCCGAACACGCCGAAACAGGCCAGCGCGGGCACGAGCACACGCTTTCGCCCGAAGCGGTCCGCCAGCACGCCGAACACCGGCGTGAACAGGACGCCCGGCAGCGTGAAGGCAGATATGAGCCACCAGGCCTGCGCGGGGGTGATGGACAGCGCGTCGAGCATGACGGGCAAGGCCGGGGCAATGCTCGAAACGCCCATCACGGCCATGAGCGTCACGCCGAAGAGTATCTGGAGATTGCGATGCAGGTACAGCCTGCCGATCTCGTCCGGAGGGGAGTTGTGCATGCGCAGCACCCTACACACAGGGGACTGCATTGTCTGCATTTTTCATGGCGGGACGGGCTTGTCAGACAGCGGACGCACCATCCGCCGGTTCTGCGCGCATGTGGACGAAGATATGACGGCCCGGCCGCGCAATGCGACCGGGCCGACTGCGACTAACGGCTTGTGGCGTCGAGAAACTTGTCGAGCAATTCGCGCGTCGCGGGATCGGAATAGATGTCCATATTCCGTAGCGATGCCGCCCGCGCCTTGAAGGAGGCGAGGTCCGGATTCTCGTCGACGATCATTCCGGCGTCCTTGAGCTTGGCAAGGAAGTCCGCGACATTAGTGCGGTTCCACGCCCGCTGGTAGCGGGCAGCGTCGCGCATGCAGGTTGCGATCAGGGTGCGCGTTTCCTCGGGCAGGGAGTTGAACCACCCGAGATTGGCGATGTCCACATGCGCGGAATACACATGGCCCGTCAGGCTCAGATACTTCTGCACCTCGAACAGGCGCGAGGTCCACACCACCCACAGGGGGTTCTCCTGCCCGTCGATGGTGCCCTGCTGCAACTCCGAATAGATGGGCCAGCCCATGGGCGTGGGATTCGCCCCCAGCGTGCGCCACAACTCCTTGTGCAACGTGGACTCCATGACCCGGATCTTGAGGCCCTTGGCGTCATCCACGGAGTGCACGGGGCGCACGTTGTTGGTGAGATTGCGAAAGCCGTTCTCCGAGAAGGCGATACCCTTGAAACCCGCTCGTTCGAGGCTCGCCAGCACCTCCTGCCCCAGCGGACCATCGAGCACCTCGTCCACCTGCTCGTAGTCGCGGAACATGAACGGGAAGCTGACCACCTTCACCTCGGGCACGAAGGTATCGAAGGGACCGAGGGTGATGATGGCCATCTCCACCGCGCCCATCTGCACCTGTTGCAGAATCGCCGTCTCCGTGCCGAGGGAGCCGCTGTGGAAGATGTCCACCGCGTATTCGCCACCGCTGCGCTCTTCCAACAGTTGGCCGAACTTCTCAGCCGTGACGTGCTGCCCCGAACCGGGAGGCATGACAATGCCGAGCTTGATGACGGTCCGCGCCGAAGCCTGCCCCGGCCACAGGACCGCGAGGCACAGCACGAGCAGCAGCGGAACGAAGGTCTTTCTGATCATGTGCGTCATCCCTTTCGCTAAATGTTGTTGCTTACGCAATGAGAAACACAAAAACCGTGCGTGCGCAAGCGAGGCTCGCGCTGCCTACACGTGCAGGGCCAAAAAGAAAAGCCCCCGGCAATCGGTCCGGGGGCCATTCGCACCCGAAGGCGCTGACAAGGGGTGGGCTACCAGGGCATGCGCTCGCGACCGGAGCGCTCCTTGGCGATATTCACGCGAAGCGGCCTGCCGCCGAACATGGCGCCATCCAGCGCCTCTATGGCGGCTTCTCCGCCTTGGTCCATTTCCACGAAACCGAAACCGCGAGGTCTGCCCGTGAACCGATCCTCGATGATTCGCACGGACGTGACGGTACCGTGCTCTTCGAACAGGGTCCGCACCTCTTCCTCAGAGGCACTGAATGGGAGGTTTCCGACATAGATGTTCTTCGTCGACATACAACCGCTCCTCAATGAATTTTGCTCACATCACCAATTGATGCGCTTGAAAAGGATTCACTGTGCTCAATATGCCATGGATGCATCAAAAATCAAGAGGGTTTGCAAAATCTTGCATGTCTTTTCGCACATTTCCGTCACGAAAGCATTCCACCAATAGCCAAACGCCGAGCATTTCACACCGCCATTGGCGGAATTTCAGCCATCCAGCATCTATTTCGCATTGGCATCCCGCCCATGTGCATCCAGGCTCCCGGCATCAAGGAACCACTCTGCGCCCGACACCTTCAGCCTTCCGACGGATGCTGCCACACGTACCAAGCACTCACACGCCACGAAGGGACATCTGTCTGAAATGCCTGCCAGATGCGGACTTTTCACGCGTTTTACGCAACCATTACAAACCCATACAAACCCGCCATGAAATGAAGTGGCATCACGGCAGGTTGCGACCAAAAAGCCGCACGCCACGGGCATTTTGCCTCTTTGGCGTTGACGCGCCAACGTGTTCGGCCGTATTCTCTTGAGTATGGACATCTCCGGCGTTCCAACTGGATTCCAACGCATGGCAGGCACCGCCAGCCTTCCACGCATGCTCGGATACACGCCGTCCATCTCCCCGCACTGATCGAGAACACGACCGAACGGAATCATTCCACGGCCCATGGGCCGCCTTGTTGTGAGGAGCACGACGGCGGGATTCATGCGATGACGGGCTACGGCCCCGAAACGTTGTGAAGGAGCACGACGTGGGACTCAACATAAGCTACAAACGATTGCTCTGTAGTGGCACCTGCGGACGCCGCAAGCTCCTTGAGCTGTTGGTGACCACGGAGGAAGGCTCCTATTCCGTCAACGAGGGCGACATCATCGACGTGGCGCACGGACGCGGCGACACGTCCACCCGACAACGCACCGCATGGCGAGAAGGCCAGCGTACGCCATCGTCAGGATGGGAACCGGACTATGAGATAGTGGTCTGGCAGGGAACGCAGGATTCCAACGCGAAAGGCATCGACAGCATCCGCAACCGCAGGACGCTGGCGCTACCGGAAACGGGGCTTGCGCAACTGGGACCGGGCATCGGCCCGTCCGAGGACGGACCGAGCTCCATACTGGACAGAAAAGTCTAGACGGCGGGTAGCTTGGAGAGGACGGATTCGGGCTTGGACCGCATGCGCCCCTCGCCCTCGCGCCAGTCCACGCGCATGGTCATGGAGATGCGTCCACAGTCGCTGCGCAGTTCCTCGAAGCACGCGGTGACCACGGCCATCACCTCACCCCATTCGCCCTCGATGCTGGTGCTCATGGGGCCGAGTTCGTACGGCAGGCCGCTGTCGCGAATCACCCGCAGCACGCGGGCCACGTAGGGGCTGAGGCTCTCCCCCACGCCAACCGGAAAAACCGTCAGATCGACGATGACGCTCATGATGCCCTCCCGGCGCTGACGCGCCACAAAGAAAAAGGCCGCGGAGTTCGCTCCGCGGCCTTGCATTTCGACTGCTACTTACCCCGCATCTGCCGTATCTGCTTCATGACCAGCTTCTGTGAGGCAAGGGCCTGCTTGGTCCGCAGTTCCTTGAGTTCCTCGCGGTCAACGTAGTAGATGGCTTCCGCCGGACAAATCTCGACACAGGCCGGTCCCATGCCGCGCCGCCTGCGCTCCGCGCACAGGTCGCACTTGGTGACCGGCACCACGCCGCCCGCATGGTAGATGGCCATGAACGGGCAGGCCTCCTTGCACTTCATGGCCCTACAGCCACGACACAGCGAGGGGTTGTGCAGCACGACGCCCTTGGCGTCCTTGCTGATGGCTCCAACGGGGCAGGCCTTGATGCACTGCGGGCTTTCGCAGTGGTGGCAATAGAGCGGAAAGGCCATTCCCTCGTCGGTCTGGGTCATCTGGATGCGCGGGATGCCATGCAGGAACTTACAGATCGCCTCGCACGACTCGCAACCGATGCACTTGGAATAGTCAACGAATTTCGTTTTCAGACAAACGTCCTTGTCCTCGGGCATGTTCTTCTCCGATGAACGCTTTCGTTTTCGGGGCTAGACGCGATTGGCCGACCAGTCGAGCCACTCTTCCATGGACCGTGCGGCTTCAAGGCCGCTGGTCACGGCCCAGCCGATCTTGCTGGGACCGTTCAGCGCGTCGCCAGCGAGAAACACGCCTTCCATGGGCGTCATGCGCGGCCAGCCGGTAGCCTGCTTGCGCACCTTGGCCAGTTCCACCCGATCCGCGGCGGGCACGGTGGGCATCTCGCCGACGGCGGTGATAACCATGTCCACCTCAATCACCTTGTTGGAACCGGACTCGGGGATGGGGCAGCGTCTGCCGCTCTCGTCCGGCTCACCAAGGGAGCACTGGATGTACTCCAGCGCCTCCACCCTGTCCTGTCCGAGAATGCGCACAGGCAGCGTCAGTTCCTTCCAGACCATGCCACGGTCGTGCAGGAGCGCGACCTCATAGGGACCGGCCGGTGCCTCGTTGCTGGTGCGGCGATAAAGCATGTAGACCTTCTCGGCGTTACTGCGCAGGGCGCAGTCCGCCGCGTCCACGGCGGAGAGGCCGCCGCCGACGATGGCCACGCGCTTGCCCGCCGCGTCGGCAACGCAAATGTCCTTGGTGCACGCCGCACCGCGTAGCGGAAAGAGATATTCGAGGCCGGAGAGTACGCCGGGCAGGTCTTCGCCGGGAATGCCCATGCGCCGCGAGCGCCACGACCCGGTGCACAGCAGAACGGCATCGAAGCGGCGGCGAAGGTCCTCAAGAACGACGGTTTCCTGCACCAGCTCGTCACCCTCGTCGTGGACATCCTCGCCCTCGCCAACAACCTTGACCCGAGGGTGAAACACCACGCCGTAGTGCTCGACCAGCCGCCGGGCCGCGGCCTCGATGCGATCCATGGGTAGCCGGACGTCCGGAATGCCGAAATACAGCAAGCCGCCCGGCTTGGGCATCTTGTCGAACATTTCCACGCGGTAGCCTTGGCAGGCCAAATATCCCGACGCGGCCATCCCGGATGGCCCGGCACCGACCACGGCAACACTGCGGCCGTTGGGCTCGCCGGGAGTATCGCGGAACAGGCCGTAATTCATGCCTTTACTCATGAGGTTCCCCTTTTCGATTTCCACGGTACCGCCGTGGGAGTCCACTCTGCAAGGGAGTTCGTCGTACAGATTACCGGATTTGCTGCGCACGCACAATGAATGGCGCCGCAGGGGGGATTGTGATTCACATATTTCGCAGGGCCTGTCCACCGCGTTTTTCCCCGCAACTGGCCGCCAGTCCTGACGACTCGGGAAACGGACCACGCTGCCGCGCCCGGACGTCCACCCGTTCGGCCCGCCGGGAAGGTGGACACCGAATCGGCTCCAATATGCCCGCCGGGCTTGCCTTTTCACTATTGAGCCTGTACGGGTGTTCGCCCCGAAGCCATGGGCTTGCCGCCCTGCTTGCGGGACTGCTACACTGGTCATGCGCCGCAGGACGCGGCGCACGCAACATCTGCCCAATCATTCGCAGCAGCGCCAAGCCGACCGAATCATGCACACACTTCTCCGCCTCGTCTCCCGCCTGAGCCATGCGCTCAACGCACTTGCGCAATGGGCGCTCATGCTTTGCGGCATGGGCATGGTCGCCGTCATCGGCCTTCAGGTCTTCTTCCGCTACGTCCTGAACGATTCCCTGTTCTGGTCCGAGGAATTGGGCCGGATGCTCCTCGTATGGCTGACCTTTCTCGGTGCCAGCGTTGCCTACAGGCGCGGCGCGCACATCGGCGTGGACATCCTCTCCGCCAGCCTGCCCCGCACGCCACGGCGCGTGGTGGGCGTCATCTCGCATCTGGTGTGCCTCGCCTTCTTCGCGCTGGTCGCCTACCACGGATTCAGATTCCTCGATCTGCTGAAATTCCAGAGCACTACGAGCCTCGGCGTAAGCAGGCAGGTGCCGTTCATCATGGTCCCAGTGGGGGCGGCGCTCATGTTCCTGCACGGGCTGGCCTTCCTGCTTGAAGACCTGATCGGCGGTGATGACCGATGAGCCTCGCACTGTTCGCCATCCTGCTGGTCCTCTTCCTGCTCAACGTACCCATCGCCATGGCCATCGGCGCAGCGACGGTGGGCGTCTTCGCCCTGCGCGGCGACGCGAGCCTCATGGTGGCCGTCAGCCGCATGTATGCCGGGGCGGACTCCTTTCCGCTCATGGCCGTGCCGCTATTCATGATCGCCGGTCAGATCATGGAAGCTGGCGGCATCTCGCGGCGCATCGTCGCCTTCGCCGAGTCGCTGGTGGGCTGGCTGCCTGGCGGACTGGCCGCCGTGTCCATCGTTTCCGCCATGTTCTTTGGCGGCATCTCCGGCTCCGCTGCGGCGGACACCGCCGCCGTGGGCGGCATGCTCATCCCGGCCATGGCCCGAAACGGCTACCCGCGCGGATTCGCCGGTGCAGTGCAGGCGGCTGGCGGCTCCATCGGCGTCATCATCCCCCCGAGCATCCCGATGATCGTCTTCGGCTTCCTGACCGGGGCGAGCATCGGCAAGCTCTTCGCGGCGGGCATTCTGCCGGGCCTGCTCATGGGCGTATCGCTGGTGGGCATGGCCGTCTATCTGTCGCGACGCGAGGGCATCGGGCTTCGCGAGCGCAGGAGCTTCTCCATCAGAAACATGCTGCGCAGCGCACGCTCCGCGCTGTGGGCGCTCGGCGCGCCAACCATCATCCTTGGCGGCATTCTCGGCGGCGTGTTCACGGCCACGGAATCGGCGGCCATCGCAGTGATCTACGCGCTGCTCGTGGGCATGTTCGTTTACCGAGAACTGCGCCCATCCGCGCTGCCGCGCCTGTTCATCCACGCCTCCATCACCGCTGGCGTGACCATGTTCATCATCGCGCAGGCCACTGCCTTCTCATGGCTGTTGACCATTGAGCAGATACCCCAGACGCTGTCGGCGGCCATTCTCTCCGTCACGAACAACCCGGTGGCGCTGCTTCTGCTGGTGAACCTCGTCCTGCTGGTGGCTGGCACCTTCGTGGAAACCACCGCCGCGCTCATCCTGCTCGTGCCGGTCATCGTGCCCATGCTCCCGGCGCTGGGCATCGACCTCGTGCACCTCGGCACCATCGTGGTGGTCAACCTCGCCATCGGCATGCTCACCCCGCCGCTCGGCATCTGTCTCATCGTCTCATGCGGCATCGCGGGGACGCGTCTGGCGGACATCAGCCTGCGCGTAATGCCCTTCCTGCTGGTTCTGTTGGCGGACCTCGCGCTGGTCACGTTCTGGTCGCCGCTCACGACACTGCTTCCGCGCCTGATAGGTTGAGATATCGAAACATCAGACGCACGACGGTTGACATGACAGCCCGCGTGCAGTTCAATCGTCCGAGAATCCCCGCCCGCAAAACGGAGGTCCGGACATGCACACCACCACCGCGGACGTTCAGGAGCTGAAGCTGCTGGCCGACCTCGCACGCATGACGCAGACCAGCGCATCGCGTCAGGACCTCGTCGACTCCGCAACGTGGGTTCTACCGAGGCTTCTCGCCGACTCCCACGGAGACCTCCACCTGAACGCCGAACCGGGCGGCCCATTGCAGACGGCATGCCGCTGGGGACAAGCTCCGGCCGAATGGCACATCCCGCCGACGGGCTGCCCCGCGCTGACCGTGGCCCACCCCGTCGGGTGCGACAGCCGCAGCACCCCGGCCTGCGCGCACATCTGCCCGGACGCGACGCAAGCCCACTACTGCGTGCCCCTCGTCTGCGGGACAGACATCCACGGACTCCTACGTATCGGCGATGCACTGCCCGATAAGGACATCATGCACCACCGCAGCCTCACAGCATCGGGACTGCTCGCCATGGGACTGACGATCCACACCCTGCGCGGCCGCCTGCGTACGGAAGCCATGACCGATCCACTCACCGGCCTCTTCACCCGCCGCTACCTCGAAGAAACCTTCTCCCGCGAGCGCAGCCGCGCGCAACGAGCGCAACGCTGCATCGGTGTCGTGCTCACGGACATCGACCGGCTGGGCGAAATCAACGAACGCTTCGGCCCGTCTGCGGGGGACACAGTCGTGCGCGAGGTGGGGGTGCTGCTCGGCGCTTCGGTGCGCGGGTCGGACCTCCCCTGCCGCGACGAGGGCGGCGCGTTCCTGCTCTTGGTCATCGACAGTTCCCACAACGACACACTGAACAGGGCCGAGGAACTACGCCACGCCGTGGAACGGCTGGACATCACACATCTGGGGCGGAAAATCGGCGCAATGGGCATTTCGGCAGGGGTGGCCACATTCCCGGACCACGGGCACGAGCTGGACGACCTGATCGCCGCATGCAGGCAGGCCCTCGCACGCGCCAAGAAATCGGGCCGCAACCTCGTCTTCGGCGTAGACTCCCCGCCCCTCTCGCGCTGAACGCACGACGAGGCGGGGAACCCCGCTAACGAAACAGATCCACAGTGAAGGTGTCGATGCCGATCATGACGGCGACATCGAAAAGGACGGCGGCAAGCGCAATGACGCCCCAGCCGACGCGCCGCACACGCTCCGGCCGAAAGGCCATGTGACGACGCAGATGGCGAAAGGCCGCCGCGACCACGTCGCACGCCACGGCAAAAGGCGGAAAACCGAGAAAGCCCAGAATGGGCATCTCGAAGACATGCAGCACGTCCACGAAGGGCACGGTGTAGTACCACTTGGCCCCGGCCCGGAAATTCCAGCATTCCCACAGCCCGCCGCAGATCAGCCCCGCAGCGAGCGCCAAGAGCAGCCTGCGCGGACGCCCCGTGGCCAGAAGCCGCAGGTGCGAGCGCGCCCCGCACGCGTACAGCCACGGTTCCAGCAGGAATATCGGCGCACCCCACACGAGGGGAAAGAAGTACCTCGGCCACGCAAGCGGCAGGACCAGACACGCCACCCCAAGGGCGACCATCGGCCAACGCAGGCGCGAAGCGTTGCCAAGCTCCTTCCACGTCACATCCTCCCACAGCCCGAAGTACTCCAGAAAACGCCCGGTGACGGACAATGCGGGAAGCACCGTGGCATAGGCGAGAACGTACCCCGTCCAGCGCACGGGAAGCGATGCGGGAACGCCGATGTAGTGCCAGTTGCCCAGCCGGAAATTCACGGCCTCGAAGGCCAGCCACAGCGTCAGCGACAGCGGCAGGGACAGCCAGAAGCTGCGCGGGCGCTCATAGAGCGTGGAGAACCCGCCCATAAGCGTCAACAGCGATTCCATCCCGAAGATATAGGGCCACCACGCGAACAGGAAGAAATGCGTATGGAACGGCTCCATGCGAAAACTCATGCCTGCGGCGGCAGAGCAGAATACCGCCAGCGAGATCGCCAGCACGACGACGGCCACGGCGTTTCTCGACAGGTTCATGCCCGGCCCTCCATCGCTTCCACGCGGCTCATCGCGTCCCATCCCCGGACAGTGCCTCCAGCACGCCCATGACGGCGGCGACGTCCATGTCCGACCGACCGCGCGCGCATGCGGCACGGTAGAGTTGCGACACGGCGTTGGCAGCGGGTGTTGCCGCGCCCGCTGCTGCGGCGGTGTCGAGGATGGCCCGCATGTCGCGGTCCATGTTGCGCAGGGCGAACTGCGCCGGATAGGCCCCGGTGCGCAGCATGTCCTGCTTCGCGGCGAAGAGGTCGCAAGCCAGCGGCCCGGAATCGAGCACGTCGAAGAGCGTGGCGTCATCCAGCCCGCCGCGTCGCCCAAAGTTCAGCATCTCGCCCACACCCTCCATCATCACGCCCAGAAGCAGATTCACGACCATCTTGGCCATGGCTCCCTGCCCTTGTGCTCCGCAGTGGATGACCTTGCGCCCCATGGTCAGGAAAAGCGGCCGCAGGGCGTCGACCACTTCGGCAGGACCGCCCGCCAGCACCACCAGCCGCCCCTCCTCGGCGGGTCTCCGCGAGCCGGACACCGGCGCATCCACACAGGCCACGCCAAGTGGGCGCAGGCTCGCCGCGATCTCACGAGCGTAGGCCGGGGCCATGGTGCCCATATTCACGAAGACCGAGTGCGGTCCCATGCCGCGCGCGCAGCCGTCCTCACCCGTCAGCAACGCCAGCACGGCCTCCGGTCCCGGCACCATGGTCACCACCACGTCGGAGCGCTCGGCGAGCTCGCGCGGCGTGGCGGCAACGAATGCCCCCAGTTCGCGCAGCATGGCGCACTTCTCCCGCGTCCGGTTGTAGACCGTCAGCGGATAGCCATTCCTCAATATGTTCTCGGCCATGGGACGGCCCATCGTGCCAAGGCCCATGAACCCGATTCGCTTCTTCATGTCATCCTCTCGATATTGCCATTTTCCGGCGGCGTACCCGGTGTGCATACCCTGCCGCCGCCCCCTTGACCAGCCCGGAGCGCATCCCGGGCATTGCCTTTTGTAACGAGTTGGGGTTTCATCGGGGATACCACAACCGGCAGGGAGAGGTACACGGTGGATACGGCAATCGGCAAGACGGCAGAACGCGTCCTCGTGGTGGACGACAATCCCGTGATCTGCGAGGCGCTGGCCATGGCCCTCACGGATGAGGGCTTCGACGCCACGCCCCGCTTCGGCGTGCAGGAAGCGCTGACCGCCGCGCGGGGGGCGGACTTCGCCCTCGCCTTTGTGGACGTGCGCCTTCCGGGCATGAGCGGCATGGAGCTGGCGGTAAAGCTTCGCGAGCTGCTCCCCGCCCTCGAACTCGTGTTCATCAGTGCGGCAGGAACCACCAACGACCTCATCCGCGCCATGCAAACCGGGGCCTTCGACTACATCCTCAAGCCCTTCACGCCCGACAGTCTGCGCCTCACCCTCGAACGCTATCGCGAACGTCGCGCCCTCAAGCGCCGTCTTGAACTTGCAGAACAGCGCCACACCACGCTGCTGCACAGCATCCCCCTCGTCATCTACAGCCTGCGCGAGGATCTCTCGCTAAGCTTCATCAACCACGCGGCACGGCTCGTTCTCGGCTTCACCCCGGAAGAGGCCATGAGCACTCCGAACTGGTTTATCGAACGCGTCAGCCAGCAGGACCGCCCCCGCGTGAGCGAGACGCTCCGACACGCCTTTGCCAGCCACGAACCCCTTTCCGTGGAATGTCGGCTGACCCACCGCCAGGGTTTCGACGTGCACGGCTACGTGAAAACCATGCCCGCCACGCAATCCGCCACTGACGAAGCGGGCACCCGGCATCTCGACGGCATCTTCATGGACATCACCGAACGCGTGCATCTCGAACGCCTCACCGCACAGGACGCGCGGCTCTCGACCATTGGCGCGATCTCCGACGAGGTGGCCCACGAAATCAGAAACCCGCTGATGGCCATTGGCGGATTCGCCCGCAGGCTGCACGCCAAGGCCCCCGATATGCCAGAGACGGAAATCATTCTGCGCGAATCCCTGCGCCTCGAAAAACTCCTCGACCGCATCCGAGGCTACCTCGACCCCATGCCGATCACGACGCAACCCGCCAACATCCACGATATCCTGACGGGCTGCATTGGCACACATCTACCCGTACTCGAACAGTCCGGCGTCGAGGTGGTGGTCGATATCGCGGAGGTTCTGCCACAGGCGCTGGCCGATCCGGATGCCCTGTGCCGCGTGCTCGGCATCCTGCTCGGCGATGCGGCCAAGACGCTCGCGCACGGTCGGGAGCTGACCATCCGCGCCCTCTACACGCCAAAATCCGTGTTCATCAGAGTCAGCTACGCCCTCGCCGACCAGCGCGACATGAACCCCGAGCGACTGGACCTGCCCTTCGAGGATGGCGGTCTGGGCCTGCCGCTGTGCTACCGCCTCGTCAAACAGATGGGCGGACTCATGACCATGACGCGGGAAAACGGTAGCGCGGCCTTCACCATCAACCTCAACCGCCTCCCACCCGCCGTCTGAACCGTACCGGGTGACAAACCCGCCCCTTCCACTGTACCATCAGGGAAAATCAGCATTCCACCGCAACGACGGAGCGTCCCATGACACTCTATCCGCAGATACTTGGCGTGTACTCCATGACCAAGTCAACGGATGTCGGCCACGGAACCACGCAAGGCCATCACACCCAGACCACCTACTGGTACGTCCGCAGGCTCGACGACGACACCTACGAGGTGCAGCCGCTCAACGCCCGACACGTCCCGTCCGGGCTTCGCAACGCCCTGTCCAAAGGTGACTTCATCACCGTCTACGCGCCGGAGCCACGCTTCTACGAGCAGCGCACCATCCCGGCCCTCAAATCCTTGCGGGACAAAATCCAAAAGGGCGAGGAGCACTACGCGCAGGGCAAGCTCGACGACGCCGAACGCGAATTCCTCAAGGCGCTCATGATCGACGAGCTCAACGTCGAGGCGAACATGGGCATCGGCTCGGTGTATGCAGACAAGGGAGAATTCCAGAAGGTCAGCAAGGTTCTGGACATCCTGCTCAATCAGGACGCCAGCTTCGTGGAGGAACAGCGCGTGCGCTTCAACCGCTTCGGCATGAGCCTGCGCAAACAGGGCATGCACGAAGAGGCGTTGCGCTACTACAGCAAGGCACTGGAATACAACGATAAGGATGAGAACTTACACTTCAACATCGCACGCGCCTATTTCGATACAGGACGCAAGGATGAGTGCATCACCCATATCAAGGCAGCCCTAACCATCGCCCCAGACATGGAACCAGCCGCAAAATTCCTGCGCTACGTCGAAAAACGCGGCATTACAAACAAATAGACACCATCTACGCCATTACTGCTTCCACCGTGGCACATATAATGCTAGTATTCCCCAAAAGCTGTTTGCAATGTGGCAGCTTTTTCCTCCTTGATGCAGGCGGCCCGGTCCCCCAACCAGGCCGCCTCTTCAATTCGCAAACCAGCCGCCCACGCGAAGATGCCGGAGCGTCCGATGAACGCTCCGGCATCTTCGCAGGTTCGCCCTGATTTCAATTCCATCCGCCCTACCGAAACACCTCGCCCGTCCCGACAATGCCTGCGCAGTTGCAATCCCCGCCGTAACGCTGACTGTAGCCAAGCCGCGTGCGCTTGCAGGTCACCACCCCATCGCGCAACACGATCCAGATGCCGCCGTAATACCAGCATTCATACAGGCTCCCGCCCGCACGGTTCTGACGGCTCGCGCGGGCCGTGCCAAGCAGGGAAACCACGTCGTCGCGCGTCATCCCCGCCTCGACGAAGCGCATGGCCTGCTCGCCGAGGAGTGCGGCATCCTCCACGCGACGGTCATGTTCGGCCTGCACCTCCTCAAGACTGCGCAGCACCTGCGCCTGTTCCCGCCGAAACTCGGGGAGTTCCTCGGGCTGAGCCTCGCCAATGCGGCGCTGAAGGTCGATGGCCCGGTCTTCGAGAGCCCGTGCGGCGTCGGCCCGGCGGGTCACCTCCTCAAGGGCGCTGCGCTCGCGCGCGGCACGTTCCAATCCGCGCGAAAGGTCTTCCGGATTCACCTCGGCCCGTACCTTCACCCGCACGGCAAACGCTCCGTCGCGCAGCAGGAATTCTTCCTCCACAATCTCCACGCGCATGGTCGCCGCGGCATAGGTACGCACCTCGTCGCGGGTCAGGGCAAATTCGCTCATGCCCGTCATCACCTCAACATGCGTGCCCACCCGCTCCGCCACCTTGCGCTTGGCCTCCAGAAAAGCGATGCGGAGCGCCTCCGCGCGGGTGTCGTTGTCGCCCATCACGTAAATATGCTCCGCTTCCAGTAGCTCCGGCCCCACGGTCCCAGCGCCGAAACATGGCGACACGAATGCAAACATCACGAGCAATACGCAATGCATACCAATCCATTTCAGCCATTCTGTACGCTTGTGGTGATTCATGCCAGTACGGCATGCAAGACACGGTCCGGAACCAACACGAATAGCACGACGGCTCACAGCGTGATTTCCATATCCTGCGCCATGGCGAAGCATTCCATATCCACACCTTTCTCATCAAGAATGCGTCGGCAATCGGCGACAAGCTCATCGACTGCGTCGTCCGATCGTTCCTGATTGATGTGGAACAATCCGAAGCGCTTGACCCCGGCGCGAATGGCGAGGTCCAGGGCGTGGTGATACACGGAATGCCCCCACCCGCGGGTCAGGGCCTCGTACTGCTCAAGGGAATACTCCGCATCATGCACGAGCAGGTCCGCACCACGCGCGAACTCCACATAGTCGTCGAACGCGAGGCCGCCGTCATGAGCGAAATCCAGCTCGTTGTCCGTCAGGAAGACAAAGGACCGCCCCTTTTCCTCGAAGCGGTACCCAAGCCCCTTGTTCGGATGATTAACGGGAATAGAGGTGATGCGCATGTCCGAGATGCGGATGTCCAAATCGCACGCGTCCACATGCGTAAGCGAAGACAAAAGCGCCTTGTACGGCACCGGAAAATACGGCGCGCACATGACACCTTCCAGCAGGCTGGCCATGGTGCCCATGCCAAACGGACATCCGTAGATAGCCATCTTCGTCTTCGGGGAATAGACAGGCTTAAAGAATGGCAGCCCCTGCACGTGATCCCAGTGCAGGTGCGTGAACAGCAGCGTATACTCGAAGCGTCCTTCGGCGAGCATGCGATTGCCGAGACGGCGCATCCCGGAACCGGCATCGACAATGATGATGTCATCCCGGGACGAGCGAACCTCCATGCAGGTCGTATCTCCGCCATACCGGACGTACTCCGGACCGGAGACGGGTATCGACCCTCTGGATCCCCAGCATCGTATGTACATCGCCCTCCACCCCGGATTCACGCCGCGGCACGGATGAACGAACATTCATGGCTGTCGGCCGAAACCAAACACAACCTGCCTCGCTTGACTCTAGACGAAATACACGGGCATTACAATGCGTTTGCGCATTTCAGGTGGCAACCGCCCCTCATCATTTCATGGCAATCCGCAAAAAGGCCGCCAGCACCAGAAAATATCCGAAATCAACAAAACGCACTGGATACTGCATACGCAAAATCTCTTGCGCATCTCACGTCCTTCATTATCATTGGTTTAATACACCACAGATGGCCACCAATCTTCCGCAAAGCGGAGCACACGCCATGCACAAGCTCGATGCATCCATTGACGCGCCACCGATTCTCGAACGAGAGGCAACACTCCGGCGTCTGCGGGGCGACCGCGAGTTTCTCGCTTCGCTCTATGAAATCTTCCTCGAAGACATGCCGCGCCGCGCACGAGAACTCCGCGAAGCCACCCGCACACGCGACTTCTCTGGCATGAGCCGCTCCGCCCACTCCCTGCGCGGAGCCGCAGCCACGGTGGGCGCACTCGCCCTGCGCCAGCATGCCGAGAATCTCGAACGTTCACTGCGCGAAGGCGGCATCGATGCGGCGCTCCCCCTGGTGCACGACGTCCTCGCCATGAGCGACACCACCCTCGAATCCATTGCAAAGGCGCTTGCCCTGCGCTAGACGTCCCCCACGGCGAAAAGCGCCGCACAACACGCAACGCAAACGGATTCCGCCATGAACGACATCAAGGAACTCTCCATCAACCGGGTCGCATGCTCCAAATGCATGGGCTGCGTGGAAATGTGCCCGGAAATCTTCGCATGGAACGAGCACGATGAGGAAATCGTCCTGCGCAGGCAGTGCGTCACGCAGAACGAGGTTTCGGAAGCCATGGCCCTGTGCCCGCGCGACTGCATCGAGCTCTCGGACCCCTCGGCCGACTCGCCCTGCCTCCTGCCCGACCCGACCAACGACTGATCCGGCTCCACCAACGCGAAAGCCCCCGACCATCACATGATGATCGGGGGCTTTCGCGTTGCGCTCCACTCGTCGCACCGTCGTCCGCTACGTGGCGTCGCCATCGCCTCCGCGCGGCGGAGTCGGCTTCGGCGTGCAGGTGTGACAACAACTGCCGTAGATGAATTCACTATAGGCGTAGAGGATACGGCGCTCGCGCTCCAGATGGGCTTCGTCGAGTTCCCGCGCGGGATGCTCGCGCACCAGTGCGGGCAACGCATCGTACCGCGCAATGGCACGGACGCCCGTCTCGATGACCGTGCCGCCATGGGACTCGATCAGCAGTGCTTCGCGGGTGTCGGTCACGACTGCGAGGGGGACCGCGCCCCCCGGATACAGCCGCGCCGCGGCAACGACCTCGCGCTCGTAACTGCCGGGCTGGCCGGGCACGAAAAACACGAGCATGAGCGGACGATCTGCCTCGTCATGGACCACGATGTCCACGACTCGGCAATAGGGAGTGCCATCCACGGAAAACTCGATGCCGACCTTGGCCCCGAGACGCTCACGCGGGTAGCCGAGTTCCTCGACGAGCATGCGGGCCATGGCCTGCCGGAATTCCTCGTACGAGGTTTCCTCGACATTCTCGCCCGAGAGATAGTCCCTCACCACCCGTCCGAGGCTCGTCTCATGCATGCCAGCCTCCGATAGCGCGCCCCCGTGTCCGCGAAACTACGAACGCTGTATGCGCGCGGCGTCGCCGGGCATGACGCCACACGTCACGTCGGACGCGACGCCGGGCATGGCACCGGGCTTGCCAAGTTCCGCCCACGAGATAAGCCGCTCCTGATTTTCGTTGTCCTTCATGGCCTTGTGCAGGCGGGAGAACAGCGGCAAATGCGGACGAGCCTTGGCGAAGGCCACGCGCGCCACTATGTAGAGCGGGATGAAAAAGAAGCTATTGCCGACGGTATCGCCCACCGCGGGCACCGTGAAGGGCAGCGGGAATTCCACCTCCGAAAAGCGGAAGCTCATCCACCCGAGCACAAAGGGCACGGGCCACAGGCTAGAGGCGAACAGCGCGATATGCGAAAAGAAATTCCGACCGAAGGCCTCGTTCGCCAGCGAGTTGCAAGCCTTGTAGCTCGCCTTGTCCTTCATGCCGATGGCCTGAACGGACAGGTTGTGCTGATGGACCATCTCCATGTTGATGGCCGCGAAGTGCCGGCGGTTGAGGTGATAGGCTCCGGCGAGCGACAACTCGCCCACGACCGTACATCCGATCACCAGCAGGACCATGCCCATGAAATAGGCCACCAGCGGATCAACGGGCAACCGGAACAGCACGATGAGCACCGGGTCGAAAAGGTAGTTCAGCCTCTGGAAGGATTCTATCACGTCATTTCCTCTGCGGTGCCGCGACGTCCGCGCCGCGAGGGGCGGAATTCGACACCATGCGGGCAGTGTTCTGCGCAGGCAGTCCCTGCCGCTGTTGAAAAGGGCCAGCCGGGGAGGTCCGGCCGGCCCTGCATTACGTCATTATGCCTGCGCGTTCCTTAGAACGGGGGCAGCAGGCTGTAGCCGAGGAAGCCCTGCGAGCTGTAGCGCACGCCCACGTACACGGCCAGCACGATGAAGAGGCGCTTCAGCCAGATGTCGGGGATGTACTTGGAGGTACGCGGTCCGATGGTGGAGCCGATGACGATGCCGACAAGCTCGGCGCCGATGAGGCCCCATTCCACGGAGGTGCCCTTGAGGAGCATGTAGGAAGCGATGGAGTTGACCATGCCCACGAAGACGGCCATGGCGGAGGTGCCTGCCACGAGGTACATGGGCAGACCGGCCACGGAGGTCAGGAAGGGCACGAGCAGGAAGCCGCCGCCAACGCCGAGGAAGGACGCCAGCGCCGCGATGACGAAGCCACCGCAGATCGGAACCAGCGGATTGAAGTGGAACTCCACGCCGAAGAAGGTGAACTCGCAGCGGGTGGGGGTGAAGGTCTTCACCTTGACGCCCTGCGCTTCCATGTCCACGTTGCCGGACTTCACGCTGGCCTCGAAGGCCTTGGCGGCAGCCTTGGCTTCCTTCTTCTTGTTCTGCGCCTTGGGCGTGGTCTCGTAGAAGAGGTAGCAGCCAAGGAAGAGCACGAACAGGCCGAAGTAGCCGAGGTAGGCCTTCAGGCTGATCTTACCCGCGGTCAGCCACGGCACCAGCCAGGAACCGGCCACGGAACCGATGGCCAGGGCGAGGCCCAGCGGAGCCACCAGACGTCCGGCGCGGTAGTAGTTGAAGGTCGACAGCGCGGCGGAGCAGCCCACAAGCCACTGGTTGGACACGCGGATGGAGTCGGTCACGACCTTGTTGAGGGCCATCTGCTTGCCAAGGCCCTTGGCGTAGTCGCCGAGGCCGTAGATGGTGATATGGCCCACACCGGCCATGATGCCGCCGAACGCGCCGACGGTGGAGAAGATCCAGCCCACCCAGATCGCCCATACCAGACCGACCAGAACGTTCAGATCCGGCGCGCCGGGAATGCCGAGGTATCCGGCCGGGGCAGTGGGATCGATTTTCTGGGCCTCGATGGCCTGGGCAACGGCGTCGGAGAGCCTATCGGCCCACGCCGCCTCCTGCGTGCAGAGCACCACGGCCACCGCAAAGAGCGCCAGCAGTGCAGGGTTCATCTTAAATTTCACAGTGCCACCCTCCTTGAAGGTTTACGAAATAACAGCCACCTAGCGCAATGCGCGCTTGAGTAGCATCTTTTGTCCGTGCCGCTCCCGCGTCGTGCGGGACGTCTCGTTGGGCGACACGAACTCCAGCGCATGCGTCGTGCATGCCGTCACACAGGCGGGCTTGAGGCCCCGGTCGATCCTGTCCATGCAGAGATCGCACTTCATGACCTTGCCCGCCGTCTCGTCCCACTGGGGGATGTTCCAGGGACAGGCGATGATGCACGCCTTGCAGCCGACGCACAGCTCCTGATCGACATACACGATGCCGTCCTCCCGCCGCTTCATGGCCTCGGTGGGGCATGCCGCCACACACCATGGCTGTTCGCAGTGGAAGCATGGCATGAACAGATTCATGATCTTCGGACGCCCCGCCCTTTCAAGCGGGCCGACCGTCACCATCTGCCCCAGGCGTGCCCCCGGTGGCACCAGATTCTTCTGCTTGCAGTGCACTTCGCACGCGTTGCAGCTGATGCACCGATCCTGGTTGGTCTTGATCATGTACTTGCTCACTGCGCATTCCTCCCGTCTCTGGTAAAAGAACCGAAGACAATCATGTGCGATCCGCGACGTCGTCCCGAGCGTCCCCGCGCCGACGTTTTGGCGTTCGCATGACTTTATCCGTTTAAATCAGTTGGAGAAGACACCGTCAATCGACCCCGCACAATATGTGATTTCTTTCACATGAAATACAAAAGGCTTTACGGCTTTTGCCTCCCCCTCCCTGCCGTCCGCCTGCCGACGACAGAAGGCCGACAACCCCATTCTATACTATTTCCCTGACCAACATTCAGCACTTTTCGCTCGGAACCCCGAAAAAGGTACACCTTGCGGGGCACGGCGAAGCATCCCGCTCCCCGCTCCTCCCCACGTCCGCGACAGACCGGAGCGTTCCGACACGCCTCCACGCCCTTCGAAAGGCACCGACCTTCGTGAATTTTCACGCACCATTGAGGTGCTCCGCATCGGTCCACAGCACACCGATGCCGTCCCATGCCGCTCTCACAAAGAAAGGGCCGGCCCACAGGACCGGCCCTCGACGGGTGTCCAGCCCGTCACCCCCTAGCGCATAAGCTGACGGCCTGCTGCGGCCGCCATCTCGAAAACGGGACCCGGCACGGCGCCCAGCAGCAGAATCGCCGCCGCAAGCACCGTTCCCCACACCCGGTTCATGATGCCGACATCCACGGGCCGCAGCCGCGAGGCATCCTCCGGCTCCACCGTGTAGGCGTGACGCACCAGACCGAGATAGTAGTAGATGGCGATGGCCGTATTGACTGCGGCCACGATGACGAACCAGTTGTAGCCGTGATTCCACGCGCTGGTCAGCAGGAAGAACTTGCCGATGAATCCGGCGGTGGGCGGCAGGCCAACAAGAGCGAAGGCCGCCACGGCGAGGACCAGCGCCATGTAGGGCGAACGCCGATACAGGCCGTTCAGGTCGTCCAGAGAGACGTTTCGCCCGTTCTCGGCGGTCTTGCAGATCACCCAGAAGCAGGTGAGGTTCATCAGGATGTAGACGAGGCTGTAGAACGCCGCAGCCGCGAGGCCGTCCGCCGTCCCGGCGACAAGGCCAAGCATCACGTAGCCCGCGTGCGACACGCTGGAGTAGCCCAGCATGCGCTTCACGTCACGCTGGGCCAGTGCCGCGAGGTTGCCGATGGTCATGGACGCCGCACCGAGCACGGCGAAGATCATGGTCACCTCCATGCCGGGCTTGAGCAGCGCTGCCAGCCGCACCAACACCACCACGGCACCGAGCTTGGGCAGCGTGGCCACGTAGGCCGCCGTCTCGTTGCTTGCGCCCTCGTACACGTCCGGACACCAGAAGTGGAACGGGAACAGCGCCAGCTTGTAGAACATGCCCGCGAGGAACATGGACAACCCGACGACGCCCATGGGATTTCCGGCCCACGACCAGTCGGCCTGCGCGAGGTCGGCGAGGTAGCTCGAATGCTGCCCGGCGAGGATGTAGGACAAACCGTAGAGCGAAATGGCCGTAGCCACCGCGCCGAACAGGATGTACTTGATGCCCGCCTCCGCCGCCGAGCGCTCCGAGGCCCGCACGGGGATGATGGCGTACAGCGCATAGGACGAGATTTCGAGAGCCACGTAAATGGTGATCAACTCGGCTGCCGAGGCGAGGAACATGAGTCCGAGGGCGGAGAAGGCAAGGAACATGAAGTAGTCACTCTGCTTGTCCTGCTCCAGCGTAACCTGCCGTGTGGCGTTGAGCGTGCCGATGAAGAAGCCCACCGCCACGGCGAGCTTGAAGAACTGGGACATCATGTCCACTCGATACGCGCCATGGAAGAGCATCCCCTCGGCCCCCATGCTGGCGAGGGACACCGCGATGCCGACGGCCGCGCCCCACGGCACCCACGAGGCGTCGTTGCGCAGTGTCGGATGACGGCTGATGCTCAGGGCGAACAGCACGACGAGCAGCACTATCTGATACAGTTCCGGCAGAAACAGATCGGGGCGGATGGGCACTGGCTTTTCTCCTGTTTGCGGATACTGCGGCCCCACCCTGCTGGCAGGGCCGCGTCATGGCAAACGCCTGTCGTCTAACGTTCGGCCAGCGTGACCGGCAGTTCCGGCGCGTGGTCCGCAAGCGTCCTCGCCTCGGCCGGTATGGCCGCCGCGCGGACGCGGAAGTCCGAAAGCAGCTTGTCGATGGACGGGTCGATAACCTTCATGCACAGCCCGGGAGCGAGGCCGATGTACAGCACCAGCACCGCCAGCGGAGCGAGGTACACCCACTCGCGCACTCCGAGATCCCAGAAGTGCCCGCCCGGAACGGACGTGGGCCGTCCCCACGCCAGCTTGAGGCCGAGGCGCAGCATGTACGCCGCGGCGATAAGCGCGCCGGGGATGGCGATGCCGCCCACCCAGTAGTTGGCCTCGAAGGCCCCGAACAGCACCAGCGCCTCGCCCACGAAACTGTTGGTCCCCGGGAATCCGAAGCTCGACAGCGTGAAGAGGCCGAAGAAACCCATGTAGATGGGCAGGTACTTGCCAAGGCCGAGGTTGTCGGAAATCTCGCGGCTGTGGCTGCGCTCATACACCGCGCCGACGAGCATGAAGAGTGCGCCGGTGGTGATGCCGTGATTGAGCATCTGCATCAGCGCGCCCTCGATGCCCCGCGCGTTGAACAGGAAGATGCCGAGCGTCACGAAGCCCATGTGGCCCACGGACGAATAGGCGATCAGCTTCTTCATGTCGTGCTGGCCCAGCGCCGCCAGACCGCCGTAGAGGATGCTCGCCAGCGAAATGGCGATCATCATGGGCGCGAAGTACTCGCTCGCCGCCGGGGTCAGCGGCAGGCAGAAGCGCAGGAAGCCGTAGGTGCCCATCTTCAGCAGCACCGAGGCCAGATACACGGACCCGGCGGCCGGAGCCTCGACGTGCGCGGCAGGAAGCCAGGTGTGGAACGGGAACATGGGGCACTTGATCGCGAAGGCCAGCGCCATGGCGAGGAAGGCCCAGAACTGGAAGGTGAACGAGTACTGGCCGTTCATCAGCTCGGGGATGGAGAAGGTGCCGGTCTGGTAGTAGAAGGCCACGATGGCCACCAGAAGCAGCGTGGACCCCGCCAGCGTGTACAGGAAGAACTTGATGGACGCATAGCGCCTGCGAGGTCCGCCCCACACCGCGATGAGCAGGTACATGGGAACGAGCATCGCCTCCCAGAAGAGGTAGAAGAGCACGAAGTCCAGCGCCACGAACACGCCCACGCATGCCGCCGTCATCATGAGCAGGCACACGTGGAATTCCTTCACCCGCTTCGAGATGTAGGTCCACGAGCACAGTGTGCACAGCGGCAGAAGCAGGATGGTCAGAAGGACCATGAACAGGCTTATGCCGTCCACGCCCAGATGGTAGTTGAGGTTCCAGTGGGCAACCCACGGCGAAAGCTCCTCGAACTGCATTCCGGGCAGGCCGAGGCGAAAGCCCAGAAGCGGCGTGGCGAGCATCATCTCGCACAGGCCCACCACCAGCGTGAACCAGCGGACCATGCTCTCCGTGCGGAAGAACGCCAGAAGCAACGCCGCCGCCAGCGGAAAGAAGATCAGATACGTGAGAACCGGATAGCCTGCTTCGATCATACGTGTCCGCTCCGTTTCTTGGGGCCTAGGCCCAGAACCAGACCACGGCGAAGATGCCGAGGCCCAACAGTGCAGCAAGGGCCAGATAGTCCTGCAATCGTCCCGTCTGCGCCTTGGCCGTGGTGCGCCCTATGCCGCGCACGGTGTAGGCGGTGCCGTCCACCACGCCGTCGATGGCCTTCACGTCGAAC
Source organism: Desulfobaculum xiamenense (assembly GCF_011927665.1). Taxonomy (NCBI): domain Bacteria; kingdom Pseudomonadati; phylum Thermodesulfobacteriota; class Desulfovibrionia; order Desulfovibrionales; family Desulfovibrionaceae; genus Desulfobaculum; species Desulfobaculum xiamenense. The sequence continues at coordinate 1,459,248 of NZ_JAATJA010000001.1, forward strand.
CAGCCAGCGCTCGCGGCGAAGGCCATCAGTCCGCGCAGGCCGATCGCCCGGTAGACATTGGTCCACAGGCCGTCAATGGCGGCCAGCGGAATGCAGATCACCCACATCACGAGCTTCCCGGCAAGGCGGTACACCCAGTCGAAATCGAGATTGCGCGAGGGGTGAGGCTTGATGATGTTGCGCATGAGGTAGAAGCCAAGACCGGTGAAGCCGAGCAGCATGAAGGCCTGCAACAGGTTCCACGCGGTGTAGGGCACATAGCCCACGTCGAAGGCGGCCAGCGTATGCGCCACCTCGGGAATGCCGTGCCCGTGCCCGCCGGTCAGCGGGAAGGGAAGCAGCCTGTAGAGCATCTCAGGGTACACGCCCATGAGGAAGCACAGCGTGCCGCCGCCGAACATGGCGATGTACATGTTGATCGGAATGGGCTTGAGCACGCGGGTCTTGTCCTCGGGCTTGCCGCCCCAGAAGGCGAAGTACGGCAGCTTGATGCCCACCGAGAGGAACGTACCCACGGCGGCCACCTCCATGCCCAGCGCCAGCCATGTGTGGTGCGCCTCGGCCGCTCCGGCGATGGTCATGGTCTTGGACACGAAGCCGTTGAAGAACGGCATGCCCGAGATCGACAGCCCCGCCACCACGTAGCAGATCATGACCAGCGGCATGCGCGAGGCCAGCCCGCCCAGTTCGGAGAGCTTGGCCGTGCCCGTGGCGTAGAGAATGGTGCCCGCACTCATGAACAGCAGGCCCTTGTACAGGATGTGGGCATAGGCGTGGGCGCACGCGCCGTTCATGGTCATGGCGGTGCCGATGCCGATGCCCGCGACCATGTACCCCACCTGCGAGACGATGTGGTAGGACAGGATGCGCCGGGCGTTGTTCTCGATGGTCGCGTAGAAGACGCCGTAGAGCGTCATCACCACGCCCATCACCGCGAGGATCTCCCACGAGGCGAAGGCCCGCGCCAGCACGTACACCGCCGTCTTCGTGGTGTAGGCGCTCATGAACACGGAGCCGGTCACCGTGCCTTCGGGATAGGCGTCGGGCAGCCATGCGTGCAGAGGCACCACGGCGGCGTTGACGCAGAATCCGAGCAGGATCAGCCAGTCATAATACTTGGCCGCGGACGGATCGATGTGCGTGAAGGCGAAGGTGCCGATGTCGCCGTAGCGCAAAAGCAGCCCCGCCAGCAGGAACAGCCCGCCCAGCGTGTGGAACAGGAAGTACCGGAAACCCGCCCGGGTGGAGGTGTCCGTATTGTTGAGCCAGACGAGGAAGGTCGAGGCCACGGACATGATTTCCCAGAACAGGAACAGGGTCAGATAGTCGCCCGCGAACACGCAGCCGAACGCGCCGCCCACGTACGAGGCCGCCGCGATGTGCTGGTACTTCTCCTTCAGGTGCAAAGCGAAGGTGAAGCCCAGAAGCGCCTGCACCGCGAACACGTGCGCAAACACCACCGAGAGCTTGTCCACGCGCCCAAGCACCAGCGGCTCGTCGCCCCACAGGTAGTGGATGGGCATGAACTCGCCCGGCGTCATCATCAGCACGCTGGCGATAGCCAGCACGGGCGCGGCGATAAGCATCCACTTCCAGCCCTTGCGGGGCCACACCGGGAGTAGCGCCGCAACGCCGAAGAACCAGATCGCCGGATGCAGGAAGCTACTCGTCTCTGTCATAGTAGTCCTCGGGCTTGCCTAAGATTGGGAAGACGATCTTCTTGAGGATAACGGTCATCACCACCGCGAAGCCGCAGCCGAACGCCGCCCAGAAGCCGGGATAGGCGTCCAGGCCGAAATGCGGCTCGTGCGGGTGGATGAACACGTTGAGGGCGACGAGAATGCCGAGCACCACGAACAGTGCCTTCTTCCACGCCGCAGCGCGCAGCCTCTGCCAGGACAGCCAGTTGCCTATGCGTTCCCCGAGCATGGGCTAATACCCTCCGAAGACCATGATGAAGTTCAGAAACGTCTCGGGATACAGGCCGAGAAACACGCTGATGGCGGCGGTCAGGCACAGAGGCACGACCATCGTCGGCGGGGCCTCGGTCAGTTGCGCCACCGCTGCGGCATCCTTCGGCTTGCCGAAGAAGGCCTTGAAGGTGATGGGCGCGAAGTAGCCCGCGTTCAGCAGCGTCGAGGCGAGCAGCGCACACAGCAGCACCATGCGGTTGATGTCCACGGCACCGTTGATCATGTACCACTTGCTCACGAATCCGCAGACCGGCGGCACGCCGATCATGGACAGCGAGGCGACTGCAAACGCTCCGTAGGTCCACGGCATGCGCCGTCCGAAGCCGCCCATCTCGCTGATCTTCTTGGTGTGGCTGACCACGTAGATAGCGCCAGCCCCCATGAAGAGCGTGATCTTGGAAAAGGCGTGGTGGGCGATGTGGGCCAATCCGCCCTGCACGGCCAGCGGAGTCAGCATGCACACGCCGATGACGATGTAGGACAACTGGCTCACCGTGGAGTAGGCCAGCCGGGCCTTGATGTCGTCCTTGGTCAGCGCGATGAGCGAGGCGGCCACGATGGTGAACGCCGCGAGGTAGGCCGTGGGGATGCCGAGGAACAGCTTGTCCATGACATCCACGCCGAAGCCCGAGAGCACCACGCGCGACACGGAGAACACGCCCGCCTTGACCACCGCCACCGCGTGCAGCAATGCCGAGACCGGTGTGGGTGCGACCATCGCCGAGGGCAGCCAGTTGTGGAACGGCATGAGCGCCGCCTTGGCCAGACCGGCTATGTAGAGGACATAGGTCACGGTGACCGCCACCGGATGCTCGGCCACCACCTGCGCCGGGAACATGCCCTGCACCACGTCGCCGAGGTGGAAGTCCAGCGTTCCACACAGCACGTAGGTCATGACCATGGCGGGCAGGAAGAAGAGCTTCGAAGTGCCGATGAGGTACACGAAGTACTTGCGCGCGCCCTCGAAGGCCTCGTCATCCTGATGATGGGCGACCAGCGGGTAGGTGAACACCGAGATGATCTCGTAAAAGAGATACAGGGTGAATACGTTGGCGCTCATGGCCACGCCCACCGCGCCGAAGATGGCGATGGCGAAGCAGAAGTAGTAGCGCGTCTGCGCGTGCTCGTTGAGCGAGCGCATGTAGCCGATGTTGTAGCTCGTGACCCAGAACCACAGGAATGTGGCGACGAGTCCGAAGATGAGCGTCAGCCCGTCCACGCAGAACTTCACGTAGATGCCGTCGAGCAGCGTGAACATGGTGAGCGTCCATATCTTGCCCGCCATGACAGCCGGGATGAAGCTCAACATGCTGACGAAGGCCACGATCGCCGCGACGAAACTCACGCCCTCGCGCGCGTTCTCGTCGCTACGCATGAACCAGATCAGGAACGGCGCGACGAACGTGGCCGCGAGCGGTATCAGAAGGCGATAGCTTTCAATGTACTCTGGCATGTGACTACCCCTTCAGATCGGAGATTTCCTGGCTGCCTTCGGTGCCGAAGCGCTTGGCCACCACCAGGATGATGGCCAGCACGAGGGTCGCCTCCGCGGCGGCCAGTCCCATGACGAGCAGTGTGGACAGCTGCGCCAGCGTCGCGGACGCGGGGGTCAGCTGCCCCGCGGCGACGATGGACAGCCCCGCGCCATTGAGCATGAGTTCCACGCAGATGAGCATCCCGACGAGGCTCCTGCGATGGATGATGCCGAAAAGGCCGATGCCCAGAAGCGCGAGTGCCACCAACTGATACAGAACGAGCGGGGTCATCTGCCTCTCCTCCTCTCCCACGCCAGCAGCACCGCGCCGGCCATGGCAACCAGCAGCACCGCCGAGATGAGTTCGAACGCCAGAACGTAGTCCTCCATGAGCGCCCGCCCCAGTTCCTGAATGCCCACTTCCTTCGGCATGCCGATGGAGACCTGCGGCGCCTTTACGCAGATGAAGGCGAGAATCGCCGCCGGGGCTATTCCGGCAAGGAAGGCCAGACCGGCCTGCCGTGGCCCGCGGCTCTCGTATTCCTCGCCCCCGACCGGTGCGCGGGTGAGCATGATGGCGAAGAAGATAAGGATGACCACCGCGCCCACATAGATGAGCAACTGCATAAGCGCGATGAATGGCGCGTTGAGGACCAAATAGAGGCCGGCCACGCCGAACATGGTCAGCACCAGCCCAACCATGGCCCGAACCAGATTCCGCGCCAGGACCGCCATGAAGGCCCCGGCCAGAATGACCAGTACGTACAGGGCGAAGAGAAGCTTGGCTAAGATAACCGTTTCCATCGAGTGTCAGGCCTTCCTCTGTTGTGCGCGCGGCGCGCGCGTTGGTTGACTCGTTGCCGGAACGCCGGGCATCCGGACCTATCTGTCGCCCTCGCCCTCTCCGGCCTGCTCGCGCAGGCGCGCCAGCAGGTCGTAGACGAAGTCGTCCTGACTGTATCCTGCGATGTACACGTCATTCGAAAAACGGATGGACTTGACGGGACAGACCTCGACGCAGGTGCCGCACAGGCTGCACAGGTTGTAGTTCAGCTTCCAGCGCGACGGCGTCTTGGCCGGTTTGGCCATGGGCGGGGCCTTCTTTTCCCCCACCTCGCCGAGCATCTCCTTGGGTGCGTCCGCGCTCGCGCGGGCGGGCTCCTTGGGTTCCTTCTGCTTGACCACCGTGATGCAGCCCGAGGGGCAGCTCGTCACGCACAGCATGCAGCAGATGCAGCGCGGAACCGCAGGCTCCTTGGGCTTGCCCACCAGTTCGATGTGTCCGTGATAGGTCTCAATGTTGTCCACGGTCTTACGGGGGTAGTGGATAGTCAGCTGCGGGCTGACGTAGTTCTTCCCCGTCACCTTCAGACCGACCACCAGACTCCACAGTCCCTTCACGGTGTCGCTTACGGCCTTCACGGTCTTGCACGCGTTCATTGGCTAGGCACCCTCGCTCTGTCTTCGCCGTCCGAAGGGGCGGCGGGTGTTGCGACTAGACGTAGTAATTGATGGAAAAGAGCTTCACCAACGCGGCCGTGACCAGCAGGTTCAGGATGGCCAACGGAATGAGCCACTTCCACGCGATGTTCAGAAGCTGGTCGAAGCGCACGCGGGGGTAGGTCCACCGGAACCACATCATCACGAAGATGAGGGCGTAGACCTTGAGGAGGAACCACCACCAGCCGTCCGCCACCGGTCCCCGCCAACCGCCGAGGAACAAGGCGGCGGCCACGCCGCACACCACGATCATGTTCGCGTACTCGGCGAGGAAGAACAGGCCGAAGCCCATACCCGAGTATTCCGTGTGGAAGCCAGCCGTCAGTTCCGACTCCGCCTCGGGCAGGTCGAAGGGTGCGCGGTTGGTTTCCGCCACGGCGCAGGTGAAGTAGATGATGAACGCCAGCGGCTGCGATGCGCCGAGCCACTCCCACGGCCAGCTGCCCTGCGCTTCCACCACGGTGGACAGGTTCAGGGTGCCGGTCATAAACACCACGGTAAGCACCGAAATCAGGAGCGGAATCTCATAGGCCACGCTCTGGGACACGGCACGCGCCGCGCCGAGGATCGACCACTTGTTGTTGGATGCCCATCCAGCCAGACACAGCGACAGCACGCCGATGCCGGAGAAGGCGAGGATAAGCAGGATGCCGAGGTCCAGCTTCTGCACCACAAGGATGTCGCCCCACGGAATGGGCAGAAGCGTCACGAACACGGGCAGGAAGGCCAGAAACGGCGCGGTCCAGTAGAGCATCTTGTCCGCGCCCTCGGGCACGAAGATCTGCTTGGCGATGAGCTTCACCGCGTCGGCCACGGTCTGGAGCAGTCCGTACGGGCCGACCTCGAACGGGCCGGGACGCCGCTGGAAATGGCCCGCCACCTTGCGCTCCATCCACACCAGCAGGACGGCGTTCACGCCGACGAATGCGGCCAGACACACCAACCCCACCACGATCTGGAAAAGCTGGAGGGGCACGCCGTAGATCATGTTGGCGGTACTCATCTGTCGATCTCCGGGATGACGAGGTCAAGACTTCCGAGAATGGACACGGCGTCCGCGAGCATCGTGCCCGTAGCCAACTCCGCGAACAGGCTCAGATTGCAGTAGCCGGGGGCGCGCAGCTTGATGCGGTAGGGCGTCTTGCTGCCATCGCTCGCGACGTAGATGCCGATCTTTCCGCGTGCGCCCTCGGTGGCGGCGTAGCATTCGCCAGCGGGGGCCTTGAAGTTGGGCTTTGGGGCCTTCTTGGAGATATGCTTGCCGTCCGCGCCGGGCAGTTGATCCAGAGCCTGCTCGATGATGCGCATGCTCTGCTCCATCTCCTCCATGCGCACCAGATAGCGGGCCATGGCGTCGCAACCGTGCTCCACGGGAATGCGGAAATCGAAGCGGTCGTAGATAGAGTACGGCTCGTCGCGGCGGCAGTCGTAGTCGATGCCGGACCCACGGCACACAGGACCGGTCGCGCCGTAGCGCCTGCACATGTCCTTGTCGATGATGCCGATGCCCTCGACGCGCTTGCGCAGGATGATGTTTTCGGTGACGAGATCGCGGTACATGGGGAAACGCTCGCGCTCGTAGCGAATGAAGTCCCGCACGCCCTGTACGAAGGCTTCGCTCACGTCCGCCTTCACCCCGCCGAAACGGTGATAGCAGTAGGTCAGCCGCGAGCCGGTGGGTTCCTGAAGCAGGTCCAGGATGATCTCACGATCCGCGAAGGCGTACATGATGGGGGTAAACGCGCCGAGGTCGAGGAGATAGGCCCCCCACCACAAGAGATGCGAGGAAATGCGGTTGAGTTCCGTGGCGATGACGCGCAGATACTCGGCGCGCTCGGGCACCTCGATCTCCGCCAGCCGCTCCACGGCGAGCACGTAGGTGTGCCCCCAGCCCATGGCGTGCAGGTAGTCCGTCCGGCCCATGTTGGGCAGGAACTGCCACCAGCTCTTTGTTTCGCCCATCTTCTCGTGCATGCGATGGATGTAGCCGAGTACCGGCTCCGCCCTGCGGATGTACTCGCCCTCCAGTTCGCAGATGATGCGCAAAACGCCGTGGGTGGAGGGATGCTGCGGTCCCATGTTGATGATCATGGTCCCGCTGTCCGGCCCCTGCTCGAAGTGCCGGCAGTAGGAATCCCCCTGAAGTCTTTCGTCAAGCTTGAGCATATGGCGTCATCCTCTTTCGGCGCGCCGTGCGGCCCGCCAAGGTTTCGGAACGCTCCTTCGCAGGTCCGGCCCTAGGCCTCCTCGCCGTCCTCTCCGGCGGCCCCTTCGGCGTCGGACTCGGCGGCCTTTTCCGCAGCCTGTTCAGCGGCGAGCCGGGCGGCCTCGCGGTGCTCCTCCATGGCCCGCACCACGGGATGATCCGCCGCGCAGTGCACGAGGTCCGTGAAGCTGAACACGTCGAGCATGGACACCCGCTTGGTAGCGTCCTTGACCAGCGGCTTCTCCTGCATGTCGTCGGGCAGCAGCAGACGGCTCGGATTGGGATTGCCCCGGAAAACCACCGGGTAGAAATCCATGCATTCGCGCTCGTGCCACTCCGCGCCCTGATAGATACCCGCGATGGAGGGCAGCTCCGGCGCGTCGTGCGGGACGACGAGCTTGAGCGTGATGCGCCCGTGGCGCTCGTAGTGATCGAAATGATAGAGGACGACGTAACCTTCCTGCATGTCCATACAGGTCACGTCTTCGAGGAAGTACCCTTCGGCGAGGATGCGACGCACCGCCGGGCGCAGCATGGTCGGCTCCAGCAGGATGCGCCAGTGCTGACCGGTGCGCACGGGGTCACACGCCGCGTTGCACACGCTCGTGAGGTCGTTGAGCCACTGCATGCCTAGACCCCCTTGCCGGACTGCGGTTCAGGCCACCAGCGGCGACCGGTAATCTTCTCCTGCAACTCGAAGAGCCCTTCCAGCAGGCCCTCGGGCCGCGGCGGACAACCCGGGACGTACACATCCACGGGAATGAGCTTGTCCACGCCCTCGACGATGCCGTACTGCCCCTTGAACTTGAACGGACCGCCGGAAATGGCGCAGTTGCCCATGGCGATGACGTACTTGGGCGCGGGCATCTGCTCGTAGAGCCGGACCACTGCCGGGGCCATCTTCAGGGACACCGTGCCCGCCACGATCATCAAATCCGACTGGCGCGGCGATGGCCGGAAGACCTCCGCGCCGAAGCGCGAGATGTCGAATCGCGCCATGCCCACGGCCATCATCTCGATGGCGCAGCAGGCCAGTCCGAAGGTCATGGGCCACAACGACATGGCCCGACAGACGTCCAGAATCTTGTTGGAAAGCTGCAGATTGACCAGTGGCGGCTCCACTGCCGTCTGCGCCTTCGTCAGAACGAAATCTTCCGCGGCCATTCGAACACCCCTTTCTTCCAGAAGTAGACGCAGCCAAGCGCCAGAACGACGATGAATATGGTGACCTTGATGAAGGGCCACCATCCGAAGCTGAATGGATAGTGAGCGGCGACGGGGAACAGGTAGAGGACGTCCACGTCAAAGGCGAGGAAGAGCAGCGCGTAGACGTAGTAGTTGATGCCGAAGCGTATCCAGTTGGGCGAGCCGTACGGCTGCATGCCGCATTCGTACGGCAGTCCGATGGCGCCCTCCTTCACCTTTGGGGCGAGGATGAGCGAGCCGAGCACCGGACCGGCTGCGAAGACGAGGCCGAAAAGAATGGCCAGAAGAATTGCCAGGTTCAACCATGTAAAGACCATAGGCCGCTACTCCTTGTGGCTGTAACCTCTCTGGAAAGGAACTCGACGCACACGCACCACGCGCGTCTCACCCGGAACACTCCGAAATCGAATATTTTTTCTCCAGGTTGATATGTCGAAACCACAATTGCACTCCAACTGTCAAGTTCCCGAACATTGACACTCCCTTCACAAACAAACAAACCCCTTTACAACACGATTCCGGTAACCTACGTTTCATGGTTTGCGCCATCTTATGATACCTACTGCATTACCTCATAGCACATCCATATGAATTCATCGTTTTTTGGCATTCCACCGCAGTCATCGCAATTCGCACGGCCAATCAGCGCAGCGCCTGCCCGGTTCGATGTGGCTGGCCCCGTCCGCAGAAATCCGGACTTTTGAAAATTTCTGGATTTTTTCATCACTTTTTTTCCAGCGAGCCCGCCAACCCCACACGGTCAGGAAATCCTTGCATCCGACCGCAGGAGCCTATACCTATTCCTGCGCTGACAGCCGCACGCAGCATAACCAACCAAAACGCCATGAATGAATCGCAAAACAGCATTTCACTGAAAGACAAGGTCGCAGAACTGCTTCCCGAAGGTGGGCATCTGAACATGTGCCTCACCTGCGGGCTGTGTTCTGCGGGCTGTCCGGCCTCCGGACTCGAAGGAATGGACCCGCGCAAGTTCCTGCGCATGGCCTCCCTTGGTCTGGACGAGGAAGTCACATCCACTGCGTGGGTGTGGATGTGCACCATGTGCCAGCGTTGCATGAGCGTCTGCCCCATGCAGATCGACATCCCGCAGCTGGTGTATCACGCCCGCGCCGCCTGGCCCGTGGACAAGCGCCCCAAGGGCATCGTCCGTTCCTGCCAGATGGCGCTCTCCACCCCCACCATGAGCGCCATGGGCACCACGCCCGAGGACTTCCGCTTCGTGGTCGAGGATGTGCTGGAGGAAGTCCGCGAAAGCCAGCCTGGGCAGGAGAAGCTCGAAGCCCCGATCAATCGCAAGGGTGCCTACTTCTTCGTCAACCAGAATTCGCGCGAGCCCGTCACCGAGCCCGAGGAGATGGTTCCCCTGTGGAAGATCCTCAACCTCGTCGGCGCGGACTGGACCTACTCCGACACCGGCTGGGCGGCCGAGAACTACTGCATGTTCGCCGCCAACGACGCCGCGTGGGAACAGAACGTCCGCACCAAGGTGGACGCCGTACATGGGCTGGGCTGCAAGGTCTGGCTCAACACGGAGTGAGGACACGAATACTATGCAGTCCGGTCTGGACTGAAAAAATTCGGCATCAAAGCCAACTTCGAGCTGAGCAGCATCATCCCCTGGTATGCGCGGTGGATCCGCGAGGGTAAGCTGCCCGTCAGCTCGGAATGGAACAAGGACGCGAAGGTCACCTTCACCCTTCAGGACCCCTGCCAGATGGTGCGCAAGACCCTCGGCGACCCGCTCGCCGACGACCTGCGCTTCGTGGTCAAGTCCGTGGTGGGTGAGGAGAATCTCATCGAGATGTGGCCCAACAGGGCCAACAACTATTGCTGCGGCGGCGGCGGAGGATTCCTCCAGTCAGGCTACACCGAGGCGCGACACGCCTACGGCAGAAAGAAGTTCGACCAGATCATGGCCACGGGGGCGAAGTACTGCATCACCCCCTGCCACAACTGCCACTCGCAGATCGAGGACCTTTCCCACCACTTCAAGGGTGGGTACAAGACCGTCCATCTCTGGACCCTCATCTGCCTCTCGCTTGGCATCCTCGGCGAGGACGAACGGAACTACCTTGGTCCCGACCTCGACGAACTTGCCGATTGGCGATCGAACGACTGATCGAGCACGCCATCCACGGGGCGGAAGGACAACCTTCCGCCCCGTTTTCATTGCATCCCGATACGTTGCGGCCTTGCTCCCGCTTTGCGCGCATGCTATGCCTGCACGATGGAGGCGCACCATGCAAAACGAACTCTCCATCCATGATGCCTGCTCGTCGATCATCTCCGTACTGCACGAGTGCATTGGCGGCGCTGAAGAATCCGGAGCGTTCCTCGAACCCGGTCCGCACGGCCTTCTGCATGTTCTCGACGCCATCGACGCCGAACAGGCATCCCGTCCGTCCGCTGGAGCATCCGTCGCCACACATGCACTGCATGTCGCCTTCAGCCTCGACGTGTTCCTCGCATGGATTCGCGGCAACAACGCCATCACCCCCGACTGGACGGCGAGTTGGGCGCAATCCGCCGTCACAGAGGAAGAGTGGAAAACCCTGCGCTCCCGCATCGCCATACAGGCCAGTCAACTTGAAGCGGCCATCGCCGCCCACGCGCCAGCGGACGCAAAGGCCTTGTGGGGCGCTCTAGGTGCGCTGGCGCACACCGCGTTCCACCTCGGTTGCATTCAAATCAAGGTGGATGCCCTGCTCGATGCGGATTCGCACCTCGAACTGGAGAAGGCGCCCCACCACCCCACGTGATCAGGTCGGAGAGCCTGTCCCGCAGGCCAACGTCACGACTCCGACCGCATTCCCGCCGCAAATACGCTCGGCGAGGCGTGGAAATGGTTTTTTTCCGGCATGTTGCGCATACTAATCGTGAATGTTTTCACAAAAACTGATGGACCACTTGCGGAGTTTCACTCTGCACAGGTAGAAGAAAGGGATAGGCGATAATTGCAGAACGTCATGCAGGCCTTCCGCTTCCGGACACCGACCCGCGGCGCGTCGCATACCGCCCGCACAGCGTCAGGAGAACGAACAATGCCCACAAAAACGGTGTACAGCGTCTGCGGCATGTGCAGCGTGCGCTGCCCCATCATGGTCGAGGTCGAGGACGACAAGGTCCGCTTCATCCAAGGCAACCCGCACGATCCCGGCATGGCCGGGGGGCTGTGTCCGCGCGGCGGCGCTGGCTATGCCCTGCTGGAGGACCACGAGCGCCCACAGTACCCCATGATCCGCGAAGGGGCGCGTGGCGAGGGCAAATGGCGACGCGCAACGTGGGACGAGGCGCTGGACTACGTGGCCGACAAACTCAAAGGCATCATCGCCGAACACGGCGGACGTTCCGTGCTGTGGTCGGACCGTGGCGGACCGTTCGCGGACCTGCACAAGGCCTTCATGCGCGGCATCGGCTCCCCGAACTACTGCAACCATGACGCATCCTGTGCGCGCAACGTGCTCCACGCCGCAAAATCCGTGATGGGTCTCGGGCGCAAGGGCGTCGCCTACGACCTCAAGAACGCCAAGCACATCGTCCTGCAGACGCGCAACCTCTTCGAGGCCATCAACGTCAAGGAAGTCAACGGCGCGCTGGACAGCCTCGCCAATGGTGGCAAGCTCACCGTCATCGACATCCGCGCCACGGTTTCGGCCTCCAAGGCCGACAATTTCTTCATGATCCGTCCGGGTACGGACTACGGCTTCAACCTCGCCGTCATCCGCTGCCTGCTGGCGAACGGCCTGTACGACAAGGCCTACGCCGAGCGTCACATCAAGGATCTCGACCGGCTTGAGCAGTTCGTCGAGCCGTACACCCTCGAATGGGCCGAAGCGGAAACCGGGGTCAAGGCTGCCGACATCGAAAAGTTCGTCAAGGAGCTGGCCAAGGCCGCCCCCGCCGTCATCTGGCATCCGGGCTGGATGGTCTCCCGCTACATGAATTCCTTCTACGTCTCGCGCACGGCGTACATCATCAACGCCCTGCTCGGCTCCATCGGGGCCAAGGGCGGGCTGCCCATCGTCAATAAGCCCAAGGACTTCGGCCGCAAGGGCCTCAAGGCCTTCGCGGACCTGTTCCCCAAGCCGGAAGACAAGCGCGCCGACGGCGCTGGCTGGAAGCTCAAGCACATCGACGCCGGTCCGGGCCTCATCAACAAGGCATACGAGGCCATCGAATCCGGCGATCCCTACCCCGTGAAGGCCTACTTCATCCATCGCCACGATCCGCTGCACGCCCTGCCCGATCAGGCCCGCGTCAAGAAGATCTGGGAGAATCTGGACCTCATCGTGGCCACCACCTTCAGCTGGTCCGACTCCTCGTGGCACGCGGACGTGGTGCTGCCCATGTCCACCTATCTCGAACGCGAATCGCCCATCGCCACCAAGAACGGGCTGAAGTCCTTCTTCTTCCGGCGCTCCCGCTCGGTATCCCCGCGCTACGACACCCGCGCGGACTGGGAGATTCTGGGCGGACTCGCCAAGCGCCTCGGCTTCCCGGCACTGGCCTTCGAGACCGCCGAGGACATGTGGAACTACCAGTTGCAGGACACCGGCGTGAGCGTCGAGGACTTCGACGCCACCGGGCAGGTCTGGCTGACGGACAAGCCCAAGTACCGCAGCGTGGAGGAACTCTCCTTCACTACGCCATCGGGCAAGCTGGAAATGATCTGCGACAAGCTGGAAGAGATGGGCCTCCCCTCGCTCAAGCCGTACGAAAGCCCGGCCTCGCCGCCGGACGGCCGCTTCCGCATAGCCTTCGGCCGTTGCGCCCTGCACACGCAGGGGCACACCGTGAACAATCCGGTGCTCAACGAGCAGATGCCCATCAACCCCGTGTGGATCAACACCGAACGCGCCAAGGCGCTCGGCATCGCCGACGGCGACGAGGTTGAACTGTCCAACGGCTCCTACAGCGCGCGGACCACGGCCTTCGTCACCAACTTCATCCACCCCGACGCGGCCTTCCTGGTCCACGGCTTCGGCCACAAGCTCCCGCCGGAGACCCGCTCGCGCCGGGGCATCGCCGATCAGGAACTGATGGAGGGCGGCCTGTCCAAGGTCGATCCGGCGGGCGGCGGCGTGGCCATGCAGGAGCACTTCATCACCATCGCCAAGCCCTCGGCCTAACGCTTCCACGCACTCCGCCGAGAGTTACACAATCGACGATGAGCCGCACGCCCGCAACAGGGCGTAGCGGCTCATCTTTTTGCACTGTTTGACAAAACGTCGCAAGTCTGACATTACACGGCATCAATTCTTTTTCGGAGGAATGCAGTGACAGCACTTGCACGCATCGCCACACTCCTCTTCTGCATCCAGTTCATTTTCATCTCGACAACATTCGCATCCAGCCTTCCGTTCAATGCAGGAGAAAAGCTCACCTACGCTCTCAAATGGGAAGCGATTCCAGCAGGAACGGCCAGCATAGAAGTGCTGCCCGAGGCCGTCATCGACGGCAAGCCCATGCACCACTTCAGGATGACGGCCCGCACCAACTCCTTCGCCGACGTCTTCTACAAAGTCCGCGATCAGGTGGATTCCTATGCTGATATGGACCTCTCACGCTCCACGCACTACCGCCAGAAGCAGCGCGAGGGCAGCTACAAGCGTGACATCACCGTCAACTTCCTGTGGGATCGTGGGCAGGCCCGCTACGAGAACACCAAGAACGGCCCCAAGGACCCCATCCTCATCCTGCCCGGAACCTACGATCCGCTCTCGGTCTTCTACGCCTTCCGCTCCATGGAACTCGACGAAGGCGCAAGCATCGACGCCCCGGTCACCGACGGCGTGAAGTGCGTCATCGGTCAGGCCCGCGTGGTCGGCCGCGAAACGATCCGCGTCCCCGCAGGCGAGTTCGACACGTGGGTCGTGGAACCGGAGCTGCGCCACATCGGCGGCGTGTTCAAGAAAAGCCCCGATGCGAGCCTGCGGATATGGGTCACCGCCGATGAGAAGAAAATTCCCGTCATGATTTCCAGCAAAGTCGTGGTCGGCCGATTCTTCGCCGTGCTGAACGACATCGACCATGGTGCGCCCGTCACCGTCGACAATTCCCGCCCCCGGACCGACGGCTGATCTCACCAGCGCAATCATTGCTTTCCGTCACGAAATAATTCATCCTACCGGTAGGCGTTCTCACCCGTTCGGGATCGCCCCGACAGTCGGCACTGACGCACGCGCAATGACGTAGCATGGACATGAACGCCCCTAACGAAACAATTCTCATCCTCCACAGCCACGGAGCCGAATCCTCCCACCTCGGGAGTCACCTCGACCGCGAGGGCTACGCCGTCGAGACGGCCACCCTCGGCGAGGACATCCCGCGCGCCACCGCCGCAACCTGCCCGGACCTCATCATCCTCGACACGAACGGTACCGACGCCGACAGCATCGACGTCTGCAACCGCCTGAAGGCCGATCGGGAAACGAGCGCCATCCCGGTGATCTTCGTTTCCCCCGCGAATGACGCGGCATTCAAGGCCCAGGCGCTGGAATGCGGAGCAGTGGACTATATCACCACGCCCTTCCAGCCGCTGGAACTGCTGGCCCGCATCCGGATGCATCTGACCGTCCAGAATCAGGCACGGCTCATCAGCCTCTATGCCGACCACCTCGAAGAGATGGTGGACCAGCGCACCAGAAAGCTCTCGGACGCAGAAGCCCAACTCCGGCGGGACTACGAATTTCAGGGCGCGCTCAAGGGGCTGCTGGAGTTGTCCCTACGCACCCTCCCCCTCGACGACACCCTCGACATGGCGCTGGCCCAGCTGCTTTCGCTGTCCGTCGCACGCGAGGGCGACGGAGCGGGGGTCTTCCTCGCCACGCCGGACGCCGGATTCCGGCTCGCCGCCTCACGCGGCGTGACTGATCCGTCAATTCTCGACTGCCCCCACCGAGGGCACGCCATCGCGCCGAACCTCCCCTGCCAACGCGCCGCGGACATCCTGCACATCGTCCCCGGCATGCCCGAAGATGGCCTGAAGCCGGAGCGCATCTACAGTCAGGTCTGCGTTCCACTCATGCAGGAGGACGAGCTTCTCGGCACCCTGAACTTCGTGACGCAGACGCCGCGCAGCCTCACCGAACGCGACTGCGCGTTCCTCATGGCCACGGCCGCAACACTCGGTAGCATCATCCGCCACAAGCAGGCCGAGGCCCAGCTCCATTTTCAGGCCTACTACGACACGCTCACCGGCCTGCCGAACAGGACGCGGCTGGTCGAGGAAATCGACGCCGCCCTCGCCGCCGACGCGCAGGGCGCATCCCGCCCCGCGCTGTGCATGTTCGACCTCGTCCGCTTCAAAATTATAAACGAGAGCATGGGCCACTCCGTGGGCGATGCGGTCCTGCGCGTGGCCGCCGCGCGCCTACGCGAATGCGCGGACGGAAAATGCTTCATGGCCCGCGTGGGTGGCGACGTCTTCGCCGCGCTTGTGCCCGACGCCAACGACTCGACCCAGGCGCTGGCCTTCGCCCGCGTCATCCAGCGCGTGCTGTCGCGCCCCTTCGTCACTGCCGGGCAGGACATCTACCTCGCGTGCAGCACGGGCATCGCCCTTGGCGACGGCACCCACACTGGCGAAACCCTCATCCGCGATGCGGACACGGCCCTGCACATGGCCAAGCGCAAGGGCCCGGGACAGCGGGCCGTCTTCTCCTCCGCCATGCACGACAGCGCCAAAAATTTCATGCGCACCGCCGCCGCCCTGCGCCGCGCGCTGGAACGCGACGAGCTGGTGGTCCACTATCAGCCCATGGTCGAACTGCGCACCGGCACCATCCGCGGCGCGGAGGCGCTGGTACGCTGGAACCACCCCACCCGCGGCCTCATCGCCCCGCAGGAGTTCATCCCCATCGCCGAGGACACCGGCATCATCGTGCCGCTTGGGCGCTTCGTCCTGCGCAGGGCCTGCGAGCAGTTTCACGCGCTCAAGGCCAGAACCACCAACGGCAAGCCCTTCACCATGAGCGTCAACCTTGCAGGCGCGCAGCTCGGGCGTCCGAACTTCGTCAATGAGGTCGAACAGATTCTCGCCGAAACCGGCGTGCCCGCAGGCAGCCTGAAGCTCGAAATCACTGAGACGGCGGCCATGCAGAACCCCGAGGCCGCCATCGAAATGCTCGAACGCCTGCGCAAGCTCGGCGTCACCATCGCCATCGACGACTTCGGCACGGGCTACTCCTCACTCTCACAACTCCACCGCTTCCCCATCGACACGCTGAAGATCGACCGCTCCTTCGTGAGCCGCATGGCCTCCGGCAACGACAACATCGAAATCGTGCGCACGGTGGTCACCCTCGGGCACGTCCTCGGGCTGAACATCATCGCCGAGGGTGTCGAGGCCGCCGAACAGATCAGCATGCTCGACGACCTGCAATGCGAATACGGGCAGGGCTATTTCTTCTCGCAGCCGGTTCCGTTCGAGAAGTTCGGACGTTAGCCCCTTTTCGCCGCATTCCACCTCCTTTGCCGCCTTCTGTCGTCTTGACATCATTGCGCCTTTGCCAAAGATAATGGAGTGATTCCCGCCGAATGGCGCGCAGAGCACGCTCGCCCTTCGGTCAACCTCCGGCAAGGCGGCCCCATGCCCAACCAGCGCGACACGGATCACCCCGCCCCCAGCCAACCCCGCCCCGCCGACGCGGCACGGGACGTCCTCGACGCGCCCGGAACCGACGGCAACGGGACTTCCGTATCAATGCGCAAAGGTCCGCCGCGCACCACCGCGCCCCGCGCAGAGGACGTCTTCGCCTTCGAGGACGACATGCCCACCTTCCACTGGTCCGTGCCATGGGCAGACCTGATGATGACCATGTTCGTCATGTTCACGGTCCTCTTCGTGTACGCCAGCGCCAAGCGCGACTTCCTGCTCGCCTTCCGTGGCCACGTCCAGCAGGAGCGCGTGGAGGAAGCCTCGCAGGTGGGCCGCCACGAGGGCGAGGTCCCGGTCTACGAATTTCCGAAGACGGGCATCAGCCCAAGCCCCGGTCCGCATCAGCTCTTCGAGATGTGCAAGGCAACGGTGGAGGAATCGGGCCTCAGGGACGTCAGCGTGGAACTGGAGGGCGAGACCATCCGCCTCAGCATGCATGGTCCGCTGCTCTTCGAACGCACGCAGGCCGACATCAAGCCCGATGGCCTGCGCTTCCTCGACATGGTCGCCCGCGTCATCGCCAAGGCGCGTTATGATGTTGGCGTCCACGGACACACCGACAACTTCCCCGTGCATACCGAACGCTACGACACCAACTGGGAACTCTCCACGGCCCGCGCCACCAACGTGGCACGCTATCTCATCGAGCGCCACGGCGTCCCGCCGGAGAGCGTCACCGTCTGCGGGCATTCCATGTACCGTCCTTCCGCCCCGAACCTGTCGCCGGAAGGCAAATCCAGAAACCGCCGGGTCGAAATAGCCCTCACCCGCCCGAAGCCGGAAGAGCAGGAGACCAGATGAACCGAACCAACGTCATCGGCGTCACGCTGTGCGTGATCATTTTCCTCGGCGCGTTCTTCATCACCGGCAACGTCAGCGCCTACCTGAACATCGAGGCGCTGCTCGTGGTGCTCTCCGGCACCTTCGGCGCGACCATGCTTTCCTTCCCCTTCGTCGAAATCCGCAATGCGTGGTTCGTTGCACGCGGGGCGTACCGCTCTGGCGGTGCAGACCCCGACGAGGTCATCCGCATGCTGCTCGACATGGCCATCAAGTCCCGCATGGACGGCCTGACCAGCCTCGAAAAGATGGAGGGCGAAGCCACGGTCTTCTTCCTGCGCGACGCACTGCGCATGCTGGCCGACAACTACCCCGAACAGGAAATCCGCGACATCCTGACCACGGAAAGCCACTTCTTCCGGGTCCGCCGCCAACACAACGAGCGCATCTTCCGGGCCATGGCCACCTACTCCCCGGCCTTTGGCCTCGCGGGCAGCGTCATCGGCCTCATTGGCCTACTCGTGGGCCTCGGCGACACGGGCGAGGTGCTGCGCTACATCCCCATCGCGCTCATCTCCACCCTCTACGGCATCCTCTTCGGCAACTTCATCCTCTCGCCCTGCGCGGAGAACATCCGGGCCAAGACGGACCGCGAACTGCTGCTGCAACAGATCATCATCGAGGGCGTCTGCGCCATCAAGGGCGAAACGAACACCCACATTCTCGAACGCAAGCTGACCTCGTTCCTCACCCCGGCCTCGCGCAACGAGGCGCACGAAAGCTTCATCGAACTGCGCCGCAAGTACGTGCGCCTCGCCCGCGCACGCCACCAGACCGAAGCCGGTCCCGCGGCCGCGACAGCCGCCACGACATCGACTCCCACCGCGCAGGCCGAGGTACCCAAAGCCAAACCGGCCCCAGCCGCCGCGAACGGCACGTCCCCAGCGCGGCCCGCCACGCGCCAGGCCCCGGCCGGCCCGACGGCGAACGGTTCCGGCAAGGGCACCGAATCGAAGACCTGATCGACTGAGGCGACACCTCCCGCGCTGACGCCAGCCGGGGCGATTGACGTTGAGAAGACGGACGCACGATGTCAGCGGGACGCCCGGCCCCTCGAACCCGAATCCCACCATTTCGCAATGAAAAGAGGGGACGGAACATGATGTTCCGTCCCCTCTGCATTTCAGGCGAATCCAGCGTTCGGGGGAACGCTAGATGATGCGCTTGCGGATGTTGGTGACCAGGATCTCGGCGAGGATGACGATGGAGAAGATGCACACCAGCACGACGCCGACGCGGTCCCACTCGAAGAGGTTCAGCGCGGTGTCGAGAGCCATGCCGATGCCACCCGCACCCACGAGGCCGATGACCGAGGACTCACGGACGTTGATGTCCCAGCGGAAGAGCAGGATGCCCCAGAACGCCGGAGCGACCTGCGGCCAGTAGCCCTTGAGGAACACCGTCAGCCACGGAGCGCCAGCGGCCTTAAGCGCCTCGACGGGGCCTTCGCTGGCCTCTTCCAGAGCCTCGGCGAACATCTTGCCGCAGAAGCCGATGGAGCGGAAGCCGATGGCCACGGTTCCGGCCAGAGCGCCGGGACCGAACACGGCCACGAACAGCAGTGCCCACACGAGGGAGTTGACCGTACGCGAGGAGACGAGAATCAGCTTGGCAAACCAGTTGAGCACCGGAACGCGCGTGATGTTCTCGGCCGCCATGAGGCCCACGGGCAACGCCATGACGATGGCCAGAAGCGTGCCGAGGGAGGCGATGTGCAGCGTCTCCAGCAGCGGACCGTGGAGCCCTTCGGGATAATAGGCGAAGTCGAGGGGCCACATGCGCGAGAAGAGGTCCTGCACCTGCAGGGGTGCGTCGTACAGGAATTCGGGGATGACCTCGACGGTCCTCACCGACATCATGAACGCGGCCACAGCGATAAGGTAGAAGGCGAACCGGCCCAGCCGCTCGGCGGGGGTCAGGCGCACCCATTTTCTGGTGTTGCTCATCGGAACAATGCCTTCACTTTCACCGACAGGAATTCCGATACCATGATCAATGCGATGATCGAGATCAGGATCGCGCAGAGGAAGTCATAGTCGAAGCGCTGGAACGCGGCGAACAGCGTGCCGCCGATACCGCCCGCGCCGACAATGCCGACCATCGTGGAGTTACGCAGGTTCGCGTCGAACTGATACGACGCGAAGCCCACGAAGCGGTTGAACACCTGCGGCAGCACGCCGAACACGAGCACACTCATGAACGGGGCACCTGCGGCGCGCAGAGCCTCGACGGGCTTGAGGCTGATCTCCTCGATGGCCTCGGCGAACAGCTTGCCGATGAAGCCGATGGACGCGAACACGAGAGTGAGAATGCCGGCCAGAGGTCCGAAGCCCACGGCCTTCACGAACAGAATTGCGAAAATCACGGGGTGGAACGAGCGGCAGATGCAGATGACTGTTCGTGCGGGCCAGGTCAGCCAGTCGGGCATGAGGTTTCGGGCCGAGCACAGGCCGATCGGAAGCGAGAAAAGCACGCCGAAGGCCGAGGCAATGACCGCGATCTGGATGGTTTCGAGCAGGTTGCCGACAAGCAGTTTCCAGCGCTCGAAGTTCGGCGGCACCATTTCCGATAGGAAATCCGCGCCGTTACCGAGGCCAGAGATGAAGCGGGACCACGAGATATCCAGAAACGACATGGCATAGAGCGCATAGGCAAAGGCAAGCAGATAGCCCAGCCGCGCCCACCAGTTCGGTTTGAAGGGCGATTCCCTCCGCATTGCCTGAGCGCTCATTGCAGCCAGTCCTTGCCGCCGTAGATTTCCTGAAGGTGGCGGGGTTCGAGAGCGTCCGGAGTTCCGTCGAACACCACATGGCCCTTGCTCATGCCGATGACGCGGTCGGCAAAGCGCTTGCCGAGGGTCACGTCGTGGATGTTGATCAAGAGCGGAATCTGACGGTCGGTGCAGACCTTGGTCAGAAGCTCCATGATCTCCACGGAGGTCTTGGGGTCGAGCGAGGACGTGGGTTCGTCAGCCAGCAGGATGTGCGGGTCCTGCATCAGTGCGCGGGCGATGCCGACACGCTGACGCTGGCCGCCGGAAAGGCTGTCGGCGCGGGCGTTGGCGAAGTCGATCAGACCAACGCTGTCGAGCAGGTGGAACGCACGCTCGATGTCATCCTTGGGGAACCTGCGCAGCCACGCGCGCCAGACGGGCAGGTAGCCGAGTCGGCCACACAGCACGTTCTCCATGACGGAGAGACGTTCGACCAGGTTGAACTCCTGGAAGACCATGCCGATACGGCGGCGGGCGACGCGAAGGTCCTTGCCGGAAAGTCCAGTGATGTCCAGCCCGGAAATGCTAATGTTTCCGCTGGTGGGATCGATCAGCCTGTTGATGCAGCGAATCAGGGTGGACTTGCCCGTGCCGGAGGGGCCTATGATGGCGGTGGTGGAACGGCCGACGACCTCGAAGGAGATTCCTTTGAGGACGGGCTTTCCGGGCACGTATTCCTTAACCAGGTTTTCGATACGCAGGGAGCGCTCAGAATCGTTCATCGTAGACACTTTTCTCGGGGTCCTTACACGTGTGGACCCGGAAGGGCTTTCGCCCTTCCGGGTCTGGAATGAACATCCCGCGTTTTCAGCGGGTTGCAGACACTTACTTCTTGGCCTTCGCGGCTTCCTTCTCGGCCATCTTCTTCAGGCCCGCCTTGTTGTAGGCGGTACCGGTGGCTTCGGCGATGTCACGAATGACCTGCCAGTCGGCCATGTAGGTCACGGGGTAGAAGCGGTCGGCACCCTTGAAGGTCTTCTGCATCGCCGGGGGGAAGCGGTAGGTGTGGAACGCACCGACGATCTTCTGGACCAGCTCGGGCTTCAGGTCATGAGCATAACCGAAGGACGAGGTGGGGAACTTGGGGCTGCGGAAGATGACGCGGAAATCGTCCTTGTTGATGCGGCCAGCGGCGGCCATGCGCTCGAACACGTCGGAAGCGACGGGAGCGGCATCGTAGTCGCCGTGGGCCACGCCCATGACGGACTGGTCATGCTTGCCGGAGTAGACGACACGGTAATCCTCGTCCGGAACCAGACCCAGCTTGGGGAACAGCGCGCGCGGCGCAAGGTTGCCGGAGTTGGAGGAGGCGGAGGTGTGAGCCACGACCTTGCCCTTCAGGTCTTCCATCTTCTGGTAGGGGCTGTCCTTGCGGACGATCATGATGAGGTTGTAGCCCTGGAAGCCGTCGGCGTAGCCCTTGACGGCCATGGGAACGTAACCCGCCAGATTGACGGCAAAGCCGGTGGGGCCGGTCGAGAAGCCCGCGATGTGCAGGCGGCCGGAGCGCATGGCCTCGACCTCGGCGGCATTGGACTGAACGGTGTAGTACACGACTCGCTTGCCGGTGGCCTTCTCAAGGTAGGCCTGGAAATCGGCGAAGGCGTCCTTGTACACGGCGGGGTCCTCAACAGGGGTGTAGGTGAAGACCAGCGTGCTCGGATCCTTCCACTGCGAGGGATCCTTGGGGGAATCGGCGACGAGGTCGTTGTCCCCGTCACAGTACATCTCGTCGAGCTGACCACGATTCAGACAATCGTCCGCATACGCAACAGCAGCCCATGCAGCCATCAACACGACCAGCAGAGCGGTAAGAATTCTCTTGGCCATCACAGCCCTCCTCAATCAGGTTTGTGAACGGGAAACGGATTCCCAGACCTCATGCCGTCGGCAACCTGCACGCCGGAGCGTCTTCGGCAGTGCACACACATTTAGAGAGCGCCGGAACGTTCCGGCAAAACGGCTCTTTCCTTTGAATAGCCGCCAGCGCCCCCTTATATGAAAAATGGCGTTTTCACAAGATTATTGCCTTCTGGCGATGAAAATTTTTATACTTTTTCTCACTACCGCCAACCAACTTCGATTGCCTTTTTCTATCTTTCAAGGCAGTTGGCGTCCACGTCGTCCGGCCGTCCACAAAGTGACACCGGGCACGACGCTCCAAAAGGCGTCAAAACCAGCAATCGGCCCACGTGGCCGCTCGTGATTTCGGAGACACAATGCTCACGATTCCCGAAGTTCTTGTCGTTCCCGCTGAAACCCGCTCGGGGCTGGGCGTTGCACACAGCGTCGCCCTGCACGCATCCCGCTTCGGCGCGCGCGGCGTGCTCGTCCATGGTGCCAGCCTGCGCCGCAGCGGCGTGCTCGGCCATATTCTCGACGCAACGCCGACCAACATCACCTGCCTGCCGTGGGAACATCCCGGTGGCGAACCGACTCTCGACGCGCTGGACGCCCTGCTCGCCTTTGCCCGCGAAAACCACGCGGAGTGGATAGCGGCCGTTGGCGGCGGCAGCGTGCTCGACATCGCCAAGGCCTGCGCCGGACTCCATGCCCTGCCCATGCCGAGCGTCCAGTATCACGACGGTGCGCCGGTCGATGGCCCCGGACTGCCCTTCATCGCCGTGCCGACCACGGCTGGAACAGGCTCCGAGGCGACTCCGGTGGCCGTCCTCACCAATACGCAGACCGGCGTGAAGAAATCCTTCCGCTCACGGAGCATGACCGCCAGCCTCGTCCTGCTCGATCCCTCGCTCCTCGAATCCTGCCCCGCGTCCGTCGTCGCGTCCTCGGGGCTCGACGCCGTGACGCAGGCCGTGGAGTCCTACACCAGCCGCTTCGCGACATGGCATTCGCAAGCCCTTGCGCTGAGGGGCCTCGAACTGCTGTGCACGAACCTCGCACCGGCCTACCGCGGCGCGAGGGACGCCGGGCACGTCGCCCCCGCCCACGCCGAGGGCATCCTCACTGGCAGCTATCTCGCCGGACTGGGCTTCGCCTCGTCGCGCCTCGGCGTGGTGCATGGTCTGGCCCACCCGCTGGGCGCGCGCTACCACCAACCCCACGGACTGACCTGCGGCGTATGCCTGCCCCTCGCCGTGGAACTCAACCGCGAGGCCATGGGCGAGCGCTACGATGAAATGTCCCGCGCCATCGGCACGGACCTGCTGGACGCCATCCATGCCATGCTCGACGAATTCGACATCGGCAATCCCTTCTCGGGTCAACCGCTGCCGGATCGCGCCGCCGTCATCGAGGAGACCCTCGTCTCCGGCTCAACCAAGGCCAACCCGCTGACGATCACGGCAGAGCACGTCACCCTGCTGCTCGACCGCCTCTTCGCCTGACCGGCGCCCAACGCCAAAAAGGTTCGGCCCCCGTCCTTTCGAACGGGGGCCGAACCTTCTCCACTCGCGCGGCGCGCTTCAGCCGGGAAGTCTCTCCCGGCGCACCAGCGTTTCGCGGATGGCATGCAACACCATCTCCCATGTCATGGGCTTGCCTATGAATCCGTCCATACCAGCATCCATAAACGACTGCACATCCTCCGGCGTACTATGAGCCGTCATCGCAATGATGGGGATTTCCGGATCGAGAACACCGGAGTCCGCCTTGCGTATGCTTCGTGCAGCCTCGTCTCCGCTCATGCCCGGCATGCGAATATCCATGAGGACGAGATCATATGACGCTTTGCACAGCTCCTCGATGGCCTTTCGACCATCGGACACCGCCTTCACGCGATGCCCGTAGCGCCGCAGTATCATCAACGCAAAGGTCTGATTCACGGCGTTGTCTTCGACCAGCAGGATATTGAGACGCGGAAGATCGGGCACTCCGACGGCTGCATCCCCCTGCGCCGCACGACAGGAAACCGATGGATTCACCTTTTTCTCTTCCATGCGTTCAACAACCCTCGGGATGCTTCGCGGCGCACGGAAAGCGAAACATCCGGCGTTCGGCGGAGCGCGTCATTCCCGGGATGCCACCCCCCGGAAACAACACCTCCATGGACGGCCACGGCACAAAATGTGCCATTCCACAACCTGGAACACACGTCTTCCACCGAAACGACTCCGCAAATCTTTCAACCTTTGTAGATTGTAAAGAACATTTCCTCTTTTTTGTCAATACATTCGACACCTCCCGCACCCAAGCATGATCAGCGTGTCGTCATAACAAAATGCATGATTCAAAACTGTCAACGCATTTGCCATGCATCGCCAGAGCGTCCTCCCTGCACAACTCTGCACATAATCCCATTTAATTCGATGCATTACAGCATTCATCCACAATGACATGACTGATTCTACCCCCTACCTCACGCCCCGCGACCGGCACGGCCTCCTGTGTCCCACACTCCGCTACGCCCGTCGTCCACAACCCAACACCACGTTCCACACCCGTTGCCTGCATTTCTCCATTTTGGAAGCTTATATGCAACGAGCTCAGAATACGTCTTCAAAGATTTTCATAGCTCCGATTTACACGCATTTTCTGCCATTACCATGCAGCGGCGGAACATTCTTTTCCACAAGCGGAGCATACATTAGACGCTATTTCAGGATGATAGCCGCAAACCACATGTGAAAAACACTGTGAATGACTTCGCCATCATCCACATCATCCGCAAAACCGCACGGAATACTTGCGTTTTCGACGACAAGCATTTTCCGGGACTCCCCTTTACCTCCCCGCCCTTTTGGACTATGTTCTTGAGACTTTGTTACGTTTCTTTAACTCCCTCAAATAACTACTTTTTCAAACAGCAAGGAACGCTTCGGCACCCGCCGCCCGAACCGCCGGACGGCCAGACGCCCGCCCCTCGTCGGCCTTTCGCACACCCTGCGAAGCCGATGAAGACGGCCAGATGAACGCCGCAAACGAGACTCAAACCGCCTTGCATTCCGCCGCTCGCGCATCGGTGTCGCCTGCGGCCTTCGACATGAACCGATGAAACACCAAGGATCAGGAACGCGGCACATGGAACCCTGGAAATTCGTACGTGGTTTCGAGCGATTCAGCCTTTGCGACTGGCCCGGAAACACGTGCTGCGTGGTTTTTCTCGGGGGGTGCAACCTGCACTGCCCCACCTGTCATAACGGCGAGATGGCCTGGCGGCACGAAAGCCTGCCCCGCATCGACAAGACCGCCCTGCTCGGGTTCCTCTCCCGACGGGCGAAATGGTTGGACGGCATCACCGTCACCGGCGGCGAACCGACCACCGTGCCTGGGCTTTCTACCTTCCTCGCCGACCTCGGCTCGGCGGGCCTGCCCATCAAGCTCGACACCAACGGCATGCGACCCGACGTGGTGCGCGAGCTGGCGGCCACCGATCTGGTCAAGACCTTCGCCGTGGACGTGAAAGGCCCCTTCGCCAAATATCCCGCCCTCACGGGCAACGCCGTCGACGCCGCCGAAGCGCGCGCGAACATCGAACAGATATTCGACCTCGCGCGCTCCGCTCCCGGACGCTTCTACTTCAGGACCACCAAGGTCCCCATGCTCACGGACGAAGACATCGAGACGGTCCGCGGCTATCTGCCCGCGGGTTTTGCCCTAACCGAACAAAAGTACGTTGCACCTCGGAGGACGCCAGATGCCCAAACAGATTCTCAAACGGGACGGTTGCCTGGAGACATGGTCGCGGGATCGGATTGCGAATGCCATATTCAAGGCCCTCAAGGCCAACGGCATCAAGGATCCGCTGCTCTCCAAGCGGTTGGCTCGTAAGGTCGAATCAAAGCTCGCTGGCATCGAGGTTCCCGAGCAGGAGCACGTGCAGGACATGGTGGAGCAGGTACTCATGGAGTCCCGCCTCTACGCCGTGGCCAAGAAATACATCATCTATCGCGAGAAGCGCCGCGAGTTCCGCGCGCACGACAACGCCTACCTGAACGTCAAGGACACCATCGACAACTACATGTCCAAGGCGGACTGGCGCGTCGCGGAAAACGCCAACATGTCCCACTCGTTCCAGGGACTGATGCTGCACCTTTCCGGCTCCATTCAGGCCCGCTACGCCCTTGAGAAGTATCCCGAGGAAGTGCGCCTTGCCCACGAGCACGGCTACTTCCACATCCACGACCTGTCCTTCGGTCTGGCCGGGTACTGCGCGGGCTGGAGCCTGCGCGATCTGCTGCTTGAAGGCTTCAACCTCGAAGGCCGCTCGTGCGCCGGTCCGGCCCGGCATTTCGACTCTGCGCTCGGCCAGATGGTCAACTTCCTCGGCACGCTCCAGAACGAGTGGGCCGGTGCGC
Source organism: Desulfobaculum xiamenense (assembly GCF_011927665.1). Taxonomy (NCBI): domain Bacteria; kingdom Pseudomonadati; phylum Thermodesulfobacteriota; class Desulfovibrionia; order Desulfovibrionales; family Desulfovibrionaceae; genus Desulfobaculum; species Desulfobaculum xiamenense. The sequence continues at coordinate 1,486,157 of NZ_JAATJA010000001.1, forward strand.
AGGCCTTCAACAACGTAGACACCTACCTCGCGCCCTTTATCCGGCACGACGGTCTCGACTACGACGACGTGCTGCAGGCCATGCAAAAGTTCGTGTTCAACCTGAACACCACCTCGCGATGGGGCGGCCAGAGCCCGTTCACGAACCTCACCTTCGACCTCGCCTGCCCGAAGCATATCAAGAACGAGGCGGTCATCGTCGGCGGCAAGCTCCTCGATTCGACCTACGGCGAGTACGAGCAGGAGATGGAGTGGATCAACAGGGCGTTCCTGGAAGTCATGCTCAACGGCGACAGCAACGGCCGCATCTTCTCCTTCCCCATCCCCACCTACAACATCACCGGCGACTTCCCGTGGGAGTCCGAGATCGGCGAACTGCTGCTGAAGCTCACTGCGAAGTACGGCGTCCCCTACTTCCAGAACTTCATCAACTCGGACATCAGCCCCGAAGACGTGCGCTCCATGTGCTGCCGGCTCAAGATGGACCTGCGCGAGCTGCGCAAGAAGGTTGGCGGACTCTTCGGCGCGGGCGACCTCACCGGCTCCATCGGCGTGGTTACCCTCAACCTGCCCAAGCTCGCCTACCTCTCACAGGGCGAGGAGGACTTCCTCGACCTCATCCGCGAATATGCAGAGCTGGCGCGTGACTCGCTGGAGTTCAAGCGTAAGCTCATCAATGACAACCTCGAACGCGGCATGTTCCCGTGGTCGCACCGCTACCTGAAGAATGGCTTCAACGGCCATTTCTCCACCATCGGGCTTGTCGGCGGACACGAGGCCTGCCAGAACCTGCTCGGCAAGGGCATCGAGACTCCGGGCGGAACGCGGCTCATGCAGCGCGTGCTCACGCATCTGCAGGACATCACCGCACGCTTCCAGGAGGAGACCGGCCACCTCTATAACCTCGAAGCCACTCCGGCCGAGGGAACGAGCTACCGGCTGGCCAAGATCGACAAGGCCCTCTACGCGGACATCAATGCCTCCGGCAACGGCGTGCCCTACTACACCAACTCCACCGCGTTGCCCGTCGGCATCTCCGACGACGTCATCTTCGCGCTGGAGCATCAGGACAAGCTGCAGCCCATGTACACCGGCGGAACGGTGTTCCACACCTACCTCGGCGAGGCGGTCAGCGACACCACTGCCCTGAAGAACTTCATCGTGCGCACCTTCACCAACACGAAGCTGCCGTTCCTCTCCATCACGCCGACCTTCTCGGTCTGCAACGAGCACGGCTACATCCCCGGCGAACACTTCACCTGCCCCACCTGCGGCAAGGAGGCCGAGGTGTACACCCGCATCGTGGGCTACTACCGCCCGGTCAGCCGCTGGAACAAGGGCAAGCAGGCCGAATACGACGATCGCGTCACCTTCGAGCACGTCTGCGACCACTGCTGATCGACACTCCACACCCGAATATGACAAGGCCCCGGCTCTCACGAGCCGGGGCCTTTTTCGTTGTACGATTACTGCATCATACGCAGGACGAACCGTTGTGCCGCCCGGCGCGGTTGCGCGATCAGAAGCGCTCGAACTCGTCGTCGCCCTCGCCCATATCAATCGAAATGCCGCTGCCGGACGAACCTGACGACGAGGCAGGGGCGGGCTTGGCGGCCGGGCGGGCCGGAGCATGGGATGCGCTGCCAAGCTGGCGCGATGGCATCGCCGAACGACTGGCCACGGCACGCACGCCGCCACCCGAGCCGTGCCCGTTCAGCCGGAAGTAGGCCATGGTCTGCTGGAGCTGTTCCGCCTGACTCGACAGCTCCGTGGAGGTGGAAGCCATTTCCTCGGCGGCGGATGCATTCTGCTGCACCACCTGATCGAGCTGCTGAATGGCCTGATTGATCTGCTCCGCGCCGGAGTTCTGCTCGTTACTGGCCGCGGCGATCTCCTGCACCAGTTCGGCGGTGCGCTTGATGTCCGGGACCATCTTGGTCAGCATCTCGCCCGCGCGTTCGGCAACCTCCACGCTGGACGAGGACAGCTCGCTGATTTCCGCGGCCGCTGCGCCACTACGCTCAGCGAGCTTGCGCACCTCGGCTGCGACGACGGCGAAGCCCTTGCCATGTTCACCGGCCCGCGCTGCCTCAATGGCCGCGTTAAGCGCCAGCAGATTGGTCTGACGGGCGATTTCCTCAATAATGGAAATCTTGTCGGCAATCTGCTTCATGGCATCCACAGTATCGGTCACGGCCTTGCCGCCGGTTTCGGCGTCCGTGGCGGACTGGATGGCGATCTTTTCGGTTTGCAGGGCGTTTTCGGCGTTCTGACGGATGTTGGCCGTCATCTGCTCCATGCTTGAGGAAATCTCCTCCACGGATGCGGCCTGCTCGGTCGCTCCCTGCGAAAGGGATTCCGACGAGGCGGAAAGCTGCTGACTGCCTGTGGACACGTTCTGTCCCGCGCTTTGCACCTCGCCCACCACATCGCTCAGGCGGCGGACCATGTTGCGCAGCGCTCCGGCCAGCATGCCGATCTCGTCGCGCTGGTCGAGTTCGATCTTCGCGCCGAGGTCGCCATCGGCGATGGACTGCGCGAAGCTCACGCCCTGGCGGATAGGACCGGTAATGGCGCGAGTGATGATGAGAGCGGCAAGAATGCCGATGGCACCGGCAATGCCAGCACCGGTGAAGATCATCATGTTCGAGGAATTGATCTCCTCGCTCATCTTGCCTTCCTGATCCTTGCGAGCCTCGATGCACACACCGCGCGCCTCGCGCGCCGCGAGGACCATGGAGTCCTCGGCCTGCTTCTGCTTCGCCATGATGGCGTCGTACTCGGTGAATGCGGCATGATACTTCTGCACGGCGGCGATGACGCCCTCGACCATGGCCACGTCGCGCGGGTTGTCCATCCGGGCCTGCATCTTGCGCAACCCTTCGAGGATGGTGGCGATGTTGCCGTTGACGAGTTGACGGAACTTGTCCTCACGAGAAATGATGACTTCCTTCTCATTCTTGCGGGCGTCGATGAACAGCCTAATGAAATGCGCCGCGTCGTCGGCGTTGAGCAACTTGGCCTGCAACTGCTCACGGGTGGCTGATCCACTGGCCGCGAGGACCTCGTAGGCTGCCTTCTGGCTCTTGCCGATCTCTTCGGTCTTGGCCAGCGCGTCACGGGCCACGGTCCGCATGACGCCCATCGTCTCGTCACGCTTGCCGTTCAGATCAACATACGCGCCGAAGGCCTTGCCGTAATCATTGACCTTGTTCACAATGGTATCGACCTGCTCGATGTTCAACGGGTCCGAGAACTTGGCCCGAACCAGCTTCGCCTCGTTACGCAAATCCTCGATGAAGGCGACCTGCTTCTCCACATACTCCTTGCTGCCGCGCATGATGAAGTTCTTTTCCTGCAACCGCGCATCGAGAATGAGCGCGACGAGACGGGTCATGGAACCGACCTTGTCCACGCGGTCGTTCACGCCAGTCATGCCGCGAAGCCCCACCCCGGCTACCATGGCCGTCAGAACAAGCACGACGGCGAAGCCGAGCGTCATCTTCACACCGAGCTTCATGTTCTTGAGCATCCGCGCCCCCCTTGTTGCGGTTTTGTACAATGACGTTCGACAAGCGCCGAACCCATCATTCATTCCATCGAAGGACGCACATCAAGAACCGTTCCACAATTCCGCCAAACACCACATAAAACATTTCAAATACATATCACGAGCAACGCAACGGAACACAACTCCGCACACTGCGCATTGCGATGAAATCGGACTCACATTCCGAAAAAAACAGACTGGAAGGAATCAGGACAGATCGCGCCCGTGCTGGCGCAGAAGCTGATAGAAACGGGCGCTCTTCAGCCCGGAAAGCTCCATGGCACGCCGGGCGTCACCCCCGGCATGGCGCATGATGTCGGCCATATAGCGGCGTTCGGCCTCATCGAGCACCCGTCGCCGATACTCGCGCCACGCCATGGGCTGGCCGGAGACGTGGCCCTGCGGTTCGCGGTCTTGCGCGGACTCGCCAGCATCGCCCATGGCACCGCGCATGTAGCAGACCTTGAGTTCCACCGGCAGATGTTGAGGATGCAGAGTCGGCTCGCCTCCGGCGGCGAGAATGGCGGCCCGCAGCACATGCACCAGCTCGCGGACGTTTCCCGGCCAGTCATGCGCGGCAAGCACGGCGAGGAATTCGGGACTGGCGCCCTTGACCTCGCAGCAGTCCCGCCGGGCCTCGCGGGCCAGTAGATGCACGGCGAGCGCGGCGATATCCTCGCGCCGCTCGCGCAGGGGGGGCAGGCGCAGCACAAAGGAATTGAGCCGGAACAGCAGGTCGCTACGAAAGCGCCCTGCGGCGGTCATATCCGCAAGCTCACGGTTGGTGGCGGCAATGAGCCGGAAGTCACTCGCCTCCTCGTGGCGCGCACCAACGGGACGATAGCGCCGCTCCTGCAACACGCGCAGAAACGTGGACTGCACCTCCGGCGGCAGTTCACCAACCTCGTCGAGAAACAGCGTGCCGCCGTCGGCCTGCCGGATGAGTCCCGATCGTGTGGTGTCCGCTCCGGTGAAGGCCCCGCGCACATGACCGAAAAGGATGCTCTCGGCCAGCCCTGAAGGCAGCGCCGCGCAATCGACCACGACGAAAGGCCTGTTGGCCAGCGCCGACGACTGGTGGATGGCCCGCGCGAAGATGTCCTTGCCTGTGCCGGTCTCGCCGGTGATGAGCACGTCGGCGCGTCCGGCAGCCGCCAAGCCAGCCTGTTCGAGGCACTGCCTGATCGCCGCGCTGTTGCCGACGATGCCGCAGTTGCGAAGGCGCGGCGGTAGCGCCTCACTGCGCTTGGCGCGATACATGAGTGCGCGACGCAACGAATGCGTCAGGCGGTCGAGGGAACATGGCTTGACGATGAAATCCCACGCCCCGGCCCGCATGGCGCGCTCCGCGAGATCCGGGTCCGCCATGGACGAAAGGACAATGGTCTCCGGCCCGTCGAGACGATTGCGAAACGCGCCGAGCATGCCTATCGCGTCCCCGTCGGGCAGATTGGCGTCGAGGAAGGCCACGTCGAATCGCCGGGTCAGCCCGGCCATTCCCGCAGCCTCCACGGACTCGACCGCCGAGACGATATGCCCCGTGCGCTCAAGGGCATTGCGCAGATACTCTCTGATAAAGGGATCGACATCCACAACGAGGACGCTTGCCATGCCGTGCTCCTTGCGACTGAACGGACGAAGACCCCCATCATATACCACCACCGGCAATCAGCCAACGCCGCGCAATGAATCGCCCGCCCCCATTTGACACATGCGACCTCGTCGGCGAAAGTGTCATCATACGCGAAGTGCGGTCCCACCCGGCATCGGAAGAGCCCCCCGGAGGCGTGACATGTCGAAGAAGCAGATGATCACCGAGGACATCATGTCCAGTTGGCAGGACATCGTGGATGTCATGTCCCGCACCATCGGGGTTCCCGTCGGGCTCATCACCCGCGTGGACGATCCGGACATCGAGGTGCTCATCGCCAGCCGCACCGAGGGCAACCCCTTCCGCCCCGGCGAACGCGCCCCCTTGGGGGGCAGCGGATTCTACTGCGAGGAAATCATCCGCCGCAGGGAGAGACTCGTGGTGCCCAACGCGCTCAAGGACCCACGCTGGGCTGGAAACCCGGACGTGGACTACGGTCTTGTCTCGTACATGGGCGTCCCAATTCTCATGCCCGACGGCTCCGTCTTCGGCACGCTGTGCGCCATGGACTTCAAGGAAAAAAAGCACAGCGAGGACAGCATCTTCCTGCTGGACAAACTACGCGAGGCCATCGAAGGCCATCTGGCCATGCTCTGGCGCAACGCGCTACTCACCGCGCAACAGGAGGTCTCGCCGGACGGCATCGTGGCCGTGGACTTCACGGACCGGGTCATCCTCGCCAACCGCCATTTCTACGAACTGTGGGAAATCACGCCGGAGAGCCTGCCGCGCAACGACTATCGCGCCGTGCTTGCGCACATGCGCTCCCGCATCACGGACCGCGAAGGCTTCGACGCCGTGCACGAGCATCTGCGTGAACACCCGGAGGAGGCCGAACAGGGCGCGGAAATTGCCCTGACCGACGGGCGCATGCTGGAACGCCACTCCCGTGGCCTACGCGACGAGGCGGGCACTCTGCACGGGCGCATCTGGTTCTACAGGGACATCACGGGAAAGAAGCGCGCCGAAGCGCGCCTCGTGCATCTTGCGAACCACGACGCGCTGACCGGGGCCTTCAACCGCCGCCACTTCATGGAACTCGCCCAGAAGGAAATCGAACGCTCACGGCGCTACGGGCACCCGCTTTCGCTGCTCATGCTCGACATCGACCTGTTCAAGAACGTCAACGACACCTACGGCCACGCCACGGGCGACGAGGTGCTCAAGGCACTGGTCAAGGTTTGCCGGAACATCCTGCGCGAGGTCGACGCCTTTGGACGCATCGGCGGAGAGGAGTTCGCGGCGGTGCTCCCGGCCACGCCGAGAGCGGCGGGCATTCAGGCGGCCGAACGCATTCGCGCCGCCGTGGCGAACCACGCCATGCACTCGCCCAAGGGGCCGTTCCATATCACGGTCAGCATCGGTGTGGCCCAGTACAAGGGGAACGGCGAATCGCTGGACGAACTGCTCTCACGAGCGGACTCGGCCCTCTATGAGGCAAAGGGAGAGGGACGCGACAGGGTCGTCGCACGATAGGTCCGGCGTACCGGGACTTGGATGGGGAAGAATGGAGAGGGAAGAAACCGGCCGGAATCAATCCAGCAGATAGTCGTTGACGCTCTCGACGTAGGTGTTGATGGCCATACGGTGCTCATCGTCCAATTCGTGAAACATCACACCAAGATACATGCGGCTTCGATGCAGGGACACGTTCTTGACCTTGCCAGTGAGCTTTATGCTCCGGTCGGAACCGACCATGGTGAAAGAGACATCAAGGCGCGAATCCACCGCGAAGGATGGCATCTCCGCGTCCTCCGCGCTGTCGAGCACCAGTTGGCAGCCGCCAGCGCTCAGGTTGAGCATCATGCCGCCGGACTGGACATACTGCCCCTCCCCTTCGCCGCTACCAACCTGCACGGGCAGGAAGCAGTCCACGCGCTGGGCCTTGCGCAGGTTGAGCGTTTCGATGGTCTTGGGGTAGCGCAGAAAGAGCAGCCGAAACGGGGCTGTGAGGTTCCACAGCACCTCGGAACCGAAGCCGAAGACCTGCCCCTCGTGCAGATAGCGCACGGTGACGACCTTCTCGACGTACAGATAATCGTTGAGTCCAGGAATGCGCGGCACGCGGACGATGAGATACTGCCCGCGCACCATCCCGACGAAATCCGTCTTGAAGCGGTCGCCCATGCCCGCAGGCTCGACCAGCATCCGCGTTCCGATGCTGATGTTGAGATCGTTGCCCTGCTTCGACTCGATTTCCGGACGCTTCCTCGCCACTGCCCCTCCGCCCCGTTAGTCCACCGTTTTCACCGCACACCCCAACTCTTCCATTTCTATACCGCTTCACCGCCATTGCGCAAGCAATTCCGCCACATCGCACATACGATTTCCGGCACAGAACGGGGCCACCCCTCCCTTCGGCGCTTCACTGTGACTCCCTCTGCGAGACGGGAAGAATGTCGCCCCTGCGCCCCACCACAACCTCACGATACGGCACATCGCGCCCGCTCTGGCGCAGCCCCTCGCGGACCGCGACGGGAAGCCCCTGACAGCATGGCACCTCCATGCGCACCACGGTGACACTCCTGACGTCCGCAGTGGAAAAGAGCTGCCGGAACCGCTCCACATACCCCGCGTCGTCGAACTTGGGACAGCCGATCATAACCGCGTTGCCGCCCACGAAACGCGCATGGAAATCCGGCATGGCCACGGGCGCGCAGTCCGCCGCGACGATGAGGTCCGCACCGTTCAGAAACGGCGCGTGTGGCGGAATGAGCCGAATCTGCACCGGCCAATGCATGAGGTCGCCGACACGGGATGGCGCGTCGGCCGACGCCGCGCCGGAAGCGGCATCGAAAGTCGCCATGGCGGAACCGGGGCACCCGCCCCCGTGAGGCGCGAAGGTCCGCAGGGCCGTGCCCGGACACCCGCCCCCGGCAGCCACGCGCGTACGCTCCACATGCGCCATGGCCGCCTCCTCGTCGAAAGGATCGGCCTCACGCTCGATGATCCGCAGCGCCCCGGTGGGGCACTCGCCAAGGCAGGCCCCAAGGCCATCGCAGAACATATCGCGCACCACACGGGCCTTGCCGTTCACGATGGACAGCGCGCCCTCGGCGCAGGCGGGCACGCACTGCCCGCAGCCGTTGCACAGTTCCTCGTCTATCTCGATGATCTTGCGGATGATCGCAGCCATGTCGCAATTCTCCCTGTTGCATTTTCGGAAGCGGCACTCCGCCCCGTTCATGCGACCATACGAAATCGCCGCCTACGCCGCCTTGACGCAGGTCAATTGGTGAAGTTTCCGGCATGTTCCCATCCATAGCCCCCGCCACGAAAGCAAACGGCCCCCGTTCCTTCCGGAGCGGGGGCCGCGTAGTCGTTACTGCTTGCCGAAGATTTCCGGCGGGCGAGTGGTGTCGCCACCGGTGCCCGGGAAAGTGGGATACACGTAGGCCTTGGAGCCGGTCTTGATAAGGTGGTTGGCCTCCTCCATGAACCCGTTGAAGCGGTGCTTGCATTCGTAGAAGCCATGCCACCACGCGTAATCCGGGGCCATCATCATCGCGCCCATGCGCGCCCGACGGCCCTCGTGGTGCCACAGTTCATAGAACTCGACCTCCAGTTTCTCGTCGAAGAAGGTCTTCTGATCCAGAAGCCCCTTCTCGTAGAGCTGATCGAGCATGGCCTTGGCGGGCTTGAAATAGCCCTCGTTGTATTCCTCCACCGCCTTGTCGAAATCGACGTAGAAGTCGTCGATCCACTTGCGGCCGTGGCACTGTCCGCAGACCTCGGCCATCTTGTCGCGCTCTGTCTTCCAATCCGTGCGCGCCGGGAAGGGCTTGAAGTCCTGCGGGCGCACGGTCAGCGGAGCCTGCGTCTCCCACGAGAGACGCTCGGTCACGTCATGGCTGGTGCGCACGGTCCCCGCGCCGGACATGTGGCAGGAGGCGCAGGTCGGCCCGCGGAAATCAACGCCCGGTGTCCAGGTGCCGGGTGCGGAATCCCACGTGTATTCGTGGCCGAAGGCGGCGTAGATATCGCCGTGCTTGGATTCGGTGAATATCTCGATCTGCGGGTGGTCAGGACCGAGGTGACACTGGCCGCAGGCCTCGGGCTTGCGGGCGTCCATCACCGAGAAACGATGGCGGGTGTGGCAGCTCGTGCAGCTTCCGAGGGAGCCGTCCAGATTCACACGCCCCACGCCGACGTTGGGCCATGTGGCGGAATCGAGCTTGCCGTCCTTCATCTTAAGCACCGTGCCGTGACAGTAGAAACAGCCGGTCTTGCGCTCGTTGTCGGAGTTCATGCCCTTGTTCAGCCACGGGTCGATCTTCCAGATGATCTCTATGGTATTGGCGTGCTTGGAACGCGAATACTGCTTCACCTCGTCGGGATGGCAGCGCGAGCAGTCCTTGGGCGTGACCACCCCGGCCACGGGAACCTTGTACTCCTTGCGGCCCCACGGGGTATCGCTACGCTCGTACTGACGGTAGTGCTCCTGACTGACGTCCTTGTCCACCGGATCGGCCTGATGACAGTCCAGACAAGTGATGCCCGCGCTGGCGTGACGGCTACGCGCCCAGTCGGCATACAGCCCCGGATGCTCGGTGCGGTGGCACTCGATGCAGGCCTCGGCCTCGGCGGGCATGGCCCGTTCGAGCCGAAACTCGCGCACCTTCGGATAGTTCTGGGCGAGAGCGGCGACCGCAGTCACGGCCACCACCACAAGCGCGACGCCAAGCGCCGCGGGCACACTGCGTTTCTTCATGGCCTCCTCCTCGGCTCGTCCGGTTTTGACACGGCCTACAGTCCCGCTAGCGACGCGTTCGGCCGCAATTGCTTGTAATCATAGAAATGCCGTGGGTTATGCACCAGATCGCGATGGCAATCCACGCACCGCTTCTCGTATCCCGGCATGGGGTACAACACGGAACGATGAGCCAGCATGGCCCCTCGCCTGTCCGGGATATGCAGGATGTTGCGATGGCACTTCTGGCACTGCTCGTTCTTGAACGAAGCATAGGCCTTTTCGCGCTGCACGGCGTGGTCGTAGGCATCCGATCCCTTGACGAAGTGCAGAACCACGTCACGTATGCCGTGCGCCGTCTTCATGTAGAAGAAATTCACGGTATCCTGCGGCGCAGGGAGGTGGCAGTCCATGCAGTCCGCCACGGCGCCCTGACCGTTGTTGACATGGCTCGACGTCTTCCACGTGTTGTAGGCAAAACGTATCTCGTGGCACGAGGCGCAGAACTGCGGCGTCGATGTGCGCACCATCGTGTAATACAGCATGCTGAACAGCGGAAACGCGAGCACTATTCCGAACGCGATCCACACAACCGGCCTGATCCATCCCTTCATGACGCCCCTCCGGATTGTGATCCATACGCGGCACAGCGCGCAGATACTCCGGATGATACCCCATCCCCCACTGTGTGACCACCCATTTCGAAAAACCATTGGAAACGAAAAAGGGCAGGAACCGCGACCATGCGCAGTTCCCGCCCGTCATGTCAGGCAATGTCGGCGAGGCAATTATCCGAGGATAGCCGCGAGGTCCTCGTCCGGCGTGGTGATGGGCCGAATGCCGTAATTCTCGACCAGCACGCCAAGGACGTTTGGCGTGATGAACTCCGGCAGCGTGGGCCCGAGACGGATATCCTTGATTCCCAGATGCAGCAGTGTCAGCAGGATGGCCACGGCCTTCTGCTCGTACCACGAGAGGACCATGGACAGCGGCAGATCATTCACACCGCAGCCGAAGGCCTCGGCAAGGGCCACGGCGATGCGGATGGCGGAGTAGGCGTCGTTGCACTGCCCCACGTCAAGCAGGCGGGGGATGCCGCCAATGTCGCCGAGTTTCTTGTCGAAAAAGCGGAACTTGCCGCAAGCGAGGGTCAGCACCACGCAGTCGGCGGGGACCTTCTCCACGAACTCGGTGTAGTAGTTGCGACCGGGCTTGGCCCCGTCACACCCGGCGACGAGGAAGAAGTGGCGGATCGCGCCGGACTTCACCGCGTCGATGACCTTGTCGGCCACGCCGAGCACGGCGTTGTGGGCAAAGCCGGTCAGCACACTGCCCCGGTCTTCGTCGGCGGCGAATCCGTCCATGGCCAGCGCCTTGTCGATGACCGGTCCGAAGTCGCCGTTCTTCACGTGCGTCGCGCCGGGCCAGCCCACGAGGCCGGTGGTGAAGATGTTGTCCATGTACGACGACGCGGGCTTCTGGATGCAGTTTGTGGTCATGAGGATGGCACCGGGGAACGCCGCGAATTCCTTCTGCTGGTTCTGCCACGCGGTGCCGTAATGCCCGTGGAAATGGGCAAACTTCTTCAGTTCCGGATACCCGTGACAGGGCAGCATCTCGCCATGGGTGTAGACGCTGATGCCCTTGCCCTCGGTCTGCTCCAAGAGGTCGCGCAGGTCCTTCAGGTCATGCCCGGAAACGAGGATGGCCTTACCCCTACGCGGGCCAAGCGGCACCTCAGTGGGCACGGGGTGCCCGTACGTTCCGGTATTGGCGGCGTCCAGAAGCTCCATGACCTTGAGGTTCACCTCGCCGGTGCGAAGCGCCAACGCCACCCATGCGCCAAGGTCCAGATCGTCGTAAATGGCGGCCATGCCCTCGTGCATGAAGGCGTACACCTCGTCGCTCTCCTGCCCGAGAATCCGCGCATGATCGGCGTAGGCGGCCACACCGCGCAGACCGAAGAGCACCGTGTGCTGCAACGAGCGGATATCCGCATCGGCGGAGTGATCGACGCCCAGCCCGCAGCGCTCGCCCTCGGCCGCGAGGTCCGCCCCGGCGGCGGGAGTATAGTTCGCGGCGCGCTCGGCGTAGGTGGCGGCTCCACCCGCAGCTTTCACGCGGACCTTCAGCCCCTCGCGCAATTCGATAGCGCGGGCGGCAAGGTCGTGGAAGCGGTCCGGATCAAAATTGACGTTGGTCAGCGTGGAGAAAAGGCCGACGGCCATGAAGCGGTCCGCCTCGCGGTCCGTCACGCCCACGCGCCGCCCTTCGCGGGCGACCACGGCGAGGCCGCGCAGCAGATAGGTCAGCAGATCCTGAAGGGCGGCCACGTCCGGCTTCTTTCCGCACACGCCAATCTTGGTGCAGGCCCCGGCGGCCCGCTGTTCGCACTGGTAACAGAACATGTCTCATCCTCCTGTTGGTATCGCAGGGTTTGCGTTCACGTCTTCCCCGAGTGCTACCCGTGATGGAGGCGAGAGTGTTTGACGCAGGTCAAAACGCCCGCTTTCGCGGAACATTTTCAATGGCGGCACGACGCGGTGGCTCGATCGCATACGGGAATCAAACCATGATCCCCCACGCCGCGCAAAAGAAAAGGGACGCGCGGCATGACCACGCGTCCCCCGAGATGGCGAAAGGGCTTCCGGCTAGTTGCCGGTGTCCACCGGAATGCTGGCGCGAACGGCCTCGACGAGTCCGTCGAGATCCTTTGGGCCGAGGATGTAGAACAAATCAGGCGTCTTGAGGCACAACACGCGCGAGGAGCGGCTGACCACCACGGCCTCGCGGCCCGCAGGCAGCATGAACATGCCGGAGCGGTAGCCGAAGTAGGCCATGCAGCGCTCCTTCTTCAGCGGATTGAGCGTCTCGTCCGTGTCGAGGTCTGTAACAAAGGCGCGGGTCACGGTATCGAGGGTGACGGTGGCGCGCAGGAAGGGCGGAGCCTCGACGAACACCCGTCCCTCATCCACGATGATGCGCGTGCGCGAGGGGTTCACGTAGAGCATGTACCAGTAGAGCGCCGTGATGGGCACGGCCACGGCCAGAAGACAGATGCCGGTCCACATGATGCCGGAGCGGAAGCTCCAGATGGTGGCGGCGGTGACGGAGGCCGCGAACACGAGCAGCATGCCAATCACCACGCCGCGCATGGGCACGGGGAAGAGTCTATTCATGAAAAATCCTCTCGATTCACAAGCGTTCCTCGCCCGAGGCCAGTGCCTCAAGGCGTTCAATGCGCACCAGCACGATACGACGGCCGTCCACGGCGATGATTCCCGCATCGCTCATGCGCCGTAGCACGCGCGAGAGCGTCTCCTGCGCGGTGCCGAGCAGGCTTGCCAGATGTCCCTTGGCAATGTCCAGTTCCAATTCGCTCGCCGAGGCGCTGCGTTCGGACAGATCGAGCAGATAGGCGGCGAGACGCTGGGGCATCTCGCGCAGGGTGAGATTTTCGAGCTTCACCGTAAAACGCCGCAGCTTCGCGGCCATGATGGCCAGCATGTTCAGGGCGACTCCGGCGTCCCGCTCGATGAGCCGCAACAGCCCCTCGCGCGAAAAATACAGCAGACGCGATGCCGCCGTGGTCTCCGCGCTGGCCGGAAAGCGTCCACCCTCGAACACCGGCACCTCGGCGAAGGTCTCGCCGGGTCCGTAGATGTGGATGATCTGCTCCCGCCCCTCGGGGGAGACCTTGAATATCTTCACCTGCCCCTCGAAGACCACATAGAAGCCGTCGGCCTCGTCACCCTCGGCGAAGATGCTCCGCCCGCGCGCAAGACGCGTGTCCACGGCGATGTCGGCCACGGCCCGCATATGGTCATCGGGAAGCCCCTTGAACAGGGGCAGCGTTGCCATGAATTCGATCTTTTCCATGTCGTTGCGCCCTCTGACCGGGTTGTAGCACCACTTGCCGCCGGGAGCAAAGGGACCGACTCAGGGCGGAGAGTCGCCGTTCGTCAGCCCGAGATCGGCGAGAATGGCGTACAGCGCGGGCACTACGAGCAGCACGAGCACCGTGGACGCCAACAGCCCGAACACGATGCTGATGCACAGCGGAATGAGAATCTGCGCCTGAAGGCTCCGTTCGAGGAGTAGCGGCACAAGGCCCATGATGGTGGTCATGGAGGTCAGCACCACGGCGCGGAACCGCCCCCGGCTGGCGACCCGCGCGGCCTCGGAGGCACGCTGACCATCCGCCATGCGTATCTTGATGAATTCCACCAGCAGGATGGAATCGTTGACCACCACGCCCGCCAGCGACACGAAGCCCATGATGCTCGGCATGGCCAACTCCTGCCCCATGAGCAGATGCCCCCACACCACGCCGATGAAGGCCAGCGGGATGGCCGAAATGACCACCACCGGCTCAATGTAGCTGCGGAACTGGAACGACAGCAGCACGAATATGCCGAAGACGCCGATACCGAGCGCGCGCAGGAGCGAGCCGCCGGTACGCTTCGTCTCCCGCGCCTGTCCTTCGAGGCTCAGACCGATTTCGGGATAGCGTTCCAGCAGCCCAGGCATGAAGTGCTCCCCCGTGTCGGCCACAACCTCGCGGGCGTTGGCCCGGCGCAGATCCACATCGCCCCGGATGGTGACCGTGCGCACCCCGTCCACCCGCGCGATGCGCGCGAAGCCCCTGCCCTCCTCAAGCGTGGCCACCACCGACAGCGGCACCTGCGTGCCGTCGGCGGCGGTAACATGGAACCCGTCGAGGTCGGCCAGGCTATCCTGATCGCCAGCCGGGAACTGGACGTTGATCGCGTAGCTTTCCGCTCCGGCCTGCACCTCTGCGGCGTCGAGGCCATGAAAGGCCGCCCGCAACTGCCGAGCCACGGTTGCCGCGTCGATGCCCAGAGCCAGCGCCCCCTCGCGCAGGCGCACGCGGATTTCCGGCTTGCCCGGCCGCAGGTCGCCCATGAGGTCCAACACGCCGTCATAGCCGCCAAGCCAACCGAGCAGTTCGTTCGAGGCCTGCGACAGGCGATGCAGGTCCGGTCCCTGAAGCCGGATGTCGATGGCCATGCCGCCGGGACCGAGGGCTGGTTCCTTGTAGGTGATGGACACGGCATCGGGCACGGTGCCGACCTCCCCGCGCCACAGCTCCGAAATCTCGTCGATGGTTCCGTCGCGCTCCTCGGCGGAGAGCAGGTCCGCGCTCACCGTGACGAGGTGCGGTCCCTGTTCGCCGGAGTCGTTGTTGACGGAATACTGGACGTTCACGTGCTCGACGAGGTCGCGCCCATCGGGCTGTCGATCACGCAGGGCGTCGTTGACGCGCGAAAGCGCCTGCTCCACGCGCCCGGCCACGGCCTCGGTCTGCGCCAGCGGTGTTCCCTGCGGCATAAGCACGCGGGCTTCGAGCACGTCGCCGTCTATCTCGGGAAAGGCCCGCACCTTGAGCCGCCCTCCGGCGATCATCCCTATGGAAAGCAAAAACGTCGCAAACACCGCCGCCACCCACGCATAGCGCCAGCGCACGGCCCAATCCACGGCGCGGCCAAGGCCCTCCTCGCGCAGACGGACAAACAGCGCGTCGAAGCCCTCGCGAAAGCGCGAGCGCGTGTCGTGCTCGTGCCCGCACAGAGAATGCGCCAGATGGTGCGGCAGGATGAAGAAGGCTTCCACGAGGCTCACACCGAGAGTGATGATGAGCACCACCGGCATGACCCACAGCACCTTGCCGATGTCGCCCCGGATGAGCAGCGCGATGGTCCCGAAGATGAGCACCGTGGTCGCGAAGGACGAGAACACGCCGCGCACCACCTCCGCCGTTCCGTCCACGGCCGCCAGCCGCGCGGACTTGCCCGCCGCCATGTGCGCGGCCACGTTCTCGGCGATGACGATGGCGTCGTCCATGAGCAGACCGGTGGCCATGAGCAGGCCTACCATGGAGATCATGTTCAGCGACAGCCCTAGCCCGTCCAGCGCGAAGGCCGCCCCGAGGAAGGACACGGGAAGCCCCATGGACACCCAGAACGAGAAGCGGAAGGCGAAGAAGAGCCACATGGTCAGGAACACGAGGGCGAGACCCTCGAAGCCGTTGATCACCAGCATCTGCAACCGATCGCGCACGATCTTCGAGACGTTTCGCGTGAGGGTGAAATGCACCGTGGGCGGCGCGGCGAGCCGCTCGCGTTCCAAAAACGATGACACGGCGTCCATGATGCGCAGCGCGTCCTCGCCCTTGGTCTTGTTGATCTGGAGCATCCCGGCGCGCATGCCGTCGAAGACGATCTTCTGCTCGTCCAGCTCGAAGGTGTCCGTGATGCGGGCGATGTCGCCAAGGCGCAGTTCCGCACCCGTGGCACCGGAGAAGATGGTCAGGTCCTCCAGTTCGCGCACGCCGCGGCGCTCGTCCCCGAAGCGGACCAGGACGTCGGCGTCGCGCGTCTCGACGCTTCCGGCGGGCAGGTCCACGCTGCGGGCGGCGATGCGCCGCGCCACGTCGTCCGCCGACAGCCCATGCTGCATGAGTACGGCTGCGGGAATGGATATGCGCAACTGATGATCGGAGAAGCCGAGGATGTCGATCTGCGAGACCTGCGGCAAAAGCTGCATGCGGTCCTTCAGGTCCTCGCAGTAGAGCTTGAGATCGGAAACCGGCATCGGCCCGGTGACGGCCACGGACACCACGGGGTCCGTACGCCCGAGCTGCTTGATGACCGGGTCCTCCGCCTCGTCGGGAAAGTCGTCGATGGCCTCCACCTCGGTACGCACGTCGTCGATGAACTGCGGCATGTCGCCGCCTTCCACCATTTCCACCACCACGCGGCCCAGACCTTCGCGTGCCTCGCTGCGCACCTCGTACACGCCGGTCACGCCATCAACGGCGTCCTCCACGCGTTGGCAAATGGCATTTTCCACCTCTTCGGCCGTGGCTCCGGGGTAGACCACGCTCACCTCCACCTCGGGCGCGGTGAAATCGGGAAACGTCTCACGGCGCAGATCCGAAACCGTGAGCGCCCCCATGAACAGGAAGATGCCCATCAGCAGATTCGCCGCCGTGGGATGCTCCGCGAAGAAGGCTATGACCGCGTTAAGCCACCTCATGGCGTGCCCGCCCCCCCGGAAGCCTCTCGGATGACGTGGGCCAGCAGCTCCGCGTCATCCACGGGTTCGAGCAGCATGCCCTCTATGGCCGGTATCACGTCCGTGGCCACCACACGCTCGCCCGGCTGCACACCGGAACGCAGGGCCACCAGATCCCCCTGCACGGCATCCACCGCCACCTCACGCGTTTCAAGGCGTAAATCCGCGCCAACCACCCGCACCCGCCCCTCGCGCACGGCGGAGCGCGGCAGCACCACGGTCGCCGAATGCGGACGCCCACGCAACTCAACCTCGCAATACATGTTCTTGACCAACGGCGGACGCTCGCCCGGACGAGCGGAGAAATAACTATCGTCCACGACGACGATGACGCCAACGGTGCGGGTCTTCGGGTCGATGGAATCGGACAGGCGCGACAGCCGGGCCTTCCACTCCACGGGGCCGGAGGGAAGATTCAAGCGCACCACGCCGTCCACGCCGATGGCACGGCGGATGTCGTCCATGTCGATGTCGCCGTTACGCACGAGGGGCACGGGTCCGGGGCGCACCAGACGCAGAAACGCGGCGATGGGCACCTGCGCCGACACTTCCGAGGCCCCGATGGAATCGGCAACGGCCACGGTCTGCCCGACCTTTGCATACTGCGACAGTTCCACGCCCACCTCGCCGATGCGGCACTCGAAGGGCGCGGTGATGACCGTCCGCCCGAGATCGAGCCGCGCATCCTCCAGGCGGGAGCGCGCCGCGTCGAGGGCGGCGGACAACTGGCGGCGTTCGGCGGGGATGAGATCAAGCGTGCTGCGGTAACCCTGCACCGCGTTTCGCTGGGCCAGCCAACTGCGCTCCTCGCGATCATACTCGGAGCGGGAGATGGTTCCGGTCTCCAAGAGCCGCTGGCGGCGCTGCAACTCGGCCTCGCCAAGGGTCAGGGATTCGCTCTCCACGGCGAACAGCCGCTCGGTGTTGATCTTCTTCTGCTCAAGCTCGCGCAGCCGGGCCAGCGCGCTCTGCACCTCGGCCTCGGCGGCGGCCACTTTCAGTCGGTATTCGGTCTGGTCGATGCGCAGAAGCACCGCTCCGGCGGGCAGGATGGCCCCGCGCTTGAGGCTCGGATGCATCTCCACGACGCGCCCGCCCACCTCGGCCACGGCCTCCCACACCTGCGCTGGCCGCACGCTGCCATAGCCAACGACACGCGGCACGAGGGCCACCTCCGGCGCGGTGATCACCCGCACGGCACGAGCGCGTTCGTCCACATCCAGCCGCTTGGGACCGGACTTCGTCCTCACCAGCGCGACGAACAGCACGATGCCGAGTGCCGCCACGGGCAGGGCCAACATTCTGCGAGAGAATTGCATGACCGTTCTCCATTCCTGAAACGGTGCACCACGCGCCCGACGCTCCCGCGCAAACGCGTTTCGACAAATGGTCTAATCCTTGGAGTCGATGCCCGCCAGATCGAGCGGCTCGATAAACAGCCCACTGGTCAACATCGTAAACCATGTTCGGGCCATATCGCCGGGATCGACGCCGCGCTCGAAGGTTTCGGGCACCATATAGGTATTGATGACGCACTGGATGATCTCGGTGGCGATGTCCGGGTCTATCTGGGAGCGGACCTCTCCGCGCGCCACACCACGGGCGATGAGCTGCGCATATCTGCGAAGCCCCTGCGAACGGCGGATGTGAATGCGCTCCCACAGTTGGGGATACTCCGCCTTGAGATCGACCATGAACACGCGCGTCACCGCCGAGGACATCCGCAGGATGCAGCGGTAGACATTGCCGAAGCAACCGCGCACGCTCTCCCCGTCCTCCATGGCGTGGAACACCTCGTCCAGACGCGCCCACAGGGTGCGCTCCACGTGTTCGCGCACCAGTTCCTCCTTGCCGCCAAAATACTTATAGAGCGTCTTCTTGCTCATGCGCATCTCGCGGGCGATGTCGTCCATGGTCACCCGGCGCAGGCCGTGGCGCTGGAACTTCTCGCCCGCGACCTCAAGGATGCGCTCCCGTGTCGCCTGATCGTTCATTTCTGCACTCCGGAAACTTTTGTGGTTTCTCAAGTTTCTTGTCACACGGAAACCGGAGTTCGTCAATCGCGTTTCCGAATATCGACGACATCCTGAAAATCGACAGACCACGGGCGTTGTAAAGCCTCATTCCATACATGATATGGAAACCGGAGCGGTCGCCCCGGTCCCCGCCGCGCCGCCAGCCGACCCTCCTGCGGGAAATATTGCGGATGCGCGGGGTTACGTTTATATTACCCAATCATGAAGACCGAGCGCACCACACATCGCGCCGCCCCAACGGCGACGGTTTCAGCCCTGCACGAGGGCGGACTCGCCCTGTCCGGCCGTCTCGACGCCGCAGGAACGGCCGCCGTCTGGAGCGAGGCCCTGCGTATCGCCCGCGCGGCGAGCGCCACGCCTCTCACAGTGGACATGACGCACGTCACCTTCCTCGACGGGTCAGGAGCCGCCCTCGTGGCGGAACTGCGGGCCGTCGCGGCGTCGCGCGGGACGACTGCCGAACTGCGCGGCCTGTCGGAGGAGCGTGCGCACCTCGTGGAACTGCTGACGGGCGGGGACTTTTCGCCCAAGGCGCGTCCGGCCCCAGAAAAGGGACTCATCACGCAGATCGGCCGGGAGGCCAGCGCTATCGGGCGCGACATGTACGCGCTGGTGGCCTTCGTGGGCGAAAGCGCTCGGGCGCTGTGGCACTCGCTCTTCCGACCTGGCACCGTGCGCTGGCGCGACTACCTGCGAACCTGCGAAACGGCAGGCGTGAACGCGCTGCCCATCATCGCGCTCATCGGCTTCCTCATGGGGCTCATCACTGCCTTCCAGTCCGCGGTGCCCATGCGCCGCTTCGGCGCGGACATCTACGTGGCCAACCTGCTGGGGCTATCCATGTTGCGCGAGTTGGGACCGCTGGTCACGGCCATCCTGCTGGCCGGTCGCTCCGGCTCGGCCTTCGCCGCCGAAATCGGGACCATGACCGTCAACGAGGAGGTAGACGCGCTGCGCACCATGGGCCTCGACCCCGTGCAGTTCCTCATGGTCCCCCGCGTGCTGGCGGCCATGACCGTCACGCCATTTCTCACGATATTCTTCAACCTTTTCGCACTGCTCGGCGGCGCGGTGGTGGTGACCGGCTTCGGGTATCCGTTCGTCGTCTACGCCACGCGCGCCCTGTCCAACGTCACTGTCGGCGACGTGATGGGAGGCCTGTTCAAGGCGCTGGTGTTCAGCGTGCTCGTGGCCGGAGTGGGCTGCCTGCGCGGACTGGAGACCGGCACCGGCGCAAGCGCCGTGGGCGAATCCACGACATCGAGCGTGGTCAGCGGACTGGTGCTCATCGCCGTGTCGGACGGCATTCTCGCCACCATCTACTATGCACTTGGAATCTGATATGGGCGACAACACGATCATCCGGGTGGACCACCTCACGGCCGGGTACGGCGACACCGTCATCCTCGACGACGTCAGTTTCGACGTGCGCCCCGGCGAGGTCTTCGTGGTGCTCGGCGGCTCCGGCTGCGGCAAGTCCACGCTACTCAAACACGTGATCGGCCTGCGTCCGCCGCTTTCGGGGCAGGTGCTCATCGGCGGGGACGACATCGTCTCCGCCACGGGTCCGCAACGCAGGGCCATCCTGCGCCGCTTCGGGGTGACCTACCAGTCCGGCGCGCTCTTCGGCTCCATGACGCTTCTGGAGAACATACGCCTGCCGCTGGAGGAATTCACCGACCTGCCGGACGCGGCCATGAACCTCATGGCGCGCATGAAGCTATCGCTGGTGGGCCTTTCCGGCTTCGAGGAGCACATGCCCTCGGAACTATCGGGCGGCATGCGCAAGCGCGCGGCGCTAGCGCGGGCCATGGCGCTGGACCCGTCCATCCTCTTTCTCGACGAACCATCGGCCGGGCTGGACCCCGTGACCTCGGCCGGGCTGGACCGACTGATCCTCGACCTGCGCGACGGCCTCGGCATGACCTTCGTGGTCGTCACGCACGAATTGCCAAGCATTTACACCATCGCGGACCGGGTGATAATGCTGGACAAACGTACGCGGGGCATCGTGGCCGAGGGACGCCCCGCCGACCTGCGCGACCATTCGGATAATCCGTGGGTCCGCCAGTTCTTCAACCGCGAAGCGGAAAACGAGTCACGATGAGCACCACGAGTCACCATTTCCGGCTGGGCGCATTCATTCTCGCCGGTGTCGGCCTGCTGGCCGCCACCATCATCTACCTCGGCGTCGGCGAACTCTTCAAGGACACCCTCACGGTGGAGACCTACATCGACGAATCGGTGCAGGGTCTCGATGTGGGCGGCGCAGTGAAGTTTCGCGGAGTCAAGGTCGGCACCGTGGAGGACATCAGCTTCGTTTGGGCGCGCTACGACAACGCCGAGGAGCTCGGACGCTACGTGCTGGTGGACATGGCCCTCGATCGCGACCTGGCCACCAGCTTCTTCGGCCAGAAGGCCTCGCGCGAGACGCTCTTCCTGCGCAAGCCCGTGGAAAGCGGCCTGCGGGCACGCCTGACCACGCAGGGCCTCACCGGTGTTGCCTTCGTGGAGCTGGACTTCTTCCCGCCCCAGCAGAATCCGCCCCTGCCCATCACGTGGGAGCCGACCCACCCCTACATTCCCTCCGCGCCAAGCACCATGAGCCGCCTCGAAGCGGCGCTCGGCTCCATCGGTCAGGGCCTCAAGGAATTCGAAAGCATCGACTTCCGCCGCATGGGCAACAGCCTCGCGGAAATCCTCGACAAGGTGAACGCGGGACTCGACGAGGAGGACGTCGCCACCATCGGCGAACTGGTCCGCGAAAACCTCGTGGAACTGCGCGACGGCTTCCGCCGCGTGAACGTCCTGCTGGCGGACAAGCGTCTCGACGCGCTCATCCCCGATGCGGCGGCGACCCTTGCCGGTGCGCGGCGCATGGTCCAAAGCTCCGAAGAGAACTTCGTGGCCACCTTCCAGCAGGCGAGAAACGTCACTGCGAACCTCGAACACGCCAGCGCGGGCATCAACTCGCTGTTCAGCAATCCCAAGCTCGAACAGTCCGTGGAGAACGTGCCGCAGGTGCTCGACGACATCCGCGCCGCCACCCGCGACATCCGCCGCTCCACGGTGCAGCTCGAACGCACGCTGCGCACGGTGAGCGACCTCACGGACAGCGAATCCGCCACCATCCGCGCCATTCTGCAGGACGCACGCAAGGTCATGGACAACCTGAGCGCCATCACCGGCGACGCGCGCCAGAACCCCTCGCGCCTCATCCTCGGCGCACCGCCCAAACGCATCACCCCGGAGACCATGCCGTGACACATTCGCCACTCTCCGCGCACAAGGCTTCCGCGCTGTTGTGCTGCATGCTCCTGACACTTTTCCTCGCGGGCTGTTCCACGGGGCTGTCCAAGCCCGCACCGGAAATCCGCCACTACGTCCTGCGCCCGGAACTCCCCCAGCCCGCCGCAACCGCTCGCCCCGGCGTGCTCAAGGTGCGCCGCGCCGTGGTCTCGCCGGGCTTCGCCGGACGCGAACTCATCTTCCGCACCGGGGAGACCACCTACTCCATCGACTACTACGACCAGTTCCTCGTCGCACCGGCGGACATGCTGACGCAGGCCCTGCGCGACGCCATGGGCGCCGCCGCGCTGTTCGCGAGCGTCTCGCCCGAGGCCAGCGTCCTGCGTCCGGACTACGTCCTCGAAACCACCGCCGTGACCATGCACGGCGACTTCCGCGAGGGGAGAGACCCCGCCGCGGTGTTGGAAATGCAGTTCTTCCTGCTCAAAGACAGCGACACGGACTACGATATCGTCCTGACGCGGACCTATGCCGAACGCATGCCCTTTGGCGCGCGCACGGCGCAGGCCTACGCCAAGGCCATGGAGCGGGCGGTGTCGTCCATTCTCGCCCGCCTCGCGGCGGACATCGCGACACTCCCGCAGCCCTGACGTCCCGCCCTTCGTAAAAAACGAAAAAGGCCCCGATCGGCATCATGCTGACCGGGGCCTTCGAATCTCTCGCGCTTTGCAGGCGCTCGCCGCATCAACCCTCGTGGCGATACGCGCGGGTGATGATCACCTGCTCGCGGGGCACGTCCTGCATGCCGGAGCTGCGTCCGGTGACCACGCCGGAAATCTTGTCCACCACGTCCATGCCCCGGATGACCCGGCCGAACACGGCGTAGCCGAAGCCGCGCGACGAGCCGTCCTTGTGGTTCAGGAAGGCGTTGTCCACGGTATTGATGAAGAACTGGCTGGTGGCGCTGTCCACGTCCATGGTGCGGGCCATGGCGATGGTGCCCCGGTCGTTGTCCAGTCCGTTGGCGGCCTCATTGGCGATGGGGGCATGGGTGGCCTTCTGTGCCATGGTGGCATCGAACCCACCGCCCTGAATCATGAATCCATCGATGACGCGATGGAATATGGTGCCGTCGTAAAAGCCCTCGTCCACGTAGGCGAGGAAGTTCGCCACGCTGACCGGGGCCTTCTTCTCGTCCAGCATGAGCATAATGGTGCCCATGTTCGTCTCCATGACGATCACGGGACCGGCACCCGGTTTTCCGGCGAAAGCCGCTCCCGCGCAGAGGATGGTCAGGGCCACGGCGGCCATGAGGATGCGCAAAGCCTTCATTCTGTTGCTCCTTCGTTGATCTCGTTGGTTCGAATTCGCGTCCGCCCCCTGTGCGTACGGGAGCGGGCCGGGCATGTCAAAGGTGTCGAGACGCCCTCGACACGCACCCCGCATCTTCCCGCTGACGACATTTTCCTGTATTCCAAGATATGGTCCAAAAACTGCCCATATCGCCACTCAAGCGTGCCACGCGCAAAAAACGCGTCACCATGGCCTTCTACGGCATCGGCATTGTCTGCGTGCTCGCCGCCTTCACCACACTCGCCTACACGGTGGACCACCACGCCGCATCGGAATACGAGGCCATCTTCAACCACCAGCAGGCCACGACGACGCAACTCGCCCGCCGCGCCATGGAGGAGCGCTTCCGCTCGCTGTGCGCATCGGTCCGTCACATCGCGCAGCACACCATCCCAGCG
Source organism: Desulfobaculum xiamenense (assembly GCF_011927665.1). Lineage (NCBI taxonomy): Bacteria > Pseudomonadati > Thermodesulfobacteriota > Desulfovibrionia > Desulfovibrionales > Desulfovibrionaceae > Desulfobaculum > Desulfobaculum xiamenense. The sequence goes on from NZ_JAATJA010000001.1 coordinate 1,510,181, forward strand.
GTGCTCTCCGGCTCGCAACCCGAAGAGACCTTCATCGCGATGTTCGAGCCGCTTCGGGCAAGCTTCCCGGAACTGCTCCTGCTCGGATACTACCCGACGCCGGAAGCGGCCCGCTTCCTCTCCGTGGCCGCGTCGCAGCGCGCCATCGCCGCCGAGCGCGAAACCCTGCGCTGGGTCGAGGAATCATGGAACGAACTCGCACGGCCCGACGCGACCATCCTCGTGCCAGACTTCCACATCACCGCGACGAACCGCTTCGCCGCCCTGCTCGTGCCCGTGCAAGACGGCAACACCCTGTGCGGCGTCCTCGCCGCGGCCGCAAACATCGACACGGTGATCCACAGCTACATTTCTCCCCTGCGGCTTCAGAAACACGGCGAAGTCTTTCTGGTGGACTCGCATGGGCGATTCCTGTTCAACAACCAGCGCCCCATCCTCGGACGCAGCCTGCTTGATCCCGAATTCGCCAATGGCCCTATCCCCGCCAAACTCCAGACCACCGTCCTCGACAGCGTCGCGGGAAACGCCGTGGAACTGCCGGACGATGGATCTCCCGGACGTCTGCTGGCATGGGAGACAGCCTTCCTCGGCAACCGCCGCCTCATCATCGGCTTGTCGGCGCTCACCAGCGACGTCAGTAGCGGCTTCTCGTACCTACGCCTCCAGCGCACGGCCTTCATAGCGCTACTCGGTCTGGCCTTCGTCAGCGCGGGCGTAGCCTTCCTGCGCCGTCTCGAAGCCCAGCGTGTCGGCTACCAGAACCTCGTGCTGCGCGCCCAGCAGGACACCTCTCCAGACGGCATCCTCGTCCAGAACCAGCACATGATTCCCACGTCCTTCAACCACCAGTTCCTCGACATGTGGGGCGTGGAGCCTGAAGACATGCGCATCGAACACATGGAACGCGCCTTCGCCAAGGCCGACCGTCTCGTCTTCGACCCCGGTGCGATCCGCGAACACTTCATGTGGCTGTGCGAACACCCGGACGAGGAGGAGACCGGCACCGAAATTCCCCTACGCGACGGACGCATCATCGAACGCCGGTCCCGTGGACTTCGTGACGCCTCGGGACGCTACCGTGGCAGAATCTTCTGGTTTCGCGACATCACAGAGCGCAAGCGGCAGGAACAGCGCATCCACGAGGCGCTGGCGGATTTCGAGGCGATCTTCGACAACTCCATGGTTGGCGTGCTCCTCACCCGCAGCGACAGACTCATGGCCATGACCAACGACCGCTTCTGCGAAATGTTCGGATATACGGAGGATGAACTGAAGGGCCAATCCTCGCGGATGATCCATGTCTCGGACGAGAGCTACTCCCGCTTCGCGCAAATGTTCATCGACAAGCTCACAAGAGGGGAAACAGTCCACGCGGAATACGACATGCGCCGCAAGGACGGCACCATCTTCCGCGCGGAATTCACGGGCAAGACCCTCGACACGTCGAACCTTTCACGCGGCGTAATCTGGATCGTCGACGACGTCACCGAACGCCACAAGCTGGAGCAACTGCGCGAGGATGTGGAGCAGATCATGCGCCACGACCTCAAGAATCCGCTGCATAACCTCATCTACGTCCCGCAGCTCTTGCGCGAGGACGGCAACCTCACCCCGCCCCAGTTGCGACTGGTGGACGAACTGGAAAAGTCCGGCTACCGCATGCTGGACATGATCAACCGCTCCATGGACATCTACAAGATGGAACGCGGCACCTACCAGCTCAAGCGCGAACCAGTCGATGCCACGCGGCTCATCGCGCGCATCGTCGCCGACCTCACGCCGGTGAGCACCGCCCGCCAACTGAATGTTGTGACCCATCGTCTGGGCGGCATGCCGCAGGATGCGCCCTACACCGTCTTCGGCGAGGAACTGCTCCTGTACTCCATGCTCCTCAATCTGTTGAAAAACGCGGTGGAAGCCGCACCGGAAGGCTCGAACGTCGAAATATACATCGACGACTCAAACGGCTCCATCGCCATCCACAACGCCGGAGCCGTGCCGGAGGACATCCGCGACAGGTTCTTCGAGAAGCTGGCCACCTCCGGCAAGTCCGGCGGTACGGGGCTTGGCACCTATTCTGCCCTGCTCATCGCCCGCGCCCACAACGGCTGCATAGGGCTCGACACGTCGGATGAACGCGGAACCACCGTCACGGTCCGCCTGCCGCTGTGGGCCGACGCCCCCGCCCCCGTGTGCACCTGAGCACCTTCCCCATGGCAAACCGGTCGATTCTCGTGTATCGTCGGCGGATTGCGGATGTTCCGCACCGCACTCCAGCACTCGGGGAGGTTCCATGCCCGGCAAGACCGTACGCGAAAGCCGCATCTCCATGTCCCAGCTCATGCTCCCGCAGGACGCCAACCCCGCGGGCAACGTCCACGGCGGCGTGGTCATGAAGCTCATCGACACGACCGGTGGAGTGGTCGCCATGCGCCACGTCCGGGGCAACGTCGTCACCGCCAGCATCGACAGGCTCGATTTCCTCACCCCCGTCTTCGTGGGCGACCTCGTCCATGTGCGGGCCAGCCTGAACCTCGTGGGCTCCTCGTCCATGGAGGTCGGGGTACGGGTGGAAACGGAAAACATCCACACCGGCGAGCTGCGGCATGCCGTCTCGGCCTATCTGACCTACGTGGCACTAGACGAGAACGGAAAGCCCATGACCGCGCCAGCGCTCATCTCCGAAACCGCCGAGGACCTGCGCCGCAGGGACGAGGCCGAACAGCGCCGCAAGGTCCGCCTTGGCGAGCGCAAGAAACACCGGGGCTAACCGCCCCGCTCCATCGGAAGCATCCCATGAACACCACGAACGCAAACGCCCTCGCCGCCATGGCGGACGCCCTGTGCGCCACCGCCGAGGAGGCGGGACGCATCATCCTCGACATCTACGAGGAAGGCTTCGAGGTCGAGCTCAAGCCCGACGACTCGCCCATCACCCGCGCCGACCGCGCCTCGCACGTCTTCGTCTCGAAACGCCTCGGCGAACTGTACCCGGATATCCCGCTGCTCTCCGAGGAGGGCATCCACCTGCCCATCGCCGAGCGCAGCCGCTGGCAACGCTTCTTCCTGCTCGATCCCCTCGACGGCACCAAGGAATTCGTGAAGCGCAACGGTGAATTCACCGTCAACATCGCCCTCGTCGAGGGCCGCAGCCCCGTGCTCGGCATCGTGCGCATTCCGGTGCGCGGCGTGACCTACTGGGGCGGCCCGCACCTCGGGGCCTTCCGCAGGCACGACGGCGGCGAGGCGCAGCCCATCGCCACAGCAGCCCCCGGACCGGGCGGCCCGGTGCTTCTGGCCAGCCGCTCGCACCCCGCGCCCGAGACCGAGGCCTTCGCCGCGCGAAACGGCGTGACGCGCCGCATCGACGCTGGCGGAGCCGTCAAGTTCTGCCTGCTGGCCGAGGGCACGGCACACCTCTACCCGCGCTTCAACGTGACCTGGGAATGGGACACGGCAGCCGGGCACGCGCTGATCCTCGGTGCGGGCGGCAGCTTCACCGCGCCGGACGGCGGCGACTTCCCCTACAACAAGGAAGACCTCGCCAACGGCGGATTCTTCGCCGCATGGAAATGACGAAAGGGCGGAGATGGACGGCAATGCGCCGTTCATCTCCGCCCTTTCGCCGCGTCATCAAGCTCAGGGAATGTACAAGACATTCATGAGGAACTGCGCCGCGATCAGCGGGTAGACGCTATCCGTGCGCCACATGCACAGCGTCAGCGCGGCCCCGGTGATGATGCCGCCGCACACCTCGGCCGGGCCGAGCGACCAGTGCGACAGCCCGTAGACGACGGCCGACGCGGCCACCGCCCAGCCCGACGTGCCAAGGACGGACGACAGTGCTGTCCATGCCAGCCCGCGGAACACGATCTCCTCCACGATGGACACCACGAACAGCCCCACCCACATATCCACGTTACGCAGGGACGAACCGCTCAAGCCATGGACATTCTGTGCCTGCCACTGCGGCAATGCGACGTCCAACGCGTCCATGCCCCATGTGCTCATAAGGATGAGCACGAGACTCGCCAGCAACGCGTAAAAGACGAAGGACCCCGCATCAACGGGGCGTAATCCCAAATCGTCCGGTGCCACCAGCTTTCCCGCCGCCAGCCAGAGCAGAAGCCCCGCCGGAAGAATCTTTCCGAAAACATAGTCCGCAAGAAGCCACATCCGAAAGTCGCTCGCGAATACGTTCCCGAAATCGTTCAGGAAAAATGGCATGACGACCAGCGCGTACATGACGACCAGCGCCCGTGGCTTTCCGGACACGGATGTCTCCCAGCGTTGACAGTTGCGCGGAGTCGGACAAACAATCCTTTCCATCATGCCACAGCGCAGCGGGACGCGACAAGCCGCTTCCCCACCGGGGGGACACCGCAAAACGCGACTTGTCAACCCAAAGCGTCGCACCTATACTGTTCGGCTCCACAAACAACCCCAACGACGGTGTATCGCATGCCATACAAAGGCCCCCACATTTCCATAGCCCCGGAACGCCTGGTGCCCCGCGTACTGGGCCTCGATTACAAGGAATTCAAGAGATGGCCAGAGGCGGTGCGCGAAACCGCACTGGACCTCGCCGCCGAACTCTTCCTGATCCGCTACAACCCCTTCATCGACCCGGAAATGGTCTGGAAAAGCGCGCAGGCATCCTTCAGCCGCGCCAAGCTCGCCCTTTCCGAGGAATACTCCTCCGTGCTCGCCACGGGCATGTTCCGCTTCTGGAACCAGTTCAAGGACGACCTCAAGTTCAAGGAAGAGGTCATCCGCCGCGCCCGCCAGTTCCTGCCCGAAGAGGCCATCGACATCCGCCCCAACTCGCGCGTGGAATGCGCCACCGACGCCACCGACCTGCGCATGGAACTGCCCCTGTTCGTGGCGCTGCCCGAGACCACGGCGCAGGTGCGCGATCTGGTGCGCCTCGCCGGGGCCATGAATTTCTCGCTCATCCCGCGTGGCGGCGGCTCCGGCCTCACCGGCGGTGCCATCCCGGCGCGCAGGCGTAGCGTGGTGCTGGGGCTCGCCCGCCTGAACAAGGTTCTGGACCGCGACCCCGAGGCCATGACCCTGTGCTGTCAGAGCGGCATCATCACCATCGACGCCATCCGCGCCGCTGCCGAGAGCAACATGCTGTTCACCGTGGACCCAGCCTCCAAGTCCGCGTCGTCCATCGGCGGCAACGTCTCCGAGAACTCCGGCGGCCCCTTCGCCTTCGAATACGGCACCACCATCGACAACATCCTCTCCTACCGCATGGTCATGCCCTCGGGCGAACTCATCGAGGTGCGCCGCAAGGACCACCCCGGCCACAAGATCATGCCGCACGAGACGGCCGTCTTCGAAATCCTGAACGAGCACGGCGAGCTGAAGGAAACCGTGGCCCTCGCGGGAACCGACGTGCGCGCCGAAGGCCTCGGCAAGGACGTCACCAACAAATTCCTCGGCGGCCTGCCCGGCGTGCAGAAGGAAGGCGTGGACGGCATCATCACCGAAGCCTGCTTCACCTGCCACGAGCGCCTTGCCCACTCGCGCGTGCTGTGCCTCGAATTCTTCGGCCGCACCATGCGCCCGGCCATGCACGTCATCCGCGACGTGGTGGCCCTGCGCGACGACATCCGCAAGGAAGGCGATCTGGTCAAGATTTCCGCCCTTGAGGAATTCGGCACCAAGTACGTGCAGGCCATCGAGTACAAGAAGAAGTCCACCCGCTACGAGGGCGAGCCGATCTCCGTGCTCATCCTCCAGCTCGACTCCAACGACGAGACGGCCCTCGACGGCGCGGTGAAGCGCATCGTGGACATCGTGGAGCCCTACGACGACGTGGACGTCCTCGCCGCGCGCGACGAGCGCGAGGCCGAAGTCTTCTGGGAGGACCGCCACCGCCTGTCCGCCATTTCCAAGCGGACCTCGGGCTTCAAGATCAACGAGGACATCGTCATCCCCCTCGGTGTCATTCCCGAGTTCTCGGACTTCATCGAGGGACTGAACCTCCTGTACATGGCCAAGGCCTACCGCGCCGCCCTGCAGGACGTGGGACGCCTGCCCGGCATCGGCATCGAGGACCGCTTCATCAACATGGAGTTCACCTTCGCCTCCAAGATCATCAACGGTGACGTCGGCACCAGCGAGATCTCGGATCAGGAGCTGGAGGTGCAGGCCTACTACTTCTTCCGCGACCTCAAGAGCCGCTACTCCGACCTTGGCGAGGAGCTGGACGCCGTCCACGAGAACATGCGCAAGACGCGCATCATCATCGCCAACCACATGCACGCTGGCGACGGCAACTGCCACGTCAACATCCCGGTCAACTCCAACGACCCGGTGATGCTCGCGCTGGCCGAGGAAGCCATCCACATGGTGGCCGACACCGTCATGGCCATGGGCGGCGTGGTGTCCGGCGAGCACGGCATCGGCATCACCAAAATCGGCTTCCTGCCCGAGGACCGCATCCGCGCCCTGTCCGAGTACAAGCGCCGCGTGGACCCCAAGGACATCCTGAACCCCGGCAAGCTCACCACCCGCGAGCTGCCCGCGCCGACCTACACCTTCTCCTTCAACAAGCTCATTCAGGACATCTCCAACACCGGCCTCGCCGACAAGGAACGCCTGATGAGCATGCTGACCAACATCCAGACCTGCACCCGCTGCGGCAAGTGCAAGCAGGTCTGCCCGATGTACACGCCCAGCCGCTCGCTGATCCACCACCCGCGAAACAAGAACATCAGCCTCGGCGCACTCATCGAGGCCATCTACTACTCGCAGGTCATCGGCGGCGAGCCGGACCGCTCGCTCATGGACCAGCTGCGCACGCTCGTGGACCACTGCACGGCCTGCGGCAAGTGCATGGCCGTGTGCCCGGTGAAGATCAACACGCCCGAAGTCACCCTGCACATGCGCACCTTCCTTGAAGAAAAGGGCGCGGGCGGCCACCCGATCAAGACGCGCGTCCTGCACTTCCTAGTGGGCAATCCCGCGAAGCGCGTGCCCGCCGCGGCCAAGCTGGCCGCCATCGGACAGACGGCGGCCAACCGCTCCATCACGCTTCTGCCCACCTCGTGGCGCGAGAAGGCCGTGAACCCCATGTTCCAGGGCAAGGGACCGGCGCTTGGCCTCAAAAACCTCGACGACGCGCTGCACCTCTCGCGCGGGTCGTTCTTCGTGCCCCGGAGCGACGACGACAACGGCAACGCGGTGCTCTACTTCCCCGGCTGCGGAGCGAGCCTGTTCTCCAGCTCCATCGGTCTGGCCGGTCTCTACATTCTGCTGCGCTCGGGCATCCCCGTAGTGCTGCCGCCGGAGCACATGTGCTGCGGCTACCCGCTCATCACCGCCGGATGCGAGGAAGAATTCAACGCCAACCGCTCGCGCAACATCGACCGCCTCTCGGACCTGATGCGCGCGGCGAACGGTGCGGGCCTCACGGTGCGCCACGTGCTCACCTCCTGCGGCACCTGCCGCGAGGGCCTCAAGGAATACCACCTCGAAACCTTCGCCACGCCGCTGGTCCATCGCGACGTGACCCAGTTCGTCATGGAGAACGCGCCGAAGCTGTTCGAGAACGCGCCCGCCTGCGAAGAGCCGCTCCTGTACCACGCGGCCTGCCACGCCGAGTGGTCCGGCGTTCCCGCCACCAAGGCCTCGGGACGCTACGCCGCCGCACTGGCGGACCTCTCGGGCTGCAAGGTCCGCGTCTCTCCGGGCTGCTGCGGCGAATCCGGCATGGGCGCCATGACCACCCCGGAACTCTACAACAAGCTGCGCGCCGAGAAGCAGGAGCGCCTCAAGCTCGACCTCGCCGACTACCCGGCGAAACGCCCCATCGTGGTGGGCTGCCCCTCGTGCCGCATGGGTATCCGCAGGAGCCTCATCGCCATGAAGGACAACCGTCCCGTCATCCACACGCTGGAATACCTCGCCGAGCGCCTCGGCGGAGCCAAGTGGAAGAAGGACCTCCTGTCGGCCATCGGCAACGTGGGGTCGCGCCCCGGCGTGCGCCCCGTCAACCTCTCCGGCGACCGGAACTGACGGAACGACGCATGCGCATTCTCGGTATCGACTTCGGACTCAAACGCGTGGGCCTGGCCATCACCGACGGGCTGGGCATGATGGCCTTTCCCTACAAGACCATCGTGCGCACCACGCGTGACGCACTGTTCGCCGAACTGGCGGACATCCTCGAAAAGGAACGTGTCGAAGCCATCGTGCTGGGTCTCCCCCTGTCCATGGACGGGGAGGAGACCCTGATCACGAGGCAGGTTCTCAACTTCAAGGCCAGCCTCGCGCGGCGCACCTCACTGCCCATCCACCTCGTGGACGAGCGGCTGTCCAGCGTCGCCGCCGAGGAAGATCTCATCGAGGCGGGCATGAAACGCGGCAAGATCAAGAAGGTGCTCGATCAGCAGGCCGCCGTGCGCATCCTCGAATCCCATCTGTCACAGGAGCGCCGCAACGCATGAGAAAGGCTCTCGTCGCCTGCGCCGTGCTGGCCGCCGTGGCCCTCGCCATGGCAGGCTGGACGGCATGGAAGGTTCACTCCTTCCTCTCCTCCGCCCCCGAAACGCCCGGACGTGAAGTGATCTTCACCGTCGAACCGGGCCAGAGCTTCGATCAGGTCGCCCGCCTGCTCGCGCGGGAAAACCTCGTCACCAACGTGAAGCACTTCCGGATGCTCGCCCGGTACGACGGAAAGGTCGGTGCCATCAAGGCAGGCGAGTTCAGCCTCAACACGGGCTGGACGCCGCGCAGACTGCTCGCGGAATTGACCTCGGGCCGGGTGCGCCTGCACAGGCTGTCCATTCCCGAGGGCCTCACGTGGTGGCAGGTCGGCCGCATCGTCGAGCACGCAGGTCTCGGCTCCTTCGAGAGCTTCGAACGCGCCGTGCACGACCGAAAAATCCTCGAGCGCTACCACATTCCCTTCGAAAGCGCCGAGGGCTTCCTGTATCCGGAGACCTACCACTTCCCGCGCCCGCACGGGGGCGACGCCACTCCCGTCGTCCGTGCGATGCTGGCCATGTTCTGGAAGGCCGCCGGACACCGCCTGTGGCCCAATGGCCTGCCCTCTCCCGAGGAACTGCGCCGCATCGTGACGCTGGCCTCCATGGTGGAGAAGGAAACGGGCACCGCCTCCGAACGTCCGCGCATCGCTGGCGTCTACGCCAACAGGCTCAAGATCGGCATGCTCATGCAGTGCGACCCCACCGTCATCTACGGACTCGGCACTGCCTTCGACGGCAACCTCACCCGCAAACACCTGCGCGACGAGACCAACCCCTACAACACCTACAAGCTACCCGGACTGCCCTACGGCCCCATCTGCTCGCCGGGGCTGCAATCCCTCGAAGCGGCCATGAATCCGGAACCCAACAACTTCATCTTCTTCGTGGCCAAGGGCGACGGCAGCCACTTCTTCAGTGCCACGCTCGACGCGCACAACCGCGCCGTGCGCCAGTACCAGCTTGGCATGGCCAATCCCTAATCATCGGCCAACACACGCGCCATTCACGCCCCGCATCGGCATGCCGATGCGGGGCGTTTTGCATTGCACGGTCTCCACACGACAGCACCGTTCTTCGACAACAGGTATACGTATGCGCCCCACCATGCTATGCTTGGGCAAACCGTCCGTCATGGAGGCCCGCATGCGCAAGTCCATCGTGGTCCAAATGATCATCGCCGTGGCAGCCGCCCTCGTCATCGAGGGGCTGTTCTTCTACACGTACCTCACACTCGATATCCACCGCCTTTCGCGCGAACGGGCGAACGTCACACGCAAAAACGTCTACCAGATGGAGCAGTACAGCCTGCAGGACGTCGTGCAGCTCGCCTACACCACAGTCAATCGCTTCCACGACCAATCCATGGACATCGAGGGACTCAAACGCGACAAGGCCCGCGAACTGCGCAAGATCGTCGATACCGCCCACAGCCTGCTCACCGAGGAATACCACGCCAACAAGAACTCCCTCCCTCGTGCGGAACTGCTCGAACGGCTCAAGGCCCACATCGTCCGCATGCGCTACGACGACGGCAACTACCTCTGGATCACCGACACCGACTCGCACATGATCGCCCATCCCATAAGCCCACAGCTCAACGGCAAGGACATGAGCACCGCCACGGACCCGAAGGGCAAGCGCCTCTTCGCCGAGATGTCCAAGGTCGCCAAGGCTTCGGGCGAGGGGACCGTGGACTACATGTGGGCCAAGCCCGGAGAGACCGAGGCCAAGGTCAAGGTCTCCTACGTCAAGCTCGTCCCGGAACTCGGCTGGATCGTCGGCACCGGCGCGTGGGTCGAGGACCTCACCGAGGATCTCAAGCGACAAGCCCTTGAACAGGTGAAGCGGATGCGGCTGGCCGACAACAACTACTTCTGGATCAACAACCTCGAACCGCGCATGATCATGCACCCCGAAAAGCCGGAGCTTGACGGCAAGAAGGTCGACGACATCAAGGACCCCACCGGCAAGGCCATCTTCGTCGAATTCGTGAATGCCGTGCGGGAGGACGGGGAAGGCTTCGTCGACTACCAGTGGCCCAAGCCCGGACAGACCGGGAACTTCCCGAAGCTGTCCTTCGTGAAGCTGTTCAGACCGTGGGGCTGGGTGATCGGCATGGGCGTGTACATGGACGAAGTCGAGGCGCAGATTGTGCGCGAGCGCGACGATTTCGACGCCGCCGTGTCTGCCATGCTCAACAAGGCAAGCCTCTTCGGCGTGGCCTTCATCACCTTCGTGATGGCGGCCATCGTCGTGCTGATGCGCATGCGGCTCAAGAAGCCCATCGACGCGGTGGTGGACTATTCCGGCAATGTGGCCCGAGGCGACCTCGATGCGACAATGAGCGGCACATTCCGTGGCGAGGTGCTTCGGCTCAAGGAATCCATCGAAGCCATGGTGGACAGCCTCAAGGCCAAGATGCGCGAGGCCGAACTCAAGAGCGAAGAGGCCGAAGAGGAGGCCGGGCGCGCCCGCATCGCCAAGCAGGAGGCCGACGAAGCCCGTGCCAAAGCGGAAACGGCGAAACGAGACGGCATGCTCGAAGCCGCGCGAGCGCTGGAATCCATCGTCGAACGCGTGACCACGGCCTCGGAGGAGTTGTCTTCGCAGTCCGAGCAAATACGCGTAGGCACCACCACCCAGAAGCAGCGCATCGGCGAAACCGCAACGGCCATGGACCAGATGAACGCCACGGTGCTCGAAGTGGCCCGCAATGCAGGCAACGCCGCCGACAACGCGGACCAGACCCGCCGCAAGGCCATGGAAGGGCGCGACATCGTCACGCAGGCGGTTTCGGCCATCACCTCGGTGCACAAGCTGGCCTCAACCCTCAAGAAGGACATGGACACCCTCGGCGTTCAGGCCGAAGCCATCGGCCAGATCATGAACGTCATCACCGACATCGCGGACCAGACCAATCTGCTGGCGCTGAACGCCGCCATCGAGGCCGCCCGCGCCGGAGACGCCGGGCGCGGCTTCGCCGTCGTCGCGGACGAGGTGCGCAAGCTCGCCGAAAAGACCATGACCGCCACCAAGGAGGTCGGCGACTCCATCGGCGCCATCCAGCATTCAGCCCGCACCAACGCCGCGCACGTTGACAACGCGGTGGAAACGGTGGAGGAGGCGACTCGGCTGGCGGATTCATCGGGAACAGCGCTGGCGAGCATCGTGTCCCTCTCCGAGGGCACGGCGGATCAGGTCCGCAACATCGCCACTGCCAGCGAGGAACAATCCGCGGCCAGCGAGCAGATCAACCGCGTCGTGGACGAAATCAACGCCATCGCGGGGAACATCGCCGACGGCATGGATCAGGCCACGCAGGCCCTGCAGGAGTTGGCGCAACTGGCGGCGGATCTCGCCGGGCTCATCGAGAGGATCAAGGACGAGAATAGCTGATCGCGGGGCGCGGCGCTCACTGACCGCCGCGCCTGCTACATTCTGTCGGGTTCGGACAGGATGGTCCGATACATATCCACCACGTCCCGGGCGTCGTCGCCAACTGTGCGCACGCTCGGGACGTTCGCGCTCAAGCTGGCGCACAGGGCCTCGTCCGCAGCCAACCGCGACAGGGCGTCGGCCAGTTCCCCTGCGTCCCCTGGCGCAACGACCAGCGCGTTCACGCCGTCGTCGAGCACGTCGGCAAGGGCGGGCAGGCGCGACGCCACCAGCGGCACGCCTGCGGCGAAGGCCTCGCGCGCGACAAGGCAATAGCTCTCCTCGCGCGAGGGGACGACTACCACATCCAGCCGGGCCAGAATGCCCGCCAGATCGGGCGGTCCGTAGTTTCCCCGGTAGGTCGCACCGGGCAGCCCCATCATCCGCCGCAGAATCGGCTCGCAATACGCGCCCTGCTCCGCGTGCCCATGGACGTCCAGCGTCGCCGCGCCCGGAGCGAGTCGCGAAAAGGCCTCCACCAGCACATCAAGCCCCTTCTTGAAGGTCAGCCGCCCCAGATACCCCACGCGCAACGGACCGCGACGCCCGGTGCGGCGCGCACGCACCGTCTCAACGCCGTCCACGCTCACCCCCAGCGGGAACAGCCGCACGCGCTCTGCCGGAACCCCCGCCCCGGTCAGATGCCCCCGCGTATACTCCGAGGCCGCAAGCACCACGTCTGCCCGCCCGATTACGGCGCTCAGGTAGCGGCTTCGCAAATCCATGAGCCGCGTCATGACCGCAAGTGGCGCAATGCGCGCCAGCCCCGGCACGCGACCGAGCAGACACCGCGCACAGGTCGCGGCGTCCACGGGCACCTCGGTGCAGACGTGGCCGTTGTGCCGGACAAGGTGGCACTGATTGCAGTAGGCCCATGCGTCATGCGCGGTGAAGAGGCTCGCAATCCCGGCCCTAACGCTCAGGTCCAGCGCGCTGCCGGTGAACCCTATGAGGTGATGGAAATGGGCCACCTGCGTGCCACGCTCCCGCAGCAGGGAAACCAGCGCGGCCCCCACCTCGTCGTCCCGGAAGCGCGAGGCAACGTCCCGGCGCACGGGCACGGCCACGCCATGAAAGGGCACGCCGTCCACGACGGACCGTTCCACCGCGCCAAGCGCCCCGCCTTCCGGGCGCGGATACCAGCACGTCACCTCATGCCCGGCGTCGGTCAACTGCCGCGCAAGGGACAGCACATACAGTTCCACGCCGCCCAGACGGCGGGCCGGGGTCTCGTGCAGAATGAGCGCGATATTCATGCGCCGACCGTAAGGCATTTCGACCACTTGCGAAAGCGTCTACGAAATCGCGCGCGCCACAACGCAAACGGCCCGCGTCCGATATGGACGCGGGCCGTGGAAAAGCGGAAACCGGAGGAATCCGGCCTAGAAATCGAAGTTGAGGTGGGCGCGCAGGGCGTCCATGGTCTCGTTTGCGGCAGCCTCGGCGCGGCGGTTGCCGTCACGCAGGATCTCCCACACGCGGTCGGGATTCTCGTCCAGCTCGCGACGGCGGGCGTGGATGGGGGCCAGGAAGCGCTCCATGGATTCAAACAGCAGCTTCTTGCAGTCCACGCAACCCCAGCTGGCGTTGCGGCAGCCCTCTTCGATCTCGGGCAGACGCTCGGGGTCGGTGAGAATCTTGTGGTAGGGGAACAGGTTGCACACACAGGGATCGCCGGGATCGGCCTTGCGCAGACGGTTGGTGTCCGTGAGCATGGTCATGAGCTTCTGACGCACGGAGTCCATGTCCTCGCTAAGCGAAATGGAGTTGCCGTAGCTCTTGGACATCTTGCGGCCATCGAGGCCGGGCAGCTTGGAATCCTCGGTCAGCAGGGCCTGCGGCTCCACAAAGAAGTCGCCGTACAGGAAGTTGAAACGGCGAGCGATCTCGCGCGAAAGCTCCATGTGCGGCAGCTGGTCCTGCCCCACGGGCACGAACTCCGGCTTGTACATGAGGATGTCGCCGGTCATAAGCACGGGGTAGCCGAGGAAACCGTAGGTGTTGAGGTCCTTCTGCGCCAGCTGTTCCTTCTGATCCTTGTAGGTGGGGCAGCGCTCCAGCCAGCCGAGCGGCGTGACCATGGACAGCAGCAGGTGCAGTTCGGCGTGGGCCTTGACCTGCGACTGCTGGAAGATGACGCAGCGCGCGGGGTCGAGACCGGCGGCCACCCAATCCTTGACCAGACCGGGCACGAAGCCCTTGATCTTGCGGGGATCGGCGTATTCGCTGGTCAGCGCGTGCCAGTCGGCCACGAAGAAGAAGCAGTCGTACTCGTCCTGAAGGTTCACCCAGTTGCGGAGAACGCCGAAGTAATGGCCAAGATGAAGCGCCCCGGTGGGACGCATGCCGGAGACGATGCGTTTCTTGCTGTGCGTCATTGTTTTGGTCCTAGATCATGTGCAGTAGCGGTGCGAGAACAGACAGTACGGGCGCGAAGACGAACCTGAGCATGCCGGTCATGACCAGCACCAGCAGGATGATGAACCCGTAGCGTTCCAGTTGCATGTACTTGTAGGCCAGTCGCGGCGGCAGAAGCTCGGCCAGAATCTTGCTGCCGTCCAGCGGCGGAATGGGCAGCAGATTGAACACGCCGAGAATCACGTTGATCAGCACGCCGTAGCGGACGATGTTCACGAGGGGAACGAAGAAGAACTCGCCCATGCCACCCGGCGCGGGCGGAAAGGCGAGCATGAGCGCGAAGACGGCGTACAGCGCCACGGCTAGCAGGAAGTTCATGGCCGCGCCCGCTGCGGAAACCACGATGATGCCCTTGCGGATGTCGCGGAAGTTCCGGGGGTTGATGGGCACGGGCTTGGCCCAGCCGATGATGAAGCCCGAGGTCAGCGCCGTAAGCAGAAAGACCAGCGTCCCCATGGGGTCCATGTGACGGATGGGGTTGAAGGTCAGCCTTCCGGCGAACTTGGCGGTGGGGTCGCCGTACCAGTAGGCGGCCAGACCGTGTGCCACCTCGTGGCAGGTCACGGCGAGCAGAAAGGGAACCGCCAGTATGGCGATTCGCACTATGGCTTCTGATATGTCGAACATGGGGTTTGCGGATTACCACGAACGCCCGCCGGGGGCAAGCCGACGGGCGTGTGGCGAATCGGGAATGCGGGCGCGGGCATGGCCCGCGCTATGCGTTGTCGAGTGCTGCGGAAACCTTGGACTTCAGCTCGCCGAGATCGACGGCCTTCACCACGTAGTAGTCCGCGGCGATGGACTTGAGGTCATGCTGGAAGCTGTCGTACGCGGTGCACAGAATCACGGGAAGATTCTGCTCCCGGCTGCGAATCTGCTGAAGGAGATCCAGCCCGGAGCGATTGTTTCCGAGCTTGATGTCGAGGACGACGACCTCGGGTGTCTCACGGTCGAGCACGTCGAGGATTTCCTCGTTGCCATCGGAAGTCGCCACCTCGTAGCCTTCGTTCTGAAGCTCTTCCTGGTAGAGCATGCGGATGTGCTTCTCGTCGTCCACAACCAGGACTTTTCTCTTGCTCATGGCCCCTCCGCGGGCGGAATGGACCGTTTGCGGCCTCGCCCCGAAATGTTTACCTTGCGGTACCGACCACGTTGCAGGTCTCGCGTTTCATCAATTTAGCCACAAAATCCACGAAAAAGGAATCCGAAATTTGCCGCAGCCGAAAAATGCTTGCACCTGCCGCCCGATGCCTGTAGACAGGCAATTCTGATCATTCCGGTACGATTTATGGAGAGCACATGATTACCATACACATCATTCCCGCCGGTGAAACACGGGAAATCCAGAAGCCAAACACCGTCCTCCAGCTCCTCAACAGGCTGGGACTGCGGCGCACGGACGCGCTCATCATCCGCGGCGACGAAATGCTCACTCAGGACCGCACCATAGACAACGAGGATCACATCACCATCCGCATGGTGGGTTCGAGGGGATAGACGCATGAAGTGTTCACGCTGCAAGAAAACGGCCCAGGTAGCCCTGCCCAGCCATCACGCAGGGTTCTGCCCCGAGTGCTTCAACGAGTTCTTCTCGCGGCAGGTGGAACGTGCCATCCGGCACTTCCGCATGTTCACCAGAAACGACCGCGTGCTGGTGGCGCTCTCGGGCGGCAAGGACTCCCTCGCCCTGTTCCGCGAACTGCACGTGCAGGGGTATAACGTCACCGGCCTGCACATCGACCTCGCCATCAACGGCTCCTCGCCCCATGCCCGCCAAATGGTGGAGCGCTTCTGCGAGGGCCTCGGCGCACCGCTACGGGTGGTCTCCATGGCCGAGGAAGGCCTGTCCATCACGGAGGTCAAGCACAAGGTCAAGCGCCCCATCTGCTCCGTATGCGGCAAGGTGAAGCGCTACTATTTCAACAAGGTCGCCCTCGACGAGGGCTTCACCGCGCTGTGCACTGGGCACAACCTTGATGACGAGGTGGGCCGCCTGCTCGCCAACACGCTGCGCTGGGACGTCTCGTACCTGAGTGACCAAAGCCCCGCCCTGCCCGCCTCCGGCGGCTTCGCGCCCAAGTACCGCCCACTGTACCGCCTCTCGGAATTCGAGACCGCGGCCTACTGCTTCTTCAACGGCATCGAGCACAGCACCGCCGTGTGCCCCTACAGCGCCGGAGCGAGCTTCCCCGTGCGCAAGGAGCTGCTCAACACGCTGGAGGAGCACAGCCCCGGCAGCAAGCTGAGCTTCTACGAAACGTTCCTCAAGAACGCCAAGGCGCTCTTCGAGGCCGCCGAGAAGCGCGACGGCGACAGCCTCGCCCCCTGCACATCCTGCGGCTATCCCACCTCGGCGGGCGTGTGCAACATCTGCCGTCTCAAGGAACAACTGCGGGACTAGCCCTTTTCCACGCCACCGATCGACGCCCCGCCGCATGTCGCGGGGCGTCGTCATCCTTTCCCTTCTTTTACGCACCCCGCCTTGCCCTACCCACCTTTTTAAGGTAGGTAGATTTATGGTACCGAAACTGTAACTGCCGCATGCGCCACGCGGCGGCACTGCGGCAACCAATACGCCCAGGGGGGAAGGCAATGCGGAAATCGGCTCTCATCGTGCTCGCGCTTTGCGCTGCCATGCTCGTTCCCGCAGGATGCGGCAAGGGCCCCGTTCCGGAAGGGGCGTCCTACAGTTTCACGTTCGGCAAGCTTGCGTCGGAGGAACCGGGCACCGTCACGGAGCTTCACGCCGCCGTGCTCAAGGCCCTAAAGACCCTTGAACTGCCCGTGGCCTTCAACAAAAAGGACAACCTCGTCGCGGTCATCCAGACCTTCACATCCGAAGGCGAAAGCATCCAGATCACCATCCACTACCGTTCCGTGGACGTCTCGGAACTCAGGTTCGAGTCCGACGACCGGGTGGACGTCTACAAACTGAGCGGCCTGCTGGAGGAAATCCGCAAGAACATGTCGGTCATCTAGGCCGAACGCCTCGCACATCCGCGCCCCGGTCCGCATCGACGGTCCGGGGCGTTTCGCGTTGGCAACGGCGCACGAAACGGGTATGCATGGTGCTCCCGACGGATACCATCATGACGCGACACCCCACCGTTTCCGTGGTCCTGCCCGCCTTCGACGCCGCCCAGAGCCTTCCGGCCTGTCTGGACAGCCTCCTCGCGCAGGACATGGACGACTTCGAAATCATCGCCGTGGACGACGGCTCCACGGACGACACCGCCGACATCCTGAACCGCCATGCGCGGCGGGACGAGCGTCTGCACGTCGTTAACGCACCCCACGCGGGTGTGGCCCATGCCTTCAACACCGGCATCGCACAGGCCACCGGGCGCTACATCGCCCGCATGGACGCCGACGACGTCTGCCATCCCTCACGCCTACGCCTTCAGGCCGCACATCTCGACGCCAACCACGACACGGGACTCGTCGCCTGCAGGGTGGCCTTTGGCGGCTGCCGGGAAACCTGTGCGGGATACGCCCACCATGTGGACTGGACCAACACCCTCGTCAGCGCCGAGGACATCGCCCTCAACCGCTTCGTGGACCTGCCCTTCGCCAATCCGGCAGTGATGTTCCGAGCGGAGCTGGCAGAGCGCCTTGGCGGCGCGCGCGACGGCGACTTTCCCGAGGACTACGACATGTGGCTGCGCTGGCTGGACGCCGGGGTACGCATGGAAAAGCTCCCGCAGACCCTCGTCACATGGAACGACCCGCCGACCCGCCTCACCCGCAACGACACGCGCTACGATCCCGAGGCCTTCTACCGCGTCAAGGCGCACTACCTTGCCCGGTGGCTCGCCGCGCACAATCCGCAGCATCCCGAGGTCTACGTGCTCGGTGCCGGTCGCCCCACCCGCCGCCGCGCGGACATGCTCCTCGCCCACGGCGTCGCCATCGCGGCCTACGTGGATGTAGACCCGAAAAAAATCGGCATGGTCATCGACGGCCGCCCGGTCATCGCACACGAGGATCTGCCCGGTCCGGGGCACTGCTTCATGCTGTCCTACGTGGCCAATCGCGGCGCGCGCGAGCGCATCGCCCGCATGCTCGCCGCGCAGGGCTACGCCATCGGGCGCGACTACCTTCCCGCCGCATAGACTGCCCGCTCCACGCGCGGCGGAGAATCCGCCCCGTCCCACACCACGCGAATCCGCCCACAGTCCGCCACCGTCATAAGCGGCACCTTGCGTTGCGCCAGCGCCTCGCGCACCTCGGCGTTCGGATAGCGGCGATAGTTCATGAATCCCGCCGAGGCCATGGCCAGCTTCGGCGCGACGCGGTCATAAAGTTCCGGCGAAAAGCTACTCCGGCTGCCGTGATGCGGCAGGACCAGCACATCGCAACGTACGTCCGCCCCACCCGCCAGTAGCCCGCCGATGGCTGGAATCTCCACATCCCCCGGCAAAAGCGCCAGCCCACGCCCCTTCCACACCAGCCGCAGCACAAGCGAGGCGTTGTTGCCCCCGGCCTTGCGACGCTCGTCCGGATACAGCACGTCGAGCCACA
This sequence comes from Desulfobaculum xiamenense, assembly GCF_011927665.1. Taxonomy (NCBI): domain Bacteria; kingdom Pseudomonadati; phylum Thermodesulfobacteriota; class Desulfovibrionia; order Desulfovibrionales; family Desulfovibrionaceae; genus Desulfobaculum; species Desulfobaculum xiamenense. The sequence goes on from NZ_JAATJA010000001.1 coordinate 1,529,059, forward strand.
GGTCCGGCCCGAGGTCGAGACGCTCTCCGGCGCGCACGATGCGCTCCGGCACCCCGGCCTCGCGCACCAGTGCCCGCAGGCCCGCGACCTCCTCGCCATGGGGCCAGATGCCGCTATCCACGAATGTTCCGATGTCGAAGAGCTTCAGCAGGTGCGTAAAGCCCCGGTAGTGATCCGTATCAGGATGGCTCAAAACCGCGAGATCAACGCGCGGCGCACGCCCAAGGCTCAAGGCCGGACCGACCACCGCCCGCCCGATGTCGAAACCGGGCATGCCGCCTCCGGCGTCCACCAGCACACGCCGTCCGCCCGGACATTCCACGCACAGCGCCTGACTCTGCCCCGTATCGTAGAGCACAAGGGCCACACGCTCGTGGGAGTCCGCAACACCTTGAACCAGTGACGGCGCAACGAGCAGGACCAGCCCCGCCAGCGCGGCGGCCATGGCTCTGCGCGACAGCCGATTCACTGCAAAGACCACCGCGACGCAGGCCAGCGCATAGCCGAGGGTCTGCGGCCACAGCGGGCGCAGCACGGCCAGCTCCGGCATGGCACCCACAGCGTCGAGCCGCGAGAGCACCCCAAGGCCGCAGTCCAGCAGCCACGCCGCCGCGCCAAACACAACCTGCGCCACGTCGGCCAGCCCCGGCAGCAGAAAAAGAACCAGCCCGCACAGCCCAAGCGGTATAACCACCAGTCCCAGAAGCGGTAGCCACAAAAGATTCAGGTGCAACCCCAGCGGAATCACCCCAAAATTCCACGCCATGAGCGGCAACAGCGCGAGATTGGCGCACACGCTCATGATCAGGATGCCACACACCCCGCGCAGGATGCGTTCGATAAGGCTCCGCCTGCCGTAGCCGTCGCCATGCCGGACGGGCCGCAGCCCCGCCGCGCCGCGCGCCACGCGTTCGCACGCCTTCTCGACGACGCACCACAGGGGCGACCCGAACACGGCGATGCCCGCGACGGCGCAGGCCGACATCTGTAGGCCGAGATCGTATGCGGACAGAGGACTTACGCCCAGAATGAGCGCGAGGGCGAGAAACAGACCGTCGAGCAGCACGCGCTCGCGCCCGGCAAAGAGCAGTACGCCCCAGGCCGCGAACATGATGCCCGCGCGCACAAGGCTTGGCGACGCGCCGCCGAGCCACACGTACCCGGCCACGAAGGGCGCGGCGCACAGTACGGCGAGCTTCGGGCGCGGCACGCGCAGCAGAATGGACGGGGCAAGCCAACCCGCAAGCCACGCCAATCCCACGCCGATTCCGGCGGCAAAGCCCACATGCATGCCCGACAGCGCAAGGCTGTGCGAAAGCGAGGCCCGACGCAGAAGGTCCGTCGTCTCCTGCGATATGTGGAAACGATCGCCGGTGAGCAGTGCGGCCAGCACGGCGCGCCCCTGCCCGACGTCACTCCCGCCGTCACCGCCGAAGGCAACCGCCCGCGCCAGCCGCGCCCGAAGCCCGTCGTCGCGCGCCGTGACCTCCGGATTCCCCTTGCTCCCGCTGCTCCAGCCGCGCCAGAACACGCCCTGACGCGCCCAGTGGAAGGCGGTGTCCCACCCGCCGGGGTTGAGGTAGCCCCTTGCCGGGCGCACGCGCGTGGTTACGGAGACCACAGCCCCCGGTGCGGGGCGTTGCGCCGGATACTGCCAGTTCCACAGGAAGCGTCCGGGAACGGGCACGACCTCGCCGCCAGCACGAACCACGCTGGCATCGTCAACGAGCACGCGCAGCATCCGGCCGGGGCAGGACTCGGTTCCGGCCACGCGGCCCGTCACGCGGACGGTCTCGCGTTCGAGCATCCATGTGGGGATATCGGTGGGGATGTGCGGCATTGCGGCGCTGGCCAGAAACCAGCCGACGCCGAAGCCGATAAGGAGAGGAAAAGCGCGGAAGACCATCCGCCGGGGGAAATCGGAAAAGGCAACGAGGAGCGCCAGCGCGCACGCAGCGGCCAGCGGCTGGCGGGGGGCGAAGAGTCCGAACGTCAACGCGAGGAAGAGCACCTGCCACGGCACAAGCCCCGGCACGGTCGGCGCTGCGCCTCGCGCGTCCTGCCCGTATGCGTCCATGCCCCCTCCCGTGGGCGGTCCGGAACGGTTTACGCGCCCGAGGCCGCCCCGCGCAGGCGTTCAAGAATGATGGACGCGGCCCGCTCCGGCGCGCCCGGTTCTCCCACCAGCTCACGCAACCGCGCCAGACTGCCGCGAACGGCCCGGCCCCGCTCTGGTTCGAGCATGGCGAGGGTCCGCTCGGCCACCACGCGCGCGCAAGCGTCCTCCTGCAACAGTTCAGGGAAGACCTCTTCGCCAAGGATGAGATTGGGCAGGCTGATGAACGGCACATCGACGATCATCCGCCCCACGGCGAAGGTCATGGGCGACAGGCGATAGGCCACCACCGTGGGCGTGCCCACCAGCGCGGTTTCAAGGGTCACCGTGCCCGATGCGGCAATGATCGCCTCGGCGCGGCGCATCTCGCGGTAGCGCGCTTCCGGTTCGAGAAGTTCCACGGGGAAATCGTCAGGCAGGTGCGCCGCGAGCGTCTCGCGCGCAACGCCGGGCGCGCGCACCACCGCAAAGGTCAGCTCCGGCCGGGCCTCGCGCATGAGCCGTGCGGCGGCGATAAATTCGTCGTACAGAGAGCCGATCTCCTTGCGGCGGCTGCCAGGCAGGATGAGCACACGGCCCGGCTCCGGCGACATGGCGTCAAGCTCCGCAAGGGGAATCTGATCCGTGAGCGGATGGCCAACATAGTCGGCCTCCAAGCCGTGCCGGGCGAGGAATGGCTTTTCGAAGGGCAGAATGCACAGCACGCGCTCGACCTTCTCGCGCAGGAAGTTCACCCGCCCCGTGCGCCACGCCCACACCTGCGGACAGATGTAGTAGAAGACCGGGATTCCCAGCCGCCGCGCCATGCGCACCACGAAGAAATTGAAATCCGGCGAATCGATGCAGACCACCGCCGCCGGGCGCTCGACGCGCATGCGGCGATACATGCGGCGCATGAGGCCGAGGATGCGCGGCAGATGCGCCAGCACCTCGGTCAGCCCCATGAGGGACAGCTCGCCGATGTCGAAGGCCTTGTCGAAGCCTGCGGCCTCCATGGCCGGGCCACCCATGCCGGTGAAGCGCATGCCCCCAAGGCCCGAGGCCACGCCGCGTTCCCGCAGGGCCGCAAGCAGAAGCGCACCGTGCATGTCGCCCGATGCCTCGCCAGCGCTGATCCAGATCGTCTTTCCAATACCGCGTTTTTCCATCATCTTTTCCATACGAATTCAATCTTTGGCAGGGCGCGGAAAATTTGTTACACGCCACCGCACCAATAAGCGAAATGTTTCGCGATGACAATGACGACGCCCGCCCACCGCCGCTGCCCGGAAACGGACCCCCGGAGACGGACGATCATCCTATTCGAACGCCCGACAGGGCATCATTCAAGCGAGCAGGACAAATGAGCAAGAAGACCATGCGTGTCGGCGTTATCGGTCTCGGATGGATGGGCAAGATCCATCTCCGGGTCTACTCCGAGATGGCCGACGTCGAAGTGGTCGGTGTCATGGACACCGACGAGAAGACACTGGCCGAGGTGCGCGAGCGCTTCGGCGTGAAGACCTATTCCGACCTCGACGAGCTTCTCGCCCAGCCGCTGGACGCGGTGAGCGTGTGCGTGCCCACCGTGTACCATCTCCCCGTGGGCCTCAAGGTCATGGAGAAGGACATCCCGCTGCTCATCGAGAAGCCGCTGGCCGCCTCCGCCGCCGAGGGTCGCCAGCTCATCGAGAAGGCGCAGGAAAAAGGCCTGCCGCTCATGGTCGGCCACATCGAGCGCTTCAATCAGGCCGTGCGCCGCGTGAAGGAACTGGTGGAGGGCGAGGACGTCATCTCCATCAACATCGAGCGCGTCGGTCCCTATCCGCCCCGCATTCAGGACGTGGGCGTCATCAAGGACCTCGGCTCCCACGACATCGACCTCATCCGCTTCATCACCGGCTCCGAGTACGAGAAGGTCTTCGCCGTCACGTCCTCGACCATGGGCAAGCATGAGGACTCCGCGCTCATCACCGCCCAGATGACCAATGGCGTGCTCGCCCAGATCAACACCAACTGGGTCACGCCCTACAAGTCGCGCTGCATCAGCGTGGCCACCAAGACCAAGTACATCCGCGCCAATCTGGTCACCCAGGAGGTCAAGGAGTACAGCAAATTCGAGGGCTACGACGCCCACTACATGGTCCGCGAGTGGCCGGTCATGTTCCGCGAGCCGGTACCGCTGGAACTGCGCGCCTTCCTCGACGCGCTGCGCGAGGGCCACGAACTGCCCATCACCGGCCGCGACGGCCTGTACGTGCTCGAAACCATCGAGCGCGTTCTCGACGCGCCCGCCGCGAAGTAGGGCCAGCGCCCGCCGCCACGGCATTTCCAAGACGATAAAGGCCCCCCGCCGCACACGCGACGGGGGGCCTTTTCCTATCCGCATGACGACGGCGCGGGGCAAGGCGGCGTGGCCGCCCCACCCCGCCCGCGTCGGCTATTCCTGTTCGCGACGGATGCGTGCGCCCACGGCTTCGAGCTTCTGCTCGATGTTCTCGTAGCCACGGTCGAGGTGATAGATGCGCTGGACCTCGGTGGTGCCCTCGGCGGCCAGACCGGCCAGCACCAGCGAGGCGCTAGCACGCAGGTCCGACGCCATGACCGGAGCGCCGATCAGCCCGGCCACGCCGCGCACCATGGCCGAACGTCCGTCCAGAGTGATGCTCGCGCCCATGCGCTTGAGTTCCTGCACGTGCATGAATCGGTTCTCGAAGATGGTTTCCTTGATCATGCCAGATCCCTTGGCGAGGCACATGAGGGCCATCAGCTGGGCCTGCATGTCCGTGGGGAAGCCGGGGAACGGCAGGGTCACCACGTCCACGCCATGGATGCCGCCGCCGTTGCGCCGGGCCAGCACGCCGCCCTCGCGCTCCTCGATGTACACGCCCATCTCGCGCAGCTTGGCGATGACGGCCTCCAGCTCGAACACGGGGCAGTCCTCAAGGAATATCTCGCCGTCGGTGATGGCGGCGGCGCAGAGGTAGGTTCCGGCCTCGATGCGGTCGGGCATGATGCGGTACTCGCAGCCCGACAGACGCTTCACGCCCTCGATGGTGATGATGCTGGTGCCGTGGCCGGAGATCTTCGCACCGCAGGCGATAAGGAAGTTGGCCAGATCGACCACTTCCGGCTCGCGCGCGGCGTTGATGAGCACGGTCTCGCCCTCGGCCAGCGCAGCGGCCATGAGCAGGTTCTCGGTGCCGCCCACGGTGGGGAAGTCGAACTGGATATGCGCGCCGTGCAGGCCGTCGCACTTTCCATAGATGTATCCGGCGTCGAGGTCGAAGGTCGCGCCCATCTTCTCCAGCGCCTTGATGTGCAGGTCCACGGGGCGCGAGCCGATGGCGCAGCCGCCGGGCAGGGACACCCGCGCCTCGCACAGCCGGGCCAGAAGCGGACCGAGGCAGAGCACGGAGGCGCGCATGGTCTTGACCAGCTCGTACGGAGCCTCGGGCACGAGCGTGCCGGGGGTGACCGTCACCACGCCATTTTCGAAGGTCGTCGCACAACCGAGAAGTTCGAGAAGCCGCAGGGTGGTATTGATATCCCGCAGATTGGGAACATTGGTATAGGTCACGGGGCCGTCAACGGCCAGACTGGCCATGAGGATCGGCAGCGCCGCATTCTTGGAACCGCTGACCCGAATCCGCCCTTCCAGGGGACGACCGCCCTCGATGATGAGTTTTTCCATAAAAAAATCTTCGCCTTTTTTTGATCCAATCGCTAAAATTGCTTGACCGCGAGGCCGTCCTTGTCTATCAGTGCCTCCACACACGGTGGGTGTAGCTCAGTTGGCAGAGCACTTGGTTGTGGCCCAAGTGGCCGTGGGTTCAAGTCCCATCACCCACCCCAGCCGACATTAAGGCCCCGTCTTTCGACGGGGCTTTTTTGTTGCCCTTCGCCGGTTGTCACCGCTGCGAAGGACCACCTGCCGCGCATGAAGCCCGGCGCCCGTCGGCCAAACGGACTTTTATTGCACGGGCCGATTTTGTCAACTACGGGATGCATGCCTCCCCACGCCGCCAAGGGACGCCGCCGCAAAGCGCACCGGACGGACAGCATCCCGCGCCACGGCAGCCACCGTGCAACTTGCCCGAATCGTTCATCTCATGTATTGATCCCGCATCCGGTTGCATCTCTTCATCCGTTTCCACCACTCGACACACGTTCAGGACATGCCCATGCGTCTCGCCGCGATTCTCGCAGCGGCCATCCTGCTGACCGTTGTAGGACTCATCCTCCTCATGCCCAACCGCCTCGACCTGCGCTTCGCATCGGGCGGACCGACAAGCTTCGTGCCTGTCGCGCGCGTGGCGCACGAAATTCACTGCGCCCCGGCTACCGACGGCCTGCGCGAGGCACTCGACACCACAGCCCTCACCCGCGCGCTCAACAGCCACGAGGCCATCCTCGCGCACGCGGACATCTTCCTCGCCGACGCAAGCGCCCTTTCGGCCGGACTCGACGCCACGCCAACCGTACGCATGGCCGCCTACACCATCGCCATGCGCACCCACTCCGGCGACAACATCGAAATCCGCAGCCGCCAGACCAAAACGCCCGACCTCACCTCCGGCATCGTCCGCGACATCGACCGCGGCGTGGCCGCCTACCAACGCGCCATGGAGAAATCCTCCACAAACCGCATGCGCTCCATCATCATCTCCTGACCGACCACCGCGAGGCGAGGGGCAAAAAAAAGCCGGTCCATAGACCGGCCGACACATCACGCATCATGCGGGGCTAGAGGTAGCCCACTTCCTTCAAGGCCTGCGAAAAGATGCTCCACGCCTCGTGGGAATCCTGCAGGACGACGAAATTCTCGCGCAGGTCCCGGTCCTCGAATGCACCTTCCCGCCAGAACCCGTTTTCCTGAATGAACGTTTCATACATCTCCGGAGACGCCACCATCATGCGGTGTCTGACTCCATCCCGGTAAACCCTCGGATTGGTTGTAAATCGGGCCGAAACGCGGCCAACTCTCATCACGGTCAAGGCGGCAGAACCATCGTGTTGCAGGTGATCGAAAATATTAAACAACCCTTTAGGCCCATCTACCCCGCCAAGAACGAAAAGACAAGCATCACCGCACGTTCTGCACAAGGTGCCATGCCGTACGTCATCAGAGATGCTGTCGCAACCGTTGCTAGCACCAGCAACGTGTATCGCCCAAATGTGGCGACACAGCGCGCATTCCCGGCTATAGTGATTGCTCAACCAACAACACGCAATGAGAACACTGGCAATCATACTCGGCGCGGTGTGCACCCTGCTCATCCCGCTTTTTCTCCAGTATTTCGGCCTGATCCACATCGGCGAAAAACTGGTGCGAGCCACTGTGCCGCTTTCCGTGACCTATCCCGAACCCGGATGCCCGTTTCTGCTTGCCCCCGAGGACATGAATGCAGTTGAAGAGGCGCTGGCCGCCCATGGCGACCTCATCAGGGACGCGCAGATATCCATCGCCGCCACGCACGAGTCGGCCGGTCCCGGCCGAGAGGGGCTGCTGCCCATCTTCACGCTCTCCCTCGACATGAAGGACGGCGACGCCGTGACCCTGCGCCCCCGGACCGTCCGCCGCGCCAGTCTCCCGGACTCCATTACCCGTGCCGTACGGGACTGCGTGGAGCGCTATCATCGCCTCGAACGACTCGACTCCGGCTCTGGCCCGCGCATCATCACCATTTCCGCCCTGCACGGCTTCCCGGCTCCACGCTGACGCGACAGCCAACCACGAAAAAGGCGGCTCCCGCCATGAACGGAAGCCGCCGCCAAAAAGCCAAACTCGCAAGCCCTACGCGCCGCGCAGAACGCGCTTGTCCCCCACGCGCATGGTCACCTTCTCCTTGTCCAGATACTCCATGACCGGAATGGCAAACTTGCGCGACATGCCCGTCAGGTCCTTGAACTCGGGAGCGCCCATCTCGCCCTTCTCGCGCAGGAAGGCCACCACCCTGTCGCGCAGGCCGTGGATGGCCGGAGCGTGGAAGTACATGTCTTCCTTGATCTTGACCAGCTCGCCCTGCTCCACCAGCAGTCGGAACACGGCAGCCGCGTCCTTGAAGACCAGCCCCAGCGGCTCCAGCACGTCGCGCACGTTGGGCGGAGCCTCGCCACCGGCGGCATAGGCCGCAAGCACTGTCTCACGCAGACGGGACTGATCCGCCGCAAGGGACACCTTGTGCTGCGGCAGACGAAGCGTTTCGGCCTCGGCCACGGCGCGGCCCTGCTTCACCAGCCGCTCCACCACGAAGTGGAACAGCCGCTCCGAAAGCGCGCGGCCCCACGAGGAGGCCAACTCGCCGCGCACGATGCCCTGCTTCATGGGTTCGGCCTTGTGGTAGGCGGCAATGGCGGCCTCGGCTCCGTCGCACAGCGCACCGGCCACGTCGCCGGACACATACAGCCGCGCCTCGCGGTCCACCAGAAACACGTCGCCTCGGCTCATAAGCTGCTGGAGCAGCTTGTCCAGCGTGCGCGTGTCGAACGCCGTCAGCACCATGAGCCGCGCGAAGCTCGCGCCTTCGATCCCGGCCAGCGCAAGCTGCGTCCGCACGAGATCCTCGGGACTCCCGGACGCCAGTAGCGCGAGGCGCTCCATGGTCTCATCCGTGAAGCGCCGGGCCTTGCGCGCGATGGGATTGATGATGCGCCCGCCCGCAATGGTCCGAAGCGGCGAGAAGGAGCGCAGCACCACGCGGTCGCCATACACGGCGGCCATGGGGTCGTCGAAGCGCAGGCGGCACAGGGCCGTCTCGCCGGGGCGCAGCGCGTCGCGATCGAAAAGATGAATGCGGGCCATGACCTCCCGCGTGCCGTGGTGCAGGTGCAGTTCCTTGCGGTGCTTGAGTTCCTTGCCCGCCGAGGCGAGATAAGTCAGCTCCACGTCCCATTCGTTGGCCGGAAAGAGCGTTCCCGGACGGCTCACAACCATCCCGCGCTCCAGGTCGTCCACTTCGAGTCCCGCAAGGTTCATGGCGGTGCGTCGCCCCGCCGAGGCGGCATCCTCGCTCTCGCCGTGGCCCTGAAGACCACGCACCTTGCTCATGAGACCTCGGGGGCTGATCTCCACCTCGTCGCCGACCTTCACGCTCCCCGAAACAAGGGTGCCGGTGACCACGGTGCCATGTCCGCGCATGGTGAACACGCGGTCGATGGGCAGGCGGAAGAGATCAGTGCGCGGTCGCTCGCCGAAGCTCGCGGCCATGTCGGCCACCACGGTGCGCAGTTCCTCCAGCCCCGCGCCGGTATGGGCGGAAACGGCGACGAGCGGCGCATCTTCGAGAAAAGTCCCTTCAAGGAACCCGGCCACATCCTCGCGCACCAGTTCCATCCACTGCTCGTCGACCATGTCGGCCTTGGTCAGCGCGACGATGCCGCGCGTGACGCCAAGCAGCGTGCAGATTTCCAGATGCTCGCGCGTCTGCGGCATGACGCCCTCGTCGGCGGCGATGACCAGCACCACGAAGTCCACGCCGGACGCGCCGGCCACCATATTCTTCACGAACCGCTCGTGCCCGGGCATGTCGATGATGCCGAGGCGCTGCCCGCCGGGCATGTCCCAGTGGGCAAAGCCGAGTTCGATGGTGATGCCGCGCTTCTTCTCCTCGGCCAGCCGGTCGCAGTCGATGCCGGTCAAGGCTTTCACCAGCGTGGTCTTTCCATGGTCGATATGACCAGCCGTGCCCATGATGACAGGCATGTTCCAGAACTCCTTCACGGGGCGCGCCCCGATGCTCTCGTTAGTCGCAAGTCCTTCCTTCTATGGTAAAAACGCGCCCCGCTCAAGCCATGGCATGCGCCCTCGACGAAACCGACCGCCCATCCCGGCGCAGCACTCTGGACTGGCGCACCACCAACGGATAGTCTACCGTATTTGCATGATAAAAGGAGGAACGCCATGACACCCAGCTTCGAGGGACCAGCCGTCTTCGTCAGTGACCTTGCGGCATCGCGCCGCTTCTACGGCGACATTCTCGGCCAGAGCCTGCTTTTCGCCGTGGGGGACGCCTACGCGGCATACAGGGGATTCTCGCTGTGGCAGGCATCCGCCGCGCGGGAGACGATCTTCGGCGAGACGCCTGTAAAAACGACCGAGGCGCAGGGACGCAAAAATTTCGAAATGTATTTCGAGACAGAAGAACTGGATGCGACGTGGGAGCGCCTCACCGCCGAGGCCATCGAGGCGGTGCACCCCATCCGCGAGGAACCGTGGGGACAGCGCAACTTCCGCGTGCTGGACCCGGACGGCCATGTCGTGGAGTTCGGCGAGCCGATGCCCTTCGTGGCGCGGCGCTTCCTCGCGCAGGGACTTTCGGCGCAGGAGACGGCAGCACGGACCATGCTGCCCATCGAGATGATTCAGGCGCTCGACGCTCCGCGCTGAGGCGAAGCGTCGAGCCATTCGCGCGAGGATCAGGACTCCTCGCGAATCTTGTCCATTTCGCGGTAGCAGCGCTGCTCGTCCGCGAAGAAGTTGCAGCCGGTGAGCGCGCCGTGCTTCACGCTGCCCGGATAGTCGCGGCAGACGTCAGGCTTCACGTCCTGAATACCGCAGGAATACCCGCCGTCCGGACGCTGAACCATCCACGGGCAGTATTCGACGGGCAGATGCGTGCCGGGGCGCACCCACAAACGGTTGCGCAACCACTGGCCGTCAACGAACACGTCGCCCACCCACTCCATGATGTCCTCGCGCCCGTTGGCCTTCCAGCGGGCGAGGTCATCCTGCGTGCATTCGCAGCGAAAATCGAGGGTGAAGCAGCAGGTTCCGCACCGGCGACACCGGAAGCGTTCCACCCCGGTCTCAAGCCAGATACCCCGCTCGCCTCCCGGGCACTCTGGCCCAACCTCCGTCGGTCCCCAGAACACCTTTCCACACACCCGCGCAAGCTCGGCAAGGTCGAGCTTCGCGCGGCACAGCGCATCCCAGATGCGTTGCCCTGCCTCGTCGCCGGGGATGAAATCCCGGCCTCCGTTGGTGCGGGTGATGCTGATTCCCTTGACGCCGTCTCTTTGTCCCACGCTCGCGGCACCGTCCGCGACCAAGGGATACAGCGAGGCAAACAAACCAAGCTGGGGGGCATACTGTTCGAAATCGATACGGATGGCCTCCACGGCCTCCTCACGAGTCAGGAACAGTCTTGCCTTACCGTCCATGATTCCTCCGGGGCTTTCCCCGACCCGGCTACGCTCCCGCGTCCCGTGCCCGAAACGCACACGGCGGGAATGCCGGATCGGCACATGATTTTAGGCCCACCATAGGACGCCCCGCAATTTTTGTGAAGCCTGACAACAACTTAGTATCCGAAAACGTATATCCTGCCGAAACTGTTGCCCGGCATGCGCTCGCAGCGTTTGCGCATATCCCTTCGGCGTACGCCGCGCTTTTTTTCTTTCAGCGCAATTTCCGACATCCGGCGCAATGCGCCCCCCGTCTACATCGACAGCCGAGCGTTCCCGCATCCCCGCCCCCGCCCGCCTTTCCCCTGTGGTCCTCAACGCCGCCGATGTGCTATCCTTGACGTCCAGCCACGCCGCGACGGCCCCGGACGTCATGCCCGGCAGGCTCTGCACTCTCCGCACGGCGAAAACGGAATCGGAGCGAACATGACCACGCGCAGCATCGACACCAGACTTGCCGTATTGTCGCTCATGCGTCGTACCGCCCTCGTCTTTGCAGCCGCACTGCCGCTCATGCTGCCGCCCATATTTCCAATGACAGCCGAGGGGAACAACGCCTCGCCGCCCAACCCCACACTCCCTGCGGAAGTGGGCGCACCGTCCAACGCCACAATTCCCGTCAAGCTGGATCATCTGCAACTCGGGCTGGAGGACGTCATCAGCCTCGCCCTCGAACGCAACCGGGACATCCGCACCTTCCGCGAGAACCTGCGGTCGTCCGAACTGTCCCTCGAATCCGAGGAATCCGACTTCAAGTACGAAATCACGCCCACCGCCAACATCGGCCTGCTGGGCGGCGACGAGATTACGGACAGCCGCAACTACCGGGCCGGTGTGGTGCTGCGTCAGCGATTCAAGGAAGGCACGCGGGTGGAGGTCGGCCCCTTCGCAGAGCGTACCGACGAAAGCGGCGAGGACCGGGAATACGTGTCAGGGATGGGCATCTCGCTCACGCAGCCGCTGTTGCGCGGGCTGGGGCGGGACTACAATCTCAACGCGGTGAAGGAAGCGCGCTTCGGCGTACGCAAGGCGCGGCGGGCACTCTATCTCAAGCGGGTGGATGTGATACTGGAGGCGACAGGCGCAGCCTATGCCGTCATGCGTCGCAAGCTACTACTCGACACGGCGCGGGCCTCGGCGGAGCGGCTGGAGGAATTCGCACGGCTGGCCAAGGAACACGCTGCCGCAGGCAAGGCCGATCCCGTGGACGTTCTGCGCGCGCAAACGCAACTGCGCAAGGCGCAAAACGACATCATTACCAATACTGAAGCCCTCGAACTGGCACTGGACGACCTGAAGCTGGCGCTCGACCTGCCGCTTTCCGCAACCGTCGCGGTGGACGCGCCAATGATCGTCTCGCCCTTCGACGTGTCCGTGGACGCCGCCGTGGACGCCGCCGGCGAGAACCGTGTGGAAATCGAGGAGTCGGAGGACTTCCTACGCGAGCGCTACCGGCTGTCCGGCATCCGCAAGCACGAACTGCTGCCCAAGCTCGACGTGAACCTGCGCTATTCGCGCACGGGAACGGACAAGGAGCTTCAGGACAGCATGACCTTCGACAGCGACGCATGGTCCCTCGGGGCCAACGTCTCGGCGGACATCTTCCGACGCAGGGACAAGTCAGCCTACCGCCAGAGCCTCGTGGACGTGGATTCGGCGCGCATTGCCCTCGAACTGGCGCGCGACAGCGTTGCGTCCGAAGTCCGCCGCGAATTCCGTAAGCTCCAGCGCTCACTCAGCCAGATCACGCTCCAGACCGAACGAACCCGCGAGGCGCAAAGCCAGCGCTCACTGGCGCGGTCAAACTTCCTTGAAGGCCGCACCGGCAACTTCGACCTCATCGACGCGGAACTCTCGGCCACCGAGGCCCAAAGCGACCTCATCGACGCACGCGTCGAATACATCCTCGCCCAATACCGCTTCCGCGCCGCCGTCGGCACCCTCCTCGAACGGCAGACGGAGCAGGGGAAGAGGAAGTGAATAAAACGGAGTAGACTGTCGATCCCCGAATAGCCAACCGCCCATCATGTCGCCCCGAACTCCACCAACCCGGGCACATGGCCGCCTCTCGGGAGTATTAAAGCGCAATCAGGAGCACAACAAAAACGGCCTGAGTTACAAAAAACTCAGGCCGTTTACCATATTATTTCCACGCGACGAAAAGGGACCACTCTCCACGGTAGGATACAGCACCCGCAATTGCACGTCGGTTACCATTCCGTTACCACTACGCAAAAGGGGCCATGCCTTACGGCATGGCCCCTTTGAAATTGCGTGGTGCGCCAGGAAGGAATCGAACCCTCGGCCAGCGGCTTAGAAGGCCGCTGCTCTATCCGACTGAGCTACTGGCGCGCGTTGGGATGCGTCTTATACGCCACGGCGGGGCAAGGGGTCAAGCCCTTGGAGCGCAAAGGGCAAAACGGTTGCGAGGCATGGGGCGAGAGCGTACCATCCGCGCGCATCGGACCTAGGAGTGGCGCACCCCGCGCGCTCCGTCCGGCCAGACAATACGCGGCATATGCCGCTTCGAAGAGGTGATCGTCCTGACTTCCCGTTTCAATGATTTCAACGACGTGCTCGCCCATCTCGACGGGCTCGGCATGTTTCATATGGATTTCGGCCTTTCGCGGGTCGAGGCCGCCATTGCCGCACTGGGGCTGACCTCGCCCTCCTTTGCCGTGTTCCACGTCGTGGGCACCAACGGCAAGGGGTCGACATCGCGCACAATCGCCGAACTCGCCGCCGCGCACGGCCTGCGTGCAGGTCTCTACACCTCGCCCCATTTCCTCGACCCGCGCGAACGCATCCGCATCGACGGACGCATGCTCTCCGGCGACGCATGGGCGAGGCTCGGCAACGAGGTCATGGACGCTTCACGCGACAATCCGCTGACCTATTTCGAATTCATCACCGTGCTCGCCGTGCTGGCCTTCGCCCGCGCCGGGGTGGACGTGGCCGTCATGGAAGCCGGACTAGGCGGGACCTACGACGCCGCCAACGCCCTGCGCACCGACGTCACCGTGTTCACCGGCATCGGCATGGACCACGAAGCCATCCTCGGCGACACCCTCGAAGCCATCGCCTCGGACAAGGCCGGAGCCATGCGTCCGGGCGTGCCCGCAGTGACCGCCGCGCAGGCCGAACCCGCCGCCCGCGTGCTGGCCGAGCGCGCCCGCGCCATCGGAACCACCCTGTCCACGGTATCGGACGTTCTTCATTATGAGTATGCAATCGGCGCGGCGCGTCCGGTCGACCCGACCCTTCCGGAGCTTTGCGATCTGATTCCGGCCATGCCCGGCCCGCACCAGTTCGCCAACGCCCACCTCGCGCTGGCGGCGTGGCTCACCCTCGCCCCTTCGCGCGGATTCGGCGTGGATTCGGATGCCTGTTCCCGCGCCCTCTCACGGGCCACGGTCTCGGGCCGCTTCCAGCGCATCCCCGGCTCGCCGGAGATCATCCTCGACGGCGCGCACAACCCGCACGCCCTTGCCGCGCTCACAAGTACGCTTCGCGATTGCAACATCCGCCCGTCGTCCATCGTCTTCGCCTGCCTTGCGGACAAGGACCTTGCGACCATCGCGCCCCTCGTGGCGGGACTGGCGGACTGCCCCGTGCTCGTCCCCGAGCTGCCCGGCAACACCCGCGCCCGCGCAGCGGCGGACATCGCCCGCGCCATCGGTCCCAAGGCGCGGCCCGTGGCCGACATTGCCGACGCCCTCGCACAGACGGCGCAAGACGACGGCCCGGTGCTGGTATGCGGCTCCTTGTATTTGCTGGCTGCATTCTTTACCCTGCATCCCGAGCATCTGTGCGAATCCGCAACGGATTTCCCACTCTGACCCCGGAAGGAACAATGCAGAATCTCTACCGACAGCTCCCGTCCGTGGACGCCGTCCTCCAGCGGCTCGACGACGCGACGGACATCTCCGCCCTGCCGCGCACCCTCGTGCGCGGGCTGGTCAACGACTTCCTCGACTCCTGCCGCGACGACATCCGAAACGGCAGAGTCACCGAACCGGCCAGCCTCACCCTCGACGCGCTGGCCCCTGCGCTGACCGCCTTCGTGCGGGCTGGCGCGCGGCCGCACTTCCGCCGCGTACTCAACGCCACGGGCGTGGTCATCCACACCAATCTCGGCCGCTCCATCCTCGCGCCGGAAGCCTCCGTCGCCGTGGCCGAGGCCTGCGCCCATTACTCGAATCTCGAATTCGATCTCGCCACCGGCGAACGCGGCAGCCGCTACAGCCACGTGGAGGACCTGCTGTGCCGCCTCACCGGCGCTGAAGCCGCGCTGGTGGTCAACAACAACGCCGCCGCCGTGCTCATCGTGCTGGAAACCCTTGCCAAGGGCGGCGAGGTTCCCGTCTCGCGCGGGCAGCTCGTGGAAATCGGCGGCTCGTTCCGCATTCCAGAAATCATGGCCAAGAGCGGCGCGACGCTCGTGGAAGTCGGCGCGACCAACCGCACCCACCTGCGCGACTACGAGCGGGTCATCAACGAAAGCACGTCGGCTCTTTTGCGCGTGCACACGTCGAACTTCCGCATCGTGGGCTTCACCAGCGACGTTCCCACCTCCGAACTGGCGGAGCTTGGTCATCGCCACGGCCTGCCGGTCATCGAGGATCTCGGTAGCGGCAGCCTGTACCGCTTCCCGTCCGGCGAGCTGGACGAACCGACAGTGCAGAGCGTCGTAGCCGCAGGCGTGGACGTGGTGACCTTTTCGGGCGACAAGGTCCTCGGCGGACCGCAGGCGGGCATCATCGTCGGCCGCAAGGAGCACATCGCGCGCATCAAGGCCAATCCCATGAACCGCGCCATGCGCATCGACAAGATGACGCTGGCCGCGCTGGAAGCCACCCTGCGCCTGTACCTCGACATGGACGACGCCCCGCGCCGGGTGCCCACCCTGCGCATGATCTCCGCCAGCGCACAGGAACTGAAGCCCCGTGCCGCTCGCCTGCGCAGACGGCTCCAGCGCGAGCTTGGCGACGCGGCGGACTTCGCGCTCATCCCCGGCCAGTCGCGCGTGGGCGGCGGCTCCTTCCCGGAGCGTGACCTGCCCACCACGCTGGTGCGCATCGTCCCCACGACGGACATCGCCCCCGAGGCGCTGCGTCACGCCCTGCTGGACACCAACCCGCCCCTCGTGGCCCGCACGCAGGACGACGCACTGTGCCTCGACCCGCGCACCATCGACGACGCGGAATTTTCCATGGTCGCCTCGGCGCTGGCGCAGGCTTTCGCCCGCCTCGCCCACGGCGGAAACTGATTTCACATCGGCGCACGACGGAACCCGCCATGCGCCAGACGGCATCCATACGACAAGAGAGGATATGCAATGGCTGACAACACGCTGACTTTCGAATCCCGGAACTGCTGGGAGGTCTTCGACGGCCCCGAGCACGCCACGGCCATGAACGACCTCGCCGTGCGCTACGTCGATTTCCTCACCCGCTGCAAGACCGAACGCGAAACCGTGGACTACGTGACGGACATCGTCCGCAACGCCGGTTACGGCGAGGACTTCGCGGGCGACAAGGTCTTCCGCATCATGCGCGGCAAGACCATGTTCCTCGCCCGGCGCGGCAAGCGCCCGCTGTCCGAGGGCTTCCGCCTGCTCGGCGCGCACGCCGACGCCCCGCGCCTCGACTTCAAGCAGCATCCCCTCTACGAGGACTGCAACATCGGCCTCGCCAAGACCCACTACTACGGCGGCATTCGCAAGTATCAGTGGCTGTCCCGCCCCCTCGCCCTGCACGGCGTCATCGTCCGGCAGGACGGCGAGGTGGTGAAGGTCAACATCGGCGAGGACGCGAACGATCCGGTCTTCACCGTGCTCGACCTGCTGCCCCACCTCGCCTACGACCAGGTGGAGAAGCCCCTGTCCAAGGCCTTCGAAGCCGAGAAGCTCAACGTGGTGCTCGGCCACGCCCCTGCCGCCAAGGACGAGGACGACAAGGACGACAAGCGCATCAAGAAGCAGGTGCTCACCCTGCTCAACGCCAAATACGGCATCGTCGAGGAAGACCTCTTCAGCGCCGAGTTGCAGGTGGTGCCCGCCGGTCCCGCCCGCTTCGTTGGTCTGGACGGCTCCCTCATCGGCTCCTACGCCCATGACGACCGCATCTGCGTGTTCACCGGCCTTGAGGCCCTGCTGACCTCCGAGCAGCCCGAGCACACCCAGATCGTGCTGTTCTGGGACAAGGAGGAGATCGGTTCCGAAGGTTCCACCGGTGCCAAGAGCCTGTTCTTCGAGTACTGCCTCGAAGACCTCATTGATGCGTGGGAACCCGGCACTCGCCTGTCCCACGTGCTCATGAAAGCCAAGGCCGTCTCCGCCGACGTGCACGGCGGGCTGGACCCCGACTATCAGGAAGTCCACGAGAAGCTCAATTCCTCGCTGCTCGGCCATGGTCCCGTGTTCTGCAAGTTCACCGGCCACCGCGGCAAGGTGGGTGCAAACGACGCCCACGCCGAATACGTGGGCTGGATTCGCGGCGTGCTGAACGCGGCAGGCATCCCGTGGCAGATGGCTGAACTCGGCAAGGTGGACCTCGGCGGCGGCGGAACCGTTGCCAAGTACCTCGCCGTCTACGGCATGGACATCATCGACTTCGGTCCTTCCGTGCTGGCCATGCACTCGCCCTTCGAGATCGCCTCTAAGGTCGACGTGTACGCCACCATGCTCGCCTACCGCGCGTTCCTCCAGAGCTAGGAAACGCGGCCATACGACGCACGAAGGGCGGCCCGGTCACAGGACCGGCCGCCCTTTTTTCATAGACATACGCCTCGCGGCTTGTCGGAAACGCCCGCCCCGCCGTTACCAGTCGTTGAGGAACACGGCCTTGTGCAGGAAGTTCACATACTTGGGTTCGTATTTGTCGGCACGATTCTTGAGTTCGGTCACGGCCACCTTCGGCTCCATGGCCTCTGCGTAGGGGCGCTTGGAAATCATGGCGCAATAGGAATCCGCAACGGCGCAGATACGCCCAAGGGGACTCAGCTCACGCAGCTTGGAGGGATAGCCCGATCCGTCGAGGCGCTCGTGATGCTCCATGACGCACTGCTGCATCTCGTCGTACTTGAGGCCCAGCTTGAGGGCGAGCTTGGACCCGACGAGGGGATGCAGGTTCACCTTGGAACGCTCGTCCTGCGTCAGGGGCTTCTGCTTCTCGCGAATGAAGGGCGGAATCTTGGACATGCCCATATCGTGCAGGAACAGGGCCACGGTCACCTTGTCGTACACGCGGCGGTTGAAGCCGCCGGGAAAGACCTTGGTAAACAGCCACAGCCCCATGCACCCGCTGTTGAAGCTGTGGTTAGGCAGGGTGTGCTCCGCATGCATGCGGCGGGTAAATGCCTTGATACGGTTCAAGTCCGTCCACAGATACTCGGTGAGGACCATGAAGTCGGTGTAGAGCTTGTCGAAGACGGGCTTGACCGGCTGCTCCAGAAATTCGGCGATGCGATCCGTCAGCGCGTGGCTGAATATCTCGGCTATCTCGCCTTCCTTGAGGTGCTCGTCCTGAAGCACGAGGTCCAGCTGCTTGCTGATGTGCTTCGAGTAGATGCCATGGTCGCTTCGCGCCAGAAAAATGTTGCCCTGCGCGCAGAGTTCGGCGAGCGTCTCCTGCTCGTCCTTGTCCACACGCTCCCCCGCCTTCTTGTGGATGAGGATCTGGGCGGTATCCTCCTTGAGGCGGTAGATATTGAGCGGCGGACGGAACTTCGGAAAGCTGGCGAGGATCTCGGGCGTGATCTGATAGTATTCCTCGTCCAGATTATCCAGAATGGTCGATTTGAGCGCAACCATGGGCGTTGGCACCTCGTGGGCATGATGATGGATTTCGTCCTGCGGCGAGCAGGTTCGCAGTCGGCTTCAATTCGGCTCCATACCATACTTTTCCCGCATGTGAAAGTGCGGTTGTGCCGCGATTGTTGCTGGCGCATCATCCCCGCCAGTGCCCGAAAAACTCTGCTCCACCAGTCATACCCTGACATTCGCGGCAAAACGTCGAAACATGCCGCGACACATTCCATTCAACACGCCGTCCAATATCGCCACAAAATATGTCACTGCCATTTCTCTACCGAAGGATGCGGCAGTCATCCGTGATGCTCACTGCACAATCCACCGGCTGCCGTCTGCAATGAATCGCCTTTCACAGTGGATATGCGTCATCTCGAAACTCTGGTGCATACGCGTTGCGATTGTTGACTTGGCGCACTTTTCCTGAAAATTTGCCGGAAGCGTCCAGAGCGCCCATGTTTTTCCCTTGACATGCTCACGGTGTTTGGTGGTAATTTGTGGTAAAAAGTGGGTATGGGTGCGCGAATGAGCATGTTTAGGGGACATTTCTACCGGAGCCTCGACCCGAAGGGCAGGCTCATGCTTTCCCCGGAATTCCGCACGGCTGCGGCCGATATGGGTTCCGAGGAGTCCCTCATGCTGACCAATTTCGATGGCTGCGTGGTCGGCTATCCCCTTCCCGAGTGGGAGCGCATCGAAGACAGCTTCAACAGGATAAACATGCTCGACTCCCGGCTTCGCAACTTCCAGCGCTTCTTCATCTCCGGCGCGATGGAAGTGAAGCTGGACAAGCAGGGCCGCGTGCTCGTTCCGCCGCATCTGCGCCAGTACGCAGGGCTGGAGAGGGACGTGGTCGTCGCGGGAGTCGGCAGGAAAATAGAAATCTGGAACCAGAACACCTTCGAGGCCAAGCGCAAGGAGATGGAGGCGACATTCGACGAAGATATGTCCGCCCTTGCCGAGAAGGGGTTTGAACTGCGGCTGTAGAGGCGCGCGGGGGGAAGAATTATGGGTGTCGATTACGGCGACCCCGCAAAGGTGCACATCCCCGTCCTGAAGGACGAGGTGATCGCGCATCTCGCGCCGCGTCCAGGCGGCAGATATCTGGACGGCACGCTCGGCATGGGCGGCCATACCGAAGCCATTCTCGAAGCGGCGGGCGGCAGGGCCGAAGTGCTCGGCTGCGACCGCGACGAGCAGGCGCTCGAACTCGCACAGAAGCGGCTTGAACGCTTTTCGGGGCAGGTGCATTTCGCACACTGCCGTTTCAGTCATTTCGAGGACGCGCTGGCCGAGGTGGGCTGGGACTCCCTTGATGGCGCGCTGGTGGACATCGGTGTGTCCTCGCTCCAGATCGACGATCCCGAGCGCGGATTCAGCTTCATCGACGACGGCCCGCTCGACATGCGCATGGGCACGCTGGGCGACGGCACCACGGCATATTCGCTGGTCAACAAGGCCAGCCTCGAACGCCTGAAGCAGATCATCGGCCGCTACGGCGAGGAGCCGATGGGCGGGCGCATCGCGCGCGCCATCATCGAAGCCCGCGAGAAGAAGCCCATCGAAACCACGCTGGAGCTGGCAAGCATCGTCGAGAACGCCTACCCGGCCAAGATGCGTGCCACGGCACGCCTGCACCCCGCCACGCGGACCTTTCAGGCCCTGCGCATGGAGGTCAATCAGGAGCTTCAGGAGCTTGAGGACTTCCTCGAACGCGTGGTGGGCTACCTGAAGCCCGGCGCGCGGCTGGCGGTCATCTCGTTCCACTCCCTTGAGGACCGCATCGTGAAGCGCTTCTTCCAGCGCGAGTCCAAGGGCTGTCTGTGCCCGCGCCAGCAGATGATCTGCGTGTGCGGCCATGTGCAGCAGTTGGAAGTGCTGACGAAGAAACCCGTCACGGCGGGCGAGGCGGAACTGGCGGTCAACACACGCTCCCGCAGCGCCAAGCTGCGGGTGGCCGAGAAACTGGCCGCCGAGGATCCGGACAGATGAAACTGCTCAGGGACTGGCGCAACGGCGTGGTCGCCCTCCTGTTGCTGCTGTCCCTGCTTCTCGGTCTGGTCATGGTCTGGTGCAACATCGAACGCATGGACCTCGCCTACAACCTCAAGGAGCAGCAGGACACGCTGGAAGAGCGGGAAGCTCTGGTGGCCAAGCTGGAGGTCGAGCGGGACAACCTTCTTTCGCCGCATGGATTGCGGCAGCTCGCCGAGGAACTCGGTCTCGGCCCCGCGTCTCCCGGACGCATCCGGAGGCTTGACGACAGGGCCGCCACCGCGGAACCGCAACAACAGGAGCGCCCATGATGGCCACCTATTCGCCGCGTCATGCCAAAACGCGCGACTGGAGCCGAGTCCGGCTCGCGGTGGTTGCCGTCGTGTTCGGCCTGTGCTGGCTGGCCCTGTGGGCGCGCGCCTTTCAGGTGCAGGTGCTCGAAGGCGGCATGCTGGCCGAACGGGCGAGCCGCCAGCATCTGGTGAGCGAATTCATAAGCGGCGAACGCGGAAGGATCTTTGACAGCCGTGGCCGCGTGCTGGCGCAGAGCGTCCAGTGCAGTTCCGTATACGCGCGCCCGCTCGAAGTGGACCAGCCCGTGCACGCCGCCCGCGACCTCGCGAGGATTCTCGGCGTCTCCGCGCCCCGCCTCGTCAAGGACCTCACGGACGCACGCCCCTTCATCTGGATCGCCCGGCAGGTGAGCGACCGCGAGGCCGCCAAGGTCGCGGCGCTCAACTACTCCGGCATCCATCTGGTCACCGAGTACAAGCGTCTCTACCCCAACGGACACCTCGCGGGGCAGCTCCTCGGCTTCTGCGGGCTGGACGGCGAAGGCCTCGAAGGTCTCGAAAAGTCCCTCAACGGCGAACTCGCCGGCACCACCGACCGCAACGTGGTCCAGCGCGACGCCCGTGGCCGCAGGCTGTACCTCAACGGCGGCCGTGATGAGGAATCTGCCCGAGGCACCGACATCCGCCTGACCATCGATGCCGACATTCAGGCCGTGGCCGAACTGGCCGTGGAGCAGGCCGTCACGCGCTACAGCGGGAGTTCCGGCACGGCGCTGGTGGTCGAAACGGGCACCGGCTCCATCCTCGCATGGGCGCAGTATCCCTTCTTCAATCCGAACATCTACAGGGAATACGGCCCCGGCATCTGGCGCAACCGCATCGCGCTGGACGCCCTCGAACCGGGATCGACCTTCAAGCCGTTCATCGTGGCCACCGCGCTTCAGGAGCGCATTGTCCGCCCCAATTCGGTCTTCGACTGCGAGAACGGACGCTTCACCCTCGACGGCATCACCATCCGCGACACCCACGACTACGACACGCTGACCGTCTCGGACATCGTGCGCCTGTCGTCCAACATCGGCATGGCGAAGATCGGGCTGACCCTCGGCGCGCAGCGCGTGCATTCCTATCTGGAAAAGCTCGGCTTCGGCGACAGGCTGGAGCTGGGCCTTCCCGGCGAAAGCCGGGGCATCCTGCGCGACCCCGGACGCTGGCAGCGCGTGGACCTCGCCTCGGCCGCATTCGGGCAGGGCGTGGCCGTAACGGCGCTACAGATGGCACGCGGCTACCTGTGCCTCGCCAATGGCGGCGTGCTGCGCCCCCTGCGCCTTCAGACCAACGTGGAACCGGACGAACCGGCCCTCAAGGTCTTCGATTCCAAGGTCACCGCGCAGGTGCTGACCATGCTGCAGGACGTGGTGGAAGGCGAAGGCACCGGCACACGGGCGCGCATCAAGGGCATGCATGTCGGCGGCAAGACCGGCACCGCGCAGAAGGCGTCAGCCACCGGCGGCTACGGCGGCAAGTATCTCGCATCCTTCGTCGGCCTGTTTCCGGCCGAACGCCCGCGCTATCTCGTGATGGTTATGGTTGACGAACCGCATCCGCAGCATTACGGCGGCGTGGTTGCGGCACCGGCGGTGCGGGATATCGCGCTAAAGGCACTGGCCTATCTGGGCGAACTGCCCGAGGTCGCCGCCGATACGCCATTCGCCGACGCAGGTGATGCACAGCCGGCGCGCGAAGCGCTTCGAGCATCCATCGCGGCCGGTCGCAACGCACGGACTGCATCGGCAGTCCCAGACGTTGTCGGTCTGCCCCTGCGACGGGCCATTGAAATTTTCGCGACCGCGGGAATCATGCCGGATCTCCGCGGCGACGGGTACATCATCGGCAAGCAAAGCCCAGCTCCCGGCACGCCATGGAACAAGACAGGCAAGGCCGTCTTTTGGCTGTCGGACACACAGGGGCGAGGTTGATAGACATATGAACTCGACATTCAACGAGCTTGTTTCGGCCGTGGCCGCAGGACTCATGGTCCGGTCCGACTCCAGACGCGTTCGCTCCGGCGAGGTCTTCGTGGCCGTGCCGGGTGTCGGCGTGGACGGAGCCGCCTTCATCTCAGACGCCCTTGAGCGTGGCGCTGCATGGGTCGTGGGACTGCCGGGCACGCGCCTGCCCGAGGGCGCGAACGCGCGCCTCGTGGAGCACGAGAACCCACGTGTCGCCCTCGGCGAGCTTGCCGCCGCATACTTCAAGACCGCGGAGCACGGCCAGAAGCTGGTCGGCGTGACGGGCACCAACGGCAAGACCACCATCACCTATCTGATGGAGCACGTGCTCACCGCCGCAGGCCGCAAGGTCGGCGTCATCGGCACCGTGAACTACCGCTGGCCAGGATTCGTGCTCGACGCGTCCATGACCACCCCGGACTGCTGGCAGCTGCACGAGATCATGGCCAACATGGCCGCCGCAGGCGTGGACACCGTGGTCATGGAGGTCTCCTCCCACGCGCTGGATCAGGACCGCGTGGCCGGGCTGGCCTTCGACGTGGCCGTGCTGACCAACGTCACGCAGGACCATCTGGACTACCACAAGACCATGGACGCCTACTTCAACGCCAAGGCGCGCCTGTTCTGCGACCTGCCGCGCCGCAACAAGGCCGGCATCGTCAACGTGGATGACGCCTACGGACGCATCCTGCTGGAGCGCTGCCCGCAGTGCACCGGCTACGGCCTCTACTACCCCGCCACCGGCGGCAACGGCGGCCTGTGGGGCGACATTGTGTCCTCGTCCTCGCGCGGACTGCATCTGGCCATGAAATACGGCGACCAGCGCTGGGAGCTGCGCTCCTCCCTCATTGGCAAGCACAACGCATCGAATCTGCTTGCCGCGCAGGGGGCGGCCCTCGCCCTTGGCGTGAAGCCCAAGGAACTGAAATCCCTCGAAGATTTCCATGGTGTTCCGGGCCGTCTGGAGCGGATTCCCAACGCAGGGGGGCTTGACGTTTTCGTGGACTACGCTCATACGCCGGATGCGCTCGAGAATGTTCTTTCGTGCGTTGGAGAGTTGGATTTCCGGCGGCTGTTCGTGGTATTCGGCTGCGGCGGCAACCGCGACCGGACCAAGCGCCCACTCATGGGTGAAGCCGTGGCCCGTTATGCCGACGTGGCCATCCTGACCTCCGACAACCCCCGCAACGAGGAGCCTCTCGCGATCATGGCCGATGTCCGGCCCGGTCTGGCGCGTTGCGCTCACGTCATCGAGGACTCCGACCGCCGCACGGCCATCGCCGCCGCGCTTGCCGAAATGCGCAAGGGCGACGTGCTGGTCATCGCGGGCAAGGGCCACGAGACATATCAGGAAATCCGCGGCGAACGCCATCCGTTCAGCGACGCGGAGGTCGTCAGGGAGATACTGGGGTGAATCTGACCCTCGTCCAGGCCGCCACCGCCATGGGCGCGTGCGGCGACATCGAACCGTCCGCGCAGGGACGCGAAATCACCGGAGTGAAGACGGACAGTCGTGCCGTCGGTCCCGGTGATCTCTTCGTGTGCCTGCCCGGCGAGAACTTCGATGGGCACAATTTCGCGTCGCAGGCCGTGGACAACGGCGCCATCGCCGTGCTGGCCGACCGCCCGCTGCCGGAGCTTCATGACCGCGCGAGCGTCCTGCTCGTCACGGACACGCTGACAGCGCTGGGCCGCCTCGGCGCGTTCTGGCGCTCGCGCACCTCGGCCATCGTCGTGGCCGTAACCGGTTCTGCAGGCAAGACCACGACCAAGGAAATGCTGGCCTCCATCCTCTCCGAGGTCGGCGAGACCGCGAAGAACTACAAGAATTTCAACAATCAGCTCGGCGTGCCCATGTGCATGCTCGGCTTCAGCGGCACGGAAAAATTCTGGGTGCTGGAGCTTGGCATCAGCCACCCGCACGACATGCACGAACTGGGCGACATCGTACGCCCGGACTGCGCCGTCATCGGCAACATCGGCCCCGTGCATCTGGAGGGGCTGGGCAATCTCGACGGCGTTGCGCGCTGCAAGACCGACCTGCTCGACTACACCCGCCGCAGCGGGCGCGCCTACGTAAGCATGGACTACCCCGAACTGTGGGCCCATGCCACCACGCGCTTCCCGTTCACCGTGGGCCTCTCCGTGCAGGGCCGCTCGGAGCGCTTCCACGCCAGCTACCTCGGCGCGGACCGAAGCGGCGGCCGCTACGCCCTGCGCCTCGACGACGTGGAGATTGAACTGCACCTGCCCTACTTCGGCGAGTACTTCGCCGAAAACATGCTGGCCGCGGCGGCCACGGCACACGACCTCGGCGCGGGACCGGAAGCCATCCGGCGCGGTCTCGAAAAGGCCCGTCTGCCCGAGCACCGCAGCGCGTGCAGCGTAGTCGGCGGATGGGCCGTCATCGACGACACCTACAACGCCAACCCGCTGTCCATGGAACGCGCGGTGAAATGCGCGGCAGACATCGCGGGCGAGACGCCGCTGGCGCTCGTGCTCGGCGAGATGCGCGAGCTCGGTCCCGACGCGGCAGAACTGCATCGCGAACTTGGACGCACCATCGCCGCCACTGGCGCGAAGGCCGTGTTCTTCAATGGCGACCACGCCGACGCGCTGGCCGCAGGCCTCGCCGACGGCAACTGGCAGGGCGCGTTCGCAACCGCACCCTCGCCGGAAAACTTCCCCGACGCCTTCGCCGAACTCGGGCTGTCCGGCGGCGTCGTCCTCTTCAAGGGGTCGCGCTCCACGAAGATGGAGCGCTACGTCCAGTCCCTCACCGACTGGCTCAACGGAGAAACAAGGGCATGATCTACAATCTGCTGTACCCGCTTTCGAGCGACATAAGCCTCTTCAACGTCTTCCGCTACATCACCTTCCGTGGCGTATGGGCACTTCTGACCGCGCTGCTGCTGACCATCGTCATCGGCCCGGCCTTCATCGACTGGCTGCGGCGCATCAAGTGCGGCCAGCACATCCATGAAGACGTGGCCAAGCACATGTGCAAGGAAGGCACCCCCACCATGGGCGGCCTGCTCATGGGCTTCTCGCTACTGGCGGGAGTTTTCCTGTGGGCCGACCTGACCAACCCCTACGTGTGGCTGGCCGTGCTGGTGTTTACCGGTTTCGGCGCGGTGGGCTTCATCGACGACTACCTGAAGGTAGTGCGCAAGCGGAACAAGGGCCTCTCGCCGCTCGGCAAGCTGAGCCTGCAGTTGCTCGTTGCCAGTGTGGCCATGTTCTTCCTCATCCAGCAGCCCGCGTACGACACGCACCTCGCGCTGCCCTTCTTCAAGGGCCTGCGCCCCGATCTGGGCTGGTTCTACCTGCCCTTCGCCGTGCTGGTCATCGTCGGCTCGTCCAACGCAGTGAACCTCACTGACGGCCTCGACGGCCTCGCCATCGGCCCGAGCATCGTGGCTGGCGGCTGCTTCGCGCTGTTCGTGTACGTCACCGGGCACTCCGAAATCGCCAAGTACCTCCAGATTCCCTATTTGGCGGGCATGGGCGAGGTCACCGTGTTCTGCGGCGCGCTGGTCGGCGCGGGCCTCGGCTTCCTGTGGTACAACGCCTACCCCGCGCAGGTCTTCATGGGCGACGTGGGGTCGCTGTCCATCGGCGCGACACTCGGCTTCATCGCCGTGCTGTGCAAACACGAGCTGGTGCTGGTGATCGTGGGCGGCCTGTTCGTCATCGAGACGCTCTCCGTCATTCTTCAGGTGGGCTACTTCAAGTTCACCGGCGGCAAGCGCATCTTCCGCATGGCTCCCCTGCACCACCATTTCGAACTCCAGGGCATTCCGGAATCCAAGATCATCACGCGCTTCTGGATTCTGTCGATCCTGCTCGGACTCATGGCCCTTTCAACCCTGAAGCTGAGGTAGCCGGACATGCGCGAGGAACTCAAGGGACGACTTGCCGGTACCGCCGCCGCAGTGGTCGGCGCAGGACGCTCCGGTCAGGGTGCTGCGCTTCTGCTGCGCGCCCTCGGCGCGAACGTGCGGCTGCTGGAGGCCAAGGCCGAGAACGTGAGCGCCGACTTCGCCGCGCGCGCCACGGCCGAAGGCATCGAAATCATGACCGGCCCGCATCTGCCGGAATACTTCGAGGGTATGGACATGGTCGTCCTCTCGCCGGGCGTTCAGGCTGGGAAGATCCGTGCTCTGTTCCCCATCGACGCGGCCCCCGAGGTCATCTCCGAACTGGAGCTGTCCGGGCGCTACGCCAAGGGTCGCGTGCTGGCCATCACCGGCACCAACGGCAAGACGACCACCACGGCCCTGTGCGCCCACGTGCTGCGCCACATGGGCCTTCGAGTCTTCGAGGGCGGCAACATCGGCACCCCGCTGGCGGACCATGTGCTCTCCGGAGACGAAGCCGACGCGCTGGTGCTGGAGGTTTCAAGCTTCCAGGCCCAGAACTGCACAACCTTCCGGCCCGAGGTGGCGGTGCTCCTCAACCTGAGCGTGGACCATCAGGATTTCCACGCCGACATGGAGGAGTACCTGCAGGCCAAGCTGAATCTCTTCGCCCGCATGGAGGACGAGGACCTCGCCGTCCTGCCCGCCGAGATGCGCGATGACCTCGAATCCCGCCACTTCACCCGCGCCCGCCTGCACTTCTTCGAAGCGACGGACCGCTTCGAGTGCGACCGCCTGCCCGGCGCGCACAATCAGGCGAACATGGAGGCGGCGTTTCAGGCACTGACACGCTTCGGCGTCACCGAGCGCGACATGCGCGAGGCGCTGGACACCTTCGTGCAGCATCCCCACCGCCTCGAACGCGTGGGCGAGACGCGCGGCGTCCTGTTCATCAACGACTCCAAGGCCACCACCGTGGCCTCGCTCAAGGCCGCGCTGGAAGCCTTCGACCGTCCCATCCTGCTGCTGGCTGGCGGCAAGTACAAGGGCGGCGACCTCGAAGCCCTGGCACCGCTCCTCAAACGTCGGGTCCGGGCCGTGTGCCTCTTCGGCGACAGCCGCGAGGTGTTCGAGAAGGCCTGGACAGGCATCGTGCCCCTTGGCTGGGAGCCGAACATGCAGCGCGCAGTTGAATGGCTCATGGAGCGCGCGGAACAGGGCGACGTGATGCTGCTCTCGCCCGCGACGGCCAGCTACGACCTCTACAACAACTACAAGGAACGCGGCGAAGACCTGCGCCGCATCTTCAGGGAGCTTTCGTGAACGCGACCCCCACGACGGACAGGCCCGATCAGACGCATGAACGCTCGGCCGGACAGCGCTTCGACTATGTGCTGCTGTGCGCCGCGCTCATGCTCCTGTGCACGGGCATGGTCATGGTCATGAGCGCCTCAGGCGTCATGGCCAGCCGCCAGTGGGGGGATCCGTACATGTTCTTCCGCAGACAGGCGCTGTTCACCGTGGCGGGCCTCGGCATCATGACGCTGTGCTACTTCGTCTCGCGCCGGGCCTTCTACGCGCTGACCTACCTGTGGCTGGTCGGGGCAGCGCTACTCATCGTGCTAACCCTCACGCCGCTTGGCGTGGAGGCGGGCGGTGCGCGGCGCTGGCTGCGCCTTGGCGGCTTTTCCCTGCAACCGCTGGAATTCGCCAAGATTGGGCTGGTCTTCTACCTCGCCTACTTCTTCAGCCACAAGCAGGAACAGGTGAAGACCTTCAGCGTGGGCTTCCTGCCGCCGGTGATGATCACCGGAATGCTGTGCGGACTGCTGCTGCTCCAGCCGGATTTCGGCGGCGCGGTGTTCCTGTGCGGAATTCTTTTTCTCATGAGTCTTGTGGGCGGGACGAGCCTCGTGTACCTCGGTTCTTCCGTGATTCTCGGCGGTGGGTGCGCGTGGCTGCTCATCTCGCAGGAGCCGTACCGCATCAAGCGCTGGACGGCGTTTCTGCACCCCTTCGAGAACGCGCAGGACTCGGGCTACCAGCTCGTTCAGTCGCTCTATGCCTTCGGCTCCGGCGGCTGGACCGGCGCGGGCCTTGGCGCGGGCAAGCAGAAGCTGCTGTTTTTGCCCGAGGCGCATAACGATTTCATCATGGCCGTGGTGGGTGAGGAATTGGGTTTCATCGGCGTTTCTCTCGTCTTTCTCGTCATGGGAACGCTCCTGTGGCGCGGTTTCGTCGTGGCGCTCTCGCAGGAGAACATCCAGGACCGCTACACGGCCCTCGGCATGGTCCTCGTCATCGCCATGGGCGCGGTGATGAACATGGCCGTCGTGCTCGGCGCGGCACCGCCCAAGGGCGTGCCCATGCCGTTTCTGAGCTACGGCGGATCGAGCCTTTTCGTGTCCTGCTTCTGCGTGGGCATGCTGCTCAACCTCTCCCGTAGGAGGGCCGGATGATGAAGCGCGTCATCCTGACCACCGGCGGCACGGGCGGACACATCTTTCCGGCGCTGGCCGTCGCCGAGGAGCTCAAGCGGCGGCATCCCGACATCCGCATCCTGTTCGTGGGCGGACGCTACGGACGCGAAGCCGATTTCGCGGCCGAGGCGGGGCTCGAATTCGTCGGCCTGCCGGTGCGCGGCGTGCTGGGGCGCGGCCTCAAGGCCGTCTCCGCCCTGTTCGGCATGGCGCGGGCCGTGGTTCAGGCAATTGGCATCATTGGCTCCTTCGCTCCGGACGCGGTGGTCGGCTTCGGCGGCTACGCCAGCTTCGCCCCGGTTCTCGCCGCGCGGCTACGTGGAGTTCCCTGCGCCGTGCATGAGCAGAACAGCGTACCCGGCGCGTCCAACCGCCTGCTGGCCAAACTCGCCAAGCGCGTATTTTTGAGTTTTCCGGACACGCACAAGGCCTTTAGCGCCGCGAAATGCATCCTGACCGGCAACCCCGTGCGCGACCTCATCCGCAAGATGGCGGACGAGCCTTTCGTCCAGCGCACCACGCGCCACCTGCTGGTGGTGGGGGGCAGCCTCGGCGCACGCGCCCTGAACGACGCGGTCATCGCCAATATTTCCGGCCTGCGCGATGCGGGCTTTGAACTGCGCCACCAGACCGGCGAGGCGGACCTCGCCCGCGTGAAGACGGCCTACACCAACGCTGGCGTGGACACCGAGACCAGCGTGGCCCCCTTCATCCGCGACATGAAGGACGCCTACCGCTGGGCGGACATCGTTTTGTGCCGCTCCGGCGCGACCACGGTGGCCGAGCTGGCCGTGGCGGGCAAGCCCTCGGTGCTGGTGCCCTTCCCCTACGCCACGCACGACCACCAGACCGTGAACGCGCGCTTCCTCGCCGACAGCGGCGCGGCGATCATTGTGCCGCAGGCGGAATTGGCGGGAAAGGACCTCACGCAGCTCATCACGGACATTCTTTCGGAGCCGGGACGACTGGCGCGCATGGCCGACGCCGCGCGCGCACTCGGCGCACCGAATGCCGCCGCCAAACTGGCGGAAGGCATCGAGAACATGACGAACGCATAACGGGAACCTCCCGCACGAGATAGCGAAACAGATGAAGAACAAGATCAAGAAGATACACATGGTAGGCATCGGCGGCTCCGGCATGAACGGCATCGCCGAAGTGCTCATCAACATGGGCTACGAAGTCAGCGGTTCCGACCTCGGCGAAAGCTCCGTGACCCGCCGCCTCACCCGTCTGGGTGCGACGGTGTTCAAGGGCCACGCCACCGAGAACCTCGGCGACGCCGACGTGCTGGTGAAGTCCACCGCCGTGGGCGAGGACAACCCCGAGGTCATCGAGGCCCGCCGCCGCGGCATCGCCGTTATCCCCCGCGCTGAGATGCTGGCCGAACTGATGCGCCTGCGTCAGGGCATCGCCGTGGCGGGAACCCACGGCAAGACGACCACCACCTCGCTTTTGGCCACCATCTTCACCGAGGCAAAGCTCGACCCCACCGTCATCATCGGCGGCCGCCTGAACACCTTCGGTTCCAACGCGCTTCTTGGCGAGGGCGAATACCTCATCGCCGAGGCCGACGAGTCCGACGGCTCGTTCTTGTGCCTCGCGCCCATCGTCACCGTGGTCACCAACGTGGACATGGACCATCTGGACTTCTACCCGAACATGGACGCCATCCGCGACACCTTCGTGGCCTTCATGAACAACGTGCCGTTCTACGGCCTGAACGTCGTCTGCGGCGACCACCCCGTCATCCGCGAGATTCTTCCCCGCGTGAAGCGCCCGGTGATGACCTACGGCCTCGGCGAGGACTGCCAGCTTCGCGCGGTCATCCGCGAGTGCGACGCCGAAAGCTGCTTCGACGTGTACTTCAACGACGAATTCTGGGGCGCGGTGATCCTCGGCCAGCCCGGCCGCCACAACGTGCTCAACGCCCTCGGCGCCATCGGCGTGTCCATCGAGGCTGGCCTGCCCAAGGAGGCCATCATCAGCGGACTAGCCAACTTCGGCGGCGTGGGACGGCGCTTCGAGCGCAAGGGCGAGCGCGACGGCGTGCTGGTCATCGACGACTACGGCCACCATCCCACCGAGATCATGGCCACCCTCGAAACCGCCCGCCAGTGCTACCCGGACCGCAGGCTCGTGGTGGCCTTCCAGCCCCACCGCTTCACCCGCACGCAGGCGCTTTTCGGCGACTTCTGCAAGGCCTTCGGCGCGGTGGACACCCTGCTGCTGACGGAAATCTACCCGGCCAGCGAGAAGCCCATCCCCGGCGTGAGCGGACAGAGCCTCGCACAGGGCATCCGGCAGGTCACGGATACGGAAGTGAACTTCTATGACGATTTCGAGGCCATGACCGCCGCGCTGCCCGACGTGCTGCATCCCGGCGACGTGTTCATGACCCTCGGCGCAGGCAACATCTGGCAGGTCGGCATGAGCTGGCTCGGCGAAAGCGAAGCCTAAAGACGAACGGAGACAGGCAGTGGGACTCACGGTACGCCAGAATCCTTCCATGAGCGAGCTGACCACGCTGCGGCTCGGCGGCACGGCAATCGCCGAAGTGCACGTCGAGGACGTGCGTGATCTCGACGCGCTGCCGGGGATGCTTTCCACCCTCGGCGGTACGCCCCTCATGCTCGGCCGTGGGTCCAACCTGCTGGCCCGCGATGGCGAACTCCCGCTGACGCTGGTGCGCGTCCCCGAACCCGCAAAGCCCGAGATCGTCAGCGTATCCGGCGAGCGGACCACCGTGCGCGCGGATGCGGGCATGGGCCTGCCCGCCCTGCTCTCGTGGCTGGCTGGCAAGGGCCTTTCCGGCATGGAAGGCCTGACGGGCATCCCCGGTTGCGTCGGCGGAGCCGTGGCCATGAACGCCGGTTCCTACGGCACGGACATGCGCGCCGTCATGCGCCGGGTGCTGCTGTTCTCGCCGCAGTGCGGGCTTCGCTGGGCGGACCTCGAAGACGTCATCACCGGCTACCGGCATTTTGCCCCGCGCACCGAGGACCATTGGTTCCTCGTGTTGGCCGTGGAGGTTGACGTCGTCGAGGCAACGCGCGAAGCCATCAAGGCGCGCATGACTGAAATCATGAACACAAAGCGCTCCACCCAGCCCCTCGACGCATGGAGCGCAGGATGCGTGTTCAAGAATCCGGCGGGCGAATCAGCAGGGCGGCTGCTTGACCGCTCCGGTTTTCGCGGCAGACATCTCGGCGGCATGGCGTTCTCCGAGGTGCACGCCAACTTTCTGATCAATACCGGCGGTGGCACCAGCGCACAGGCGCTGGAACTCATCGCCGAGGCTCAGGCGACCGTCGCCGCCGATCACGGCGTGAACCTTGAGCTGGAAGTGAAGGTCATCCCATGACCCTGCTGCGCCCCGGCGGCAAGGGGCGCGTGGCCGCACGAAGCGGCAACCGCTTCAAGGCGCGGCGGGAAACGGTGATCAGGCCCGGACGGGCGCTGGTCTGGCTCCTTGTCATGGTCGTCGTCGCGGTGCTCCTGGCCACGGTGAGCCTCGGTCTGCTGGTGGGTTTCCGCTGGCTGACCGTCAGCCCCCACTTCGCCCTGCGAGACATCGTGGTCACCGGCTGTCAGCGGCTCACGCCCGACGAGGTCATCGAAATCTCCGGCGCGCGGCTGGGGCAGAACGTCCTCGAACTGAAGATTTCGGACATCGAGGAACGGCTGACCGCGAACCCGTGGACGGAGATTGTCATGGTGCGCCGCGTACCGCCAAGCGAGCTCCAGATCACCATCCGCGAGCGACGCCCGGCCTACTGGATGCGCACCGCCGAAGGGCTGGCCTATGTGGACGAGGCAGGAATGGTCATCGACCGGGTCGGACCGGACAGGCTGATTTCGCTGCCGCTTCTGGACACGGATGACGGCGGCGAACCCATGGGACCGGAACTGACCGCGCTCATCGCGGGCATCGCCGAAAGCGGCATGCCCGTCGATCCGGCGAAGGCCAGCCTGATACGGCTCGGCGGACGATCGGTGAAACTTGTTTTCGATGAGCCTGCGCTCACGCTCGTCGTGGAGCGCGACGGCTGGGAGAGGAATATTCACAGGCTGGGCCTGGTCTGGAACGACCTTGTCCGGCGCGGCGAAGCGGACCGCGTACGCGGAATACGGATCGTCGGCGGCAAGGTCTTCGTAAAGGCCTAAGCGCCTGCCCCGCCCCGGCGGGAAAATTCGCAAGGAGAACGACATGGCCAAGTCTGAACTCATAGTCGGTCTGGATATCGGTACCACGAAGATATGCGCGGTGGTCGGCGAGCTGACCGCCGACGGCGTGGATGTCGTCGGTATCGGCACCAGCCCGTCCACGGGGCTGCGCAAGGGCGTGGTCGTCAACATCGAGCAGACCGTGCAGTCCATCAAGAAGGCCCTCGAAGAGGCCGAACTGATGGCTGGCTGCGACATCCGCTCGGTCTACGCGGGCATTGCCGGTAGCCACATCAAGGGCTTCAACAGCCATGGCGTCATCGCCGTCAAGGGCGGCGAGGTGGCTCAGCGCGACGTGGAACGCGTCATCGACGCGGCCAAGGCCGTCGCCATCCCGCTCGACCGCGAGGTCATCCACATCCTGCCGCAGCAGTTCATCGTGGACGACCAGCACGGCATCCACGATCCGCTGGGCATGGCTGGCGTTCGCCTCGAAGTGAAGGTGCACATCGTCACCGGCGCGGTGACTTCCGCCCAGAACATCGTGCGCTCGTGCCACCGCTCCGGGCTTGACGTGGCAGACATCGTGCTTGAGGCGCTGGCCTCGGCCAAGGCCGTGCTCACCCCCGAGGAGCGCGAAATCGGCGTGGCCCTCGTGGACCTCGGCGGCGGAACCACCGATCTGGCCATCTTCTCCGAGGATTCCATCAAGCACACCTCGGTGCTGCCCATCGGCGGACAGAACCTGACCAACGACATCGCCTTCGGCCTGCGCACGCCCATGGCCGCCGCCGAGCAGATCAAAACCCGCTACGGCTGCGCGCTGGCGGAGCTTGTCGCCGGCGACGAGTTCATCGAGGTGCCGAGCGTGGGCGACCGCGATCCCCGCCGCCTGAACCGCCGCGTGCTGGCGGACATCTGCGAGCCGCGCATCGAGGAGATGCTCATGCTCGTGGATCAGGAACTCACCCGCTCCGGCTTCAAGGGCAAGCTCGGCGCGGGCGTGGTGCTCACCGGCGGCACGGCCCTCATCGAGGGCATGCAGGACCTCGGCGAACAGATTTTCAACATGCCCACCCGCATCGGCTATCCGCGAGAGATAGGCGGGTTGCATGACGTGGTGAACAGCCCCATGTACGCCACGGCTACAGGTCTTCTGCTCTTCGGCGCTGAAAAGGAGGGTGCGGAACAGAGCTTCCGCATTCGCGACGAAGGCATGTTCAACCGCATCCTCGGAAAGATGCGCAAGTGGTTCATCGACGTGAAGTAGAGGGGGACCGGGGGATTCGCTCCCGCCGGACGACATACAACAGGGGAAGGAGGATACGAATGGATTACCTCGAACTCGAAAACGAAAAGTCGGCCAAAATCAAGGTCGTCGGCGCTGGTGGCGGTGGCGGTAACGCCATCAACAACATGATCAACTCCGCGCTCAAGGGCGTCACCTTCATCGCCGCGAACACGGACGTGCAGGCCCTCAACAAGTCGCGCGCCGAGCTCAAGATCCAGCTCGGCGAGAAGCTGACCAAGGGCCTCGGTGCCGGCGCGGACCCCGAGGTGGGCCGTGAGGCCGCCGTGGAAAGCATCGACGTCATCCGCGAGCACCTCAACGGCGCGGACATGGTCTTCGTGACCGCCGGAATGGGCGGCGGAACCGGAACCGGTGCCGCTCCCATCATCGCGCAGGTCGCCAAGGAAATGGGCGCGCTCACCGTGGGCGTGGTCACCAAGCCCTTCTATTTCGAAGGCAAGCGCCGGCTCGAAAGCGCCGAGCGCGGCATCAAGAACCTCTCGGACAACGTGGACAGCCTCATCACCATCCCGAATGACAAGCTGCTCTCGCTGGCGTCCAAGAAGGCCACCTTCCTCGACATGCTCAAGAAGGCGGATGAGGTTCTCTACTACGCGGTCAAGGGTATTTCCGACCTCATCATGATCCCCGGCCTCATCAACCTCGACTTCGCGGACGTGAAGGCCGTGATGAGCGAATCCGGACTGGCCATGATGGGCACCGGCATCGCGCGCGGCGAATCCCGCGCCCGCGAGGCCGCCATGAAGGCCATCACCAGCCCGCTTCTGGAAGACGTCTCCATCGACGGCGCGCGCGGCGTGCTCATGAACATCACCTGCGGACCGGACCTCGCCATCGACGAGGTGGCCGAGGCGGCAAGCACCATCTCCGAAGCTGCCCACGAGGACGCACGCATCTACTTCGGCACCGTCTTCGAGCAGGAAGGCACCGACGAGATGCGCATCACCGTCATCGCCACCGGCATCGAGACCCCGCAGCAGATGCCCATCGTCGGCGGCAAGGACGCGCTGGCCATGCTCAAGAACATGCAGGGCGGCTCCGCCAAGGACATGCGCGGCAAGACCGGCACCGTCTCTGCCCCGCCCAAGACGTCCACCATGCATCACGAGACGCAGCTCCCCCTCAACGACGAGCGTCTCTCCCGCGTCGCGGACTTCGTCGGAAGCGACTCCGACATCCAGACCCCCGCCTACCTGCGCCGCGGCAAACGCGGACAGGGCGGCACCAACCCGCAGATTGGCTCCCACGGACAGGAGGATTTCGTCTTCGACGAAGATGACTTCGAAACCCCCGCATTCCTGAGAGCTCAGGCCGACTAGGCCTTCTTCGTATCCTCCCCCGGGGAGACCCGGGCCGGGGGCGGTCATACGCCGCCCCCGGCCGGTCTCCGGACTTGTCCCCTTGCACAGCAAGGGATTCGGGACGCCTGCGCGCCTGAAGGAGACACCTTGAACCAGAATCGGACCCCTCGCAGCAACACGTTCACCGGAACCGGCCCCCTCAACCGCAAGCGCATCCTCGCTGCCGCCCTCCTCGGCTGCGCGGCCTGCATCGTCATCGCCTCTGTCGTCCTGCGCGGCGGCTCCCCCTCCGGCGACGACGCCTCCGCCCCTGCCGATTCCGCCCCCGGCTGCGTTGCGCAGACCGATTCCTCAAGCGCTCCTGAAGCGCCTGCCGCCCCCCTCCACGTCCGCGAAACCATCGACGGTGTCGTGGACAGCGGTCAGACCGCCTCGGAACTCCTTGAACAGTGGCTCTCCCCGCAGGAAATCCACGACCTCGCCGCAGCGTGCCGCAAGCCCTACGCCCTCTCCCAGATGCGCGTCGGCCAGCCCTACGCCATCCACACGCTCGACGGCGCATTCGAGCGCTTCGAATACGAAATCGACGCCGAGGACAAGCTCATCGTCACCCGCGACGACAACGGCTTCAACGCCGCCTGCGAGGCCATCCCCTACGAGATTCGCACCGCCGTCGTCGGCGGAGAGATCGAGTCCTCCCTCTTCGAGGCCGTGGACAAATCAGGCGAAAGTGCCGCTCTCGCCGTGCGTCTCGCCGACATCTTCGCGTGGGACGTGGACTTCATCCGCGACATCCGCTCCGGTGACTCCTTCCGCGCCCTCGTCGAAAAACGCTACCGCGATGGCGAATTCTCCGGCTACGGACGCGTGACCGCCGCCGAGTTCGTCAATCAGGGCGAGCGCTACCGGGGCTACCTCTTCGCAGACAACGAAGGCGTCGAAACCTACTACGACGAGAAAGGCAATTCCCTGCGCAAGGCCTTCCTCAAGGCCCCCCTCGCCTTCCGGCGCATCTCCTCCGGCTTCTCCATGAGCCGACTGCACCCCATCCTCAAGATCCGTCGCCCCCACCCCGGCATCGACTACGCCGCGCCCAAGGGAACCCCCATCAAGGCCGTGGGCGACGGCGTCATCATCGGCAAGGGCTGGGACAAGGGCGGCGGCAACTACATCAAGATTCGCCACAACAGCGTCTACGAGACCACCTACATGCACATGTGCCGCTTCGCCAAAGGCATGCAGAAGAACATCCGCGTCCGACAGGGACAGGTCATCGGCTACGTGGGCGCCACGGGCTACGCCACCGGCCCGCACCTCGACTTCCGCATGAAGCGCAACGGCAGCTTCGTGAACCCCCGTACCCTCAAGTTCCCGTCCGCCGCGCCAGTGCCCACGGACAGGATGCAATTCTTCCGCGAAACCATCGCGCCCCTCGCGGCACAGCTCGACGGTGTCGAACCCATGCAGGCCGCCGCACCCGGCACCCAGACGAGCGCCGTCAACTAGCGCGTGGCGCAACGCAAACGCCAACATGCCCCGTGCCGCTGCGCGGGGCATGGCCTCCGGCGGCCGGGCGCTGCCCGGACCCGGTCAAGGGGCTGACCCCCTTGACAATCCTCACTAGGGCTTCGTCACTAAAAGCCGAACGTCCCGCCAAGGGAACCCCGTCCATCACAGATCGGGGTTCCAAGGGGCCAGCGGCCCCTTGGCCGGCGGAGCCTACGTCTTGAACCCGTCAACGAACGATACGGTCGGCCACAGCGCCTATCCGCTGCGCGGGGCATGGCCTTCGGCGACCGGGGCGCTACCCCGGACCCGCTCAAAGACCGTGGGCCCTTGAGAATCCCAACGAGGGTGTCGTCGCGCAAAGCCGAACGTCCCGCCAAGGGAACCCCGTCCATCGCAGATCGGGGTTCCAAGGGGCCAGCGGCCCCTTGGCCGGCGGAGCCTACGGCTTGCACCCGTCAATGAACGATACGGCCAACCACTGCGCCTCCACGCCATGATTCCCCGCGCTAGTCGGCTCATGAGCGGTCTGCGTTGTCCACCCCGCTTTCCCCCATCCGTTTCAAGGCTATCCGCGTAAGCATAGGCCCGACTATCTCGAAGACCACTGTCGCCGCGACCACGACGGGAAGCATGAAATGCTCCATGGAAAAGGCCATTGCGCCGACCAGCGCCATTCCGAGTGCCACCCCGGCCTGCGGCATGAGCGCCATGCTCATCAATAGGGAAAAATGCCGCTGTGCGCGGCAGAGCCATCCCCCGACCAACGCTCCGACCAAACGCCCCAGCACACGCAATGCGCAATAGGCAGCGGTGACGCCGATGATGCCGCCGTTCCCCTCCATGCGGACCGAAGCCCCCGCAAAGATGAAGAAGAGGACCAAAAGCGGCCACTGGATATTCTCGATGGCATGGAACGGGCGCTTGTGATGCCGGGCCACGTTCGACACGACAGCCCCCATGGTCATGGCGGCAAGCAGATAGGAAACATGCAGATACAAGGCGATGCCCTGACAGAGGAACAGTAGCCCCAACACCTCCACGAGGGTTGGCTCGCCGGGCTGAATGCGCCCCGTCAGGTAACTCATGGGCACGCCGATCAACACGCCGATGAGCAAGGCCCCACCGATCTCCCAAAGCCCATGAAGACAGACGGCCAGCGGTCCTCCGGCCCCCACCACGACTTGCGCGGCGGCAAGCATCAGGCTGAAGATGATGAGCCCCCATGCGTCGTCGACGGCGACAATGCCGAGCAGCGTCTGCGAGAACGGTCCACCAGCGTGGGACTCGCGAACCACGTCCGCCGTGGCCGCCGGGTCCGTTGCACTGGCGATGCCCCCAAGCAGCAGGGCAAGATGCAGAGGCACCCCTATCAGATACAGCCCGAGGCAGACGATAAGGGACGAGGCGATGGCGACGGACAGAGAGAAGCTCAGAACGCGACGCCCGCAGAGAATCAGCGCATCGCGATTCATGGAAC
This sequence comes from Desulfobaculum xiamenense, assembly GCF_011927665.1. Lineage (NCBI taxonomy): Bacteria > Pseudomonadati > Thermodesulfobacteriota > Desulfovibrionia > Desulfovibrionales > Desulfovibrionaceae > Desulfobaculum > Desulfobaculum xiamenense. Next base: position 1,568,556 of record NZ_JAATJA010000001.1, read on the forward strand.
TGCCAAGCATGAAACCAACCATGACCAGCGCCATGTCCGCCACGCGGGGGAACCAGCTTTCGCCAAGGTTCGGCATGATGTCGAAGCCGAACGGTCCGAGGGTAAAGCCGAAAAGCAGCAGCGCGGAAACACGGGGCACGAAGGTGTGCTGCCCGATGTAATGGGTCACGAGTCCGATGAGGAACAGCACGCCAAGCGTGATCAGAAAAATGGCCTCGGACGGCATGGACGGCTCCGGAATTGCTTCGAACAAAAGACACTGCGCGCAAGCATACCCCGCTTTAGGACTCCGGGGAAGCCCGGCCCGCCAATACGCCCCGTCCTCGGCGAAGGTTTGCGTTTCGGCGCGATGCGTATATAACCGCCGCATGAGCGCTACGACGAACTATCCGCCGGAATCCGGCGTCTACTATGGCCTTGCGCGTCCGAGTGCGCAGGAGTGGGGCGGCAGGTTGCCGATTGCCCTCGTCTTTCCCGGTCCGGCCCGTCTGGGGCTGTCCACGCTGGGCTGGCAGGTGGTCTGGAAACTGCTGAACGAACATCCGGCCCTCATCGTGGAGCGGTTCTTCTGGGAAGGTGGCGACGAGGAACCTCGCGCGTACGACTCCAACCGCCCGCTGTCGTCCTTCCCCGTCATCGCCTTCAGTCTGAATTTCGAAGAGGAATACCGAGACATGGTCGAGGTGCTCGACCGGGCAGGCATCGCCGTGCGCTCAAGCGAACGCGGGGGCTGGCCGCTGGTGCTGGCGGGCGGCCCGCTGGCCTTCCTTAATCCCGCCCCGGTCGCCCCGGCGGTGGACCTGTTCTGGGCGGGAGAAGCCGAAGTCGGTTTCGCGAACCTCGCGGCCGAGGCGGCGCAGTACGCCTTTGAGGGACGGGACCTACGGGAGTATCTGGAGGCCGTGGCCCAGCGCGACGGCATATACGTCCCCGGCCTCTCGAAACTCCCGGTACGCCGGGTGCTGGCCGGAACGGAACGCGATCTGCCGAATCCGGGGCATTCGTGCTTCGTGACGCAGGAATCGGAATTCCGCGACATGTTCCTTCTGGAGGTCAACCGCGGATGCCCGTACGGCTGCCGATTCTGCGCGGCGGGCTTCATCTATCGTCCGCCAAGACATGCGCGCGTCGAGGTGCTCAGGGACATCGTGGAGCGGGTGAATCCCGGCAAGGTCGGTCTGGTGGGCACGGCGCTCACGGACTGGCCGGACCTGTTCCCCTTCCTGCAATGGCTGAACGAACGCGGGACCAAGTTCTCGCTGGCCTCGCTGCGCTATGACGGCCTGACCGAAGAATTCCTGACCTTTTTGCGCCGCACGGGAACGCGTAGCGTGACCCTCGCGCTGGAGGGCGCAAGCCACCGCATTCGCAAGGCCATCAACAAGCGGCTGGACGAAACGAAATTTCTCGAAGCCGTGGAACGCATCAGCCGCCTGCAGTTCAACCACCTGAAGCTGTACATTATCGCGGGCTGGCCCGACGAGACCGAGGACGACTACAGGGAGCTCGGGCAATTCCTGCACGAGATCAACGCGGCCATAGAAGCCGGACGCGGCGGAAAGAAGGCGGGCGTGGGCCATGTGACCCTCGGCGTGAGTAGCCTGGTGCCCAAGCCGTGGACGCCCTTCCAGTGGGCCCCCATGGCCTCGGAGGCGCATCTGGATCAGGCCATGAAGTGGCTGAAGAAGGCGGTAAAGCCGGTGAAGGGCGTGCAGGTGCGCGTGGACAAGCCCGGACCGTCACGCTTGCAGGGACTGCTTGCGCGCGGTGACGAAAAGGTCTTCGACCTCATCGAGTTGGCCGCACTGGAAGGCAAGGGCTGGAAGCATGCCCTGCGCGAGTGGGACGGCGACCCCGCCGACTATCTGGACCGGGAGCGCGGCGCGGACGAGAAATTCCCGTGGGAATGCATCGACACGGGCGTGGACCGCGACTTTCTGCGCAAGGAATGGGAGCGCTACAAAAACGTGCAGGCATCGCCTCTGTGCGGTCGAGTGGACTGCACGAGATGCAATGCCTGCGGAATGGGAACGTGGCTGTACGGCGAGGGCGAAGAGGGACGCTAGCGCGCGCCTCCGCAGCCGCTGCAACCGCCACCGGCCTTGCCGGGACAGGCTGCCGCCGCGACGGCCTTGCGTTTCATGGCCTTCTGCACGTTCTGCTGAACCTTGGCATCAGGCTTGCGATCGAGGGGGCTTGCCGCCTCGAAATGAATGGTGGTGGCAGAGATCAGCTTCCGGGTAGCGCTGCTGGAACATTCAGGACAGACGGGCGCGGGCGCTTCGAGCGCCACCAGTTCCTCGAACTGCGCTCCGCATTTCTCGCATTCGTATTCGAAAAGAGGCATCGTTCAACTCCTGTTCAGCTGGGGATTACATACTTCACGACAGCGTGAAGTCAAGGATGTATTCTACGGGAATGTCGCCCAGCGGCAGACATTCGCGACGCAACACGATAAGGGGACCGTTTCATGATTCTGCTTGAGAAACCATATGTTTCCGAATTCCTCAAGGACTCCATCCGTCAGCATGGGCACTGCGTGTGCGATACGCCCCGCGCCCAGCAGATGCTTGCCGGAAGCGGCATCGAAACCGTGGACGCACAGGAATGCATCCGCCGTATCCGCGATGGGGAACTGCCCCGCGTGTACTGCAATTCCGAAAACGCCATCGACTGGGTCGCCGAGCATCTCGCCTTCACGGGTCTGCCCGAAAAAATCGCCATGTTCAAGAACAAGGCGCGCTGCCGCGACCTGCTGCGCGGCGAGAACCCCGACTTCTTCTACCGCGCGGTGCCCTTCGATGAACTCGGCGCGGTGAACCCTACTGAACTTCCGCTACCGGTGATCGTCAAACCCGCCGTGGGATTCTACAGCCTCGGCGTGCACAAGGCCGAAACGCCCGAGGAATGGCACGAGGCCGTGGCCGCCATCCGCGCCGAGGTGGACGACATCCGCAGCATGTACCCCCTGCAGGTGCTCGACCTCTCGGAATTCATCATCGAGGAAGTCATCGAGGGCGAGGAATACGCCGTGGACGTCTACTTCGACGACGCTGGCGACCCCGTCATCCTCGACATCCTGCATCACGTCTTCTCGTCCGGGAAGGACGTCAGCGATCGGTTGTACGTGACCTCCGCGGACATCATGCGCCAGTGGCTGCCCATCCTCGAAAAATGGTTTGGCCGCATCGGCAGTCTGGCCGGGCTGCGCAACTTCCCCATGCACGCCGAACTGCGCGTGCGCGAAGACGGCGAGATCGTGCCCATCGAGATCAATCCCATGCGCTTCGCGGGCTGGTGCGTCACGGACATCGCCAGCCACGCGTGGGGCATCGACACCTACGACTTCTACCTGTCCGGAAAACGCCCGGACTGGAAATCCATCCTCGCAGAGCGCGAGGGCTACGTGTGGGCCAACATCATCGGCGACCTGCCCGCCGGAGTGAAGGGCGAGGACGTCCTCGACGTGGACTACGAGGCATTTGCCGGTCGCTTCGAGGAGCCACTGGAGCTGCGCCCCATCAACTGGCTGGAGTACCCGCTCTTCGCGTTCATCCACGTGCGCACCCGCGCGGACAACGTCGCCGAGTTGGACGCCATCCTCCACGCCGACATGGGCGAGTTCCTCACCCTGCGCTAGCGCGGGCGAAGTGACCGCCCCACACATCACGAAAACGAAACGACCCCGGCCGCGCCATGCGCAGCCGGGGTCTTCCATTCATGCCAACCCCGGCGATGCGGGGAATCAGCGAAACACGAGGCCGCCGTCCGCGACGTCCACGGTAATGTCGTGGCCGTCGTCGATGCGCCCGGCGATGATCTCGCGGGCCAGCGGCGTCTCGATGTGCGCCTGAAGATAACGACGCAGGGGGCGCGCGCCAAAGGACGGCTCATAGGCCGCCTCGGCGATGAAGTCCTTGGCCGCCTCGGTGAGCGCGAGGGTCATCTTGCGCTCAGCCAGCCGCGCCCGCAGGCCACGCAGCATCAGCTCGACGATGCTCTTAAGCTGTTCAGGCAGAAGCGGCTTGAAGTTGACCACCTCGTCCACGCGGTTCAGGAACTCCGGGCGGAACTCCATGCGCAGCGTCTCCATCACCTGCTCCTCCACGCCGGGCTTGAGCGTGCCGTCGGCGTTGATGCCGTCCAGCAGGTACTGCGAGCCGAGGTTCGAGGTCATGATGATGATGGTGTTCTTGAAGTCCACGGTGCGGCCATGGCTGTCCGTGAGCCGTCCGTCGTCGAGAATCTGGAGCAGCGTGTTGAACACATCGGGGTGCGCCTTCTCGATCTCGTCGAAGAGGACCACAGAGTAGGGCTTGCGCCGCACAGCCTCGGTAAGCTGGCCGCCCTCGTCATAGCCGATGTATCCCGGAGGCGCTCCGATGAGCCGGGCCACGGTGTGCTTTTCCATGTACTCGGACATGTCGAGGCGCACCATGTTCTCCTCGGTGTCGAACAGCGCCTCGGCGAGGGTCTTGCAGAGTTCGGTCTTGCCCACGCCCGTGGGGCCGAGGAAGATGAACGATCCGATGGGACGTCCGGGGTCCTTGAGTCCGGCGCGGGCGCGCAGCACGGCGTCGGCCACTGCGGTGACGGCAATGTCCTGCCCCACCACGCGCTCGTGAAGCTGATCTTCCAGCCGCAGGAGCTTCTCGCGCTCGCTTTCAAGCAGGCGCGACACGGGAATGCCCGTCCAGCGGGCAATGACCTGCGCCACGTCGTCCGGGCCGACCTCCTCGCGCAACAGGCGCGCGCCGTCGCCGGATTTGCCCTCGCGCTCGGCCAGTCGCCGTTCGAGGTCGGGCAGCGTGGAGTACTTGAGTTCGGCGGCGCGGTTGTAGTCGAGAGCGCGCTCGGCCTCCTCAATGGCGTGACGGGTCTTCTCGATGTTCTCCTTAAGGTGGCGAACATCCTCGATGGAACCTTTCTCATGCTCCCACTGGGCGGCAAGGGTCCCCTGCTCGTCCTTCAGGTCGGCCAGCTCGCGTTCGAGGCGGCCGAGACGCTCGCGGGATTTCTCATCCGTCTCGCGGCGCAGGGCCTCGCGCTCGATTTCGAGCTGCATGACCTTGCGGTTGATGTGGTCCAATTCGGCGGGCAGCGAGTCAATCTCCGTACGGATCATGGCCGCGGCCTCGTCGATGAGGTCGATGGCCTTGTCCGGAAGCTGGCGGTCAGTGATGTAGCGGTGCGACAGGGTCGCCGCCTCCACGATGGCACCGTCGGCGATGCGCACGCCGTGATGGACCTCGAAACGCTCCTTGAGGCCGCGCAGGATGGAGATGGTGTCCTCCACGCTCGGCTCGTCCACGACCACCGGCTGAAAACGCCGCTCCAGTGCGGGGTCCTTCTCGATATACTTGCGGTACTCGTCGAGGGTGGTCGCGCCGATGCAATGCAGTTCACCGCGCGCGAGCATGGGCTTCAGGAGGTTGCCCGCATCCATGGAGCCTTCGGTCTTGCCCGCGCCCACGATGGTATGCAACTCGTCGATGAAGAGCAGGATGCGCCCGGCGGACTTCTCCACCTCGGACAGCACGGCCTTCAGCCGCTCCTCAAATTCGCCACGGTACTTGGCACCGGCGATGAGCGCGCCCATATCGAGGGCGAAGACGCTCTTGTCCTTCAGCCCCTCTGGCACGTCCTGCTTGAGGATGCGCTGGGCGAGGCCTTCGACGATGGCCGTCTTGCCCACGCCAGCCTCGCCGATGAGCACGGGATTGTTCTTGGTACGCCGCGAGAGGATGCGCACGCAGCGCCGGATTTCCTCATCGCGCCCGATGACGGGGTCCAGCTTGCCCTTGCGCGCGGCCTCCACGAGGTCGCGCCCGTACTTCTTGAGCGCTTCGTACGTGTCCTCGGGATTGGCCGAGGTCACGCGCTGGCAGCCGCGCACTTCGGTCAACACGCCGAGAACCTTCTCGCGGTTGATGCCGAACTGCTTGTTCACCCGCCCGATGGCCGTGGACTGCGGATCGTCGGCGAGCACGAGGAAAATGTGCTCCACGCTGACGTACTCGTCCTTCATCTGCTTGGCCAATTCCTGCGCGCGGACAAGGGACTCGTTGAGCCGGGGGGTGACGTAAACCTGTCCCGGTGCCGCGCCAGGGCCGGACACGCGCGGCAGCTTGGCCAGCTCGCGCTTGAGGGCCTCGGCGTAGGCGGCGGGGTCGTACCCGGCCTTTTCGAGCAGCCTGCCGACGATCCCGTGTTCCTGCATGACAAGGGCCAGAAGCAGATGCTCGGCGTCGATCTGCTGGTGGCCGAACTTGACGGCCACATCCTGCGCCTGACTGATGGCTTCCTGCGATTTCTGCGTGAACTTGTTCAGATCCATAGCAGCTTGTCCTCCGATCATTCCAAATCGCGCCGCAACGGTTCGGCGCGTGAAAAAGACTCTCCGGCCCGAGACGTCGCGAACCTAGACCAGTCGTTCGAGTTCGCGAACCTTGTGTTCCAGATTCTCGATGCGGGCCAAGAGGTCGACGATGATCATCCCGCCCGTGACGCCGACCTCGAGGTCGGCGCACAGGCGCACGAGCTTGCGCACGCGGTAAACGTCGCGCTGATGGAAGAGGACTCCGCGCGCGGACGTCTCCAGCGGTTCCACCCACCCGATGTCGATAAGCTCCGTCAACCGGGACGGATGCACCGCCGTGAGTTCGATGAACGACACCCATGTAACGAGATTCGATGGTTCGGGCACTGCGCCCGTTTCCAGCTTGGTCAGGTCCATGCGTCATGCTCCCGTTGTGCGTCGTTCCGCGGCCATGCCGCAGGGTCAGAAATCCCTTGGCGAAAAATCCGACTCCCGCGCGAGTTCTTCCCATAGCTTGCGCTCGCGCTCACCGATCTTGCCCGGTGTGCGGATGACCACGCGCACGAACTGGTCGCCACGTCCGGCTCCGGTGCCAAGACCGCGACCGCGAATGCGCATCTTCTGCCCGCTGGACATTCCGGCGGGAACCGTCATTTCAACCGCACCGTTCAGCGTGGGCACTGTGACCGTCGCGCCGAGGGCGGCCTCCCACGGGGCCAGCGGCAGGTCGAGCACCACGTTCACGCCGTCGAGCTTGAACCGCTCGTGCGGCAGGATGGATACGCGAAGGTATAAATCGCCAGCGGGGCCGCCCTGCCGTCCCGGACCGCCCTGTCCGGACAGGCGGATGCGTGCGCCCTCGCGCACGCCAGCGGGCACGGTGACTTCGAGCCTGCGGGTCCGCCCACCCATCGCGCCGGGTCCGGGCGCATTCTCGCGCAGTGAAATGCTCTTGGCCCCGCCTTGGTAGGCCTCCTCCAGCGTGAGTTCGAGGGTGCTCTCGATGTCCTGCCCCTTGGCCGGACCGGGTCGGAAGCCCGCTCCGCCGAACCCGCCGAAGGGGTCCTGACGGAAACCCGCCCCGCGCCCACCGAAACCGCCACCGAAGATGGTCTCGAAAAAGTCGCTGAAGCCCGCGCCATCGAACCCCGCCCCGCCGGAGGTGAAGCGGAAGTTCTCGAATCCCGGCGGCGGCTCAAAGTTCTGACCATGCTGCCAGTTGGGGCCAAGCTGATCGTAGAGCCTGCGCTTCTCGGGGTCCTTCAATACCTCGTAGGCTTCGTTGATCTCCTTAAATTTCGCCTCGGCCTCGGGGTTGTCGGGATTGAGATCGGGGTGGTACTTCCGGGCGAGGCGCTTGAACCCCTTGGAGATGTCCTCCTTGGAGGCCCCTCTGGCCACGCCCAGAATATCGTAGTAATCCTTGAATTCGACGCTCATCTCGATTAGCACTCCTTGCTACCGCATGATGTCCTTGTGCGGCCTATCGTGAGAGATAAGCCGCTTCAGGCGACAGTCAAGTATCCAAGCTCGTTAGGGGAATCCGAATACAATGCTGAAAAGCCTGCCAGTCCTGATGTACCACTATATCAGCTCCTGGCCCGACGCTATCTCCGTGGCCCCGGAACTTTTCGAGGACCACCTCAAGGCCATGACCAGGGCTGGCTACCGGGGCATCGGCCTCGACGAGGCCGCCGCCTTCCTGCGCGAAGGCCGCTCGCTGCCCAAGAAATCCGTACTTATCACCTTCGACGACGGCTTCCTCGACAACTACGTCTACGCATGGCCCCTACTGCGCGAGCACGGCCACAAGGGCGTCATCTTCGCGGTCACCAACAAGATCGTGCACGAGGAGCGCCCCCGCCCCACCCTGTCCGACGTGTGGGACGGCTACGTGGGCCTCGACGACCTGCCGCAGGTCAACAATCCCTTCCGCACCGGCAAGGAAGGCCTGCGCGTGCGCACGGACCTCTTCTTCTCGTGGAAGGAGGCCCGCGCCATGGAGACCGACGGCACCGTCCGCGTGGCCGGTCATACCCACTACCACCGCTCCGTCTTCACCAGCCCGCGTTTCTCCGGACTGTTCATGCCCGGCGGCAGAAAGCGCACCTTCGACAGGTTCGACGCCCCGGTGCTCTTCGGTCTGCCCAAGTTCGAGGAAGGCCCGGCCATGAAGCACCGCGCCTTCAAGCCTTCCGAAGAACTCTACGCCCTCGTGCGCGAAAGCGTTCCGCAGGACTTCGCCACCGCCTTCGACCACTTCAAGGAACCGGGCCGTGCGCAGGACCTCCTGCGTCGCATCCGCGAGATTCCGGAAAGCCGTCTGGGCAGCTACGAATCGCACGCCGAATTCGAGGAGCGCATCTACGAGGAACTCCGCGCGAGCCGCGACATGCTGCGCACCGAACTCGGCCGCGAGGCCGACGTGCTGGCGTGGCCGTGGGGCGCATACAGCGACGAAAGCCTGCGCATCGCCAAGGAACTTGGCTTCACCGTGCTCTTCACCACCAATATCGGCCCCAATCCTCCGGGCATGGTCTCCGACGCGGTGAACCGCTTCAAGGCCCGCGCGCGGCGTCCCGCATGGCTGCTCTCGCGGCTGGCCATCTACTCGCGCCCGCTGGTGGCCCGCACCTACGGGCTTTTCCACAAGAGATAGCATACGCCCAGCCAGACCGGCGACATGAACAAGGCCCCCCACGTCAACGACGCGGGGGGCCTTGTTCACTTGAAAATCCGATCATCCGGCAGCAGACGCCGACGGGAAAGCGCTAGCCGCGTCGCAGCAGGCGCAACTTGTCCAGCACGTCCTCGACCAACTCGTCCAGCGGGTCCTGCGCGCGTAGCACGAAGGTCGCCGCGTCGAGGTACAGCGGCTCGCGCTCAGCAAGGGTCGCACGCATCTCGTCCTCGGGCGAAAGGTCCGTCAGGGCGGGGCGCTGGCCCTCGGCGGGGTCGACCGCCAGACGGGACATCAGGAGCGCCACGTCCGCCATGAGGTAGAACACCGGACCGCCCGCGCGCATGAAGGCGCGGTTCTCGGCGTCGAGCACGATGCCCCCGCCCGTGGCCACCACGGCCCCGGCGTCGGCGGCTATGCCGCGCAGTGCCTCGCGCTCCATGCGCCGGAAGCTCTCCCAGCCGCCCTCGGCGACGATGTCGGCCACGTCGCGCCCGGCCGCCTGCCGCACCAGTTCGTCCGTGTCGAGAAACTCCCTCCCCAGACGCTTCGCCAACGCCCGACCGAGGCTCGTCTTGCCGCTGGCTCGAAGGCCCACGAGGTAGACGTTGGTCCGCTCGCCGAAGTCCACCGGACGCGGCACATTCCCGAAGGTCATAACCCGTCCCTCGTCGGCGACGTCGTTTTTCCTGCACATCGCCCCTTCGGGCGTGATGAATCTCGCCATGTCGTCTCCCTGCGCAAAGGACCGCCAACGGACCGCACCCGCGAAGCACCGCGAAACGACGACCCATGGCGGCATCGTGTATGGTGCGGGGGCGCATGTCGCACCCTCCCGCCACGTGTCGCGAAAACGCGGCCGACACTTCCGGCCGCGCCATTGTCTTACCCGCAGGCCCCGATCGAGGCAAGCCATGCGCAGAGCAATCAAAAAAAGTGCTTCGAATTGCTGACACTTTTCTCAAAACAGGGTATTGCAGGCGGTAGGGTTGGAACAGGCTTTTTCCGACTCCACGCGCATCACCCCGATGAACAGGGGGAGTCCACATGCAGAACACAACGTTGCGCATCCTGCTCGCAAATCCGAACCCGAACGACACGGCGCTCATTTCGCAGGCACTCGCCGAAGCTGGATTTCGCTTCCATATCGAAACGGCTGCGAATGACGACGCGCTGCGTCGCATGCTAGGCGACGGCCCGGATCTGATCATCCGCCGGGACGCAGACGCGCCGCTACGAAACCTCATCCCGGCCACGATTCCCGTCATCGTCATATCGAACACGATGACCCACGAACGGGGCCGCGAGCTCGTCGAGTCCGGTGCCCACGACTACATGCACACGAGCGACATCGGGCGCCTTCCCGCCTCGGCGAGCCGCGCCCTGCGCGACGCAGCCCTGCGCCGCGCCAGCACCCAATCGCCGCTCGCCGACCACTTCGCGCAGGCGTACCGCCACAGCCTCGACGCCGTGGCCATGCTCGACATTGAGGAGCACGTGGTGGACATCAACGCCGCCTTCACGCGGCTGTTCGGATTCTCCATCGACGAGATGCGGGGCAGGCGGCTTTCGGACTGCATCATGCCGCAGGACAGGCGGGAGGAATTCATGTCCCTCACCGCACGGGTGCAGAACGGCGAAATGATTCGCCGCCGCACCACCCGCCTGCGCAAGGACGCAAGCCCGGTAGAGGTCATCGCCATCGGCGTCCCCGTGACGCTCGCCGACGGCAACCACGGCATCTGCGCCATCTACAGCGACATCTCGCCTCGGGAAAAGGCCATCCGCGCCCTGCGGCAGGCGGAATCGCGCTATCGAAGCTTCTTCATGGAGGCGGTGGAAGGGATGTTCATCTCCACACCGACGGGGCGATTCATGCTGGCCAATCCGGCGCTGGCGGAACTTCTGGGCTACGAATCAGTCAGCGCGGTCACGGACGGCATCCGCAACATCAGCCGCGAGGTCTATGCGGATGCGTCCCAGCGGGACCGGCTGCTGGAACTGCTTGGCAGGCACGGCGCGGTACGGGATTTCCGCACGCGGGTGGTCAGGCGGGACGGCACGGTGATCACCGTGCGCCAGAATGTACGCGAGGTTCGCGACGAGGACGGCGAACTGCTCTACTATCAGGGCACCATGGCCCTGACGCAGGGAGGATGATCCTCCAGTCCGCCGCCCCCGAACGCCCGCTCGTTTGGCTAGCTTTCACCCCGGTACTTGGTGTGGCAGTCCACGCACGCGCGCTTGACGCGATTGAGGTGCTGGTCCGCCTTCTTGGCGTCCTTGTCCGAGGCGATGCGCAGAAGCTTCTGCGCCTGCGCATTGAGGTACTCGGCCGCGGCCTGGAAGGACTGCGTGTCGGCCCCCTTGAAATACTTGTTTGACCCCTCGAAGGGGTAGGCGCTCTCGTGGCGATCGACGAAGACCAGCGGAATGAGCTGCGCCTTGGCCGAGACGGACAGGGCGGGGCTGACCACGCCGATCACGTCGCCCGATTCGATCTTGAGGCGGATGTCGCGCAAATCCGCGTTGAAGGAGCGCATGGCAAACTTGCGCGCCGCCACGATATCCTGCGGAGAACTCTTGCCCGGCATGAGCGCCGTCTGCGCAAAGAGCGCCGAGGCCGCAAGAGTCATCGACATGCAAAGGACAAGAATTGCTCCGGTTCTGCTACGCATGACCTCCCCCCGAGAACGACGGTTATGCCCACTCCCTCCGTCCCGAGGGACGCTCCGACGAAGCGGGCATGGTTTGGGACAATGCGGCAAGTGTAGCAGACCAGCGCTTTCATGCGCAACACGATTTGCGGACGTCTACTCGTCGTCCGCCCCGAGTAGCCTGTCCACCACCGCGCTCACGCTTTTGCGGTTGCGCTCCTGCATGTCGTCAACCTTCGAATACTGACGGCGATTGCGCGCGATGAGGTTCTCGGCTATGGACGCCACCAGATCGGGTTCGTCAGCCTCCACGGTGTCTGCCGCTGAAACGCGCAACGCCGCATCATCGGTCCCATGTGCAACGACATCCTGCGGACGACGCAAGGTGCCATTCGAGGCCGCCCCCACCGAGGGCAACAAGTCTTCGCAACGCCTCTTCATTCCAGCTCCTTCAGCGTCGCCCAAAAGCCCCGCCAGCCGGGAATGCGCGACGCTTGACGGCTTTACGCCATCGGCTTAAGTCTTAAGATTGGTAAGGTCTCGCCCTTTTCGGCAGTTCCGACTCCAAGAGGGGCCTGCCTCTCGCGGTTCCGCCCGCATGACGCACCCGGCGGTAATCCACCCATTCGCCCAAAAGAGAAGCATCCGAACGCATGAGCACCCAGAAGAAGTCCGCGGATAACACCTTCATCGACCGCATAAGCGCCCTGTACCTGAAACTTCTCGAAGAGAAGCAGGACGAGGGAGAAGCCCTGCGCAGCATCACCGCCTTCATCAACAAGGCACTCAAGAAGGTCGGCCTGAGCCTCGCCGCGGACAAGCTGGAGGAGCGCACGCAGAAGATCGCGAAGTTGGCCGTGGCCCGCGCCCAGAAGGCGCAGGCCGAAATGGAGCGGCGCTTCTGGCTCATGGACGTGAAGGTAGGCAAGGCCGGAAGCGGCTACACCATTTCCTTCCTGCCCGAGGTGCGCATCCGCAACACGCCGGAAAACAGGGACAAGTGGGAGAACTTCCTCGAAACCCTCGCCCCCAAGACGCGCATGGGCGCGGACCCGAAGACCGGCACCATCGCCATCCTCTACCGCGAAGGCGAATGGCTCGGCAACCTCATGCTCGCCGACGACGTTCGCTCTCTCCACATCCAGGACGACATCCACACCGTCAACGGCGACCTCATCGCGCGCGGCGCGCGCGTGGTCAACGCCGCGTTCACAGCCTCGCTCACCGTGAAGGGCGATCTGCACATCCACCACGAGCTGCTGAGACAGGACCCGCCGCCGCTGGTCATCGAGGGCGGGCTGAGCCTCTACGGCGTGAAGTCTCCGCTGGGGACTCCCTTCACGCCTGAACAGCTCATCAAGTGGGGACTTCGCGCTGGGCACCGCCTGAGCATCCGCAACGACATCTTTGTGCTCACCCCGCACGAGGGGGCCACCCAAAGCTGGGAACTGGCCGGCGAAAACGTGCTCAGCACATACATCTGGCAGACGGGCCAATGGCGGCTGGTGCGGCGCGAACGCATCGACGCCGCAGCCTTCGACCAGATTCACGCCCGCCTGAGCCGCATCTGTCTGATGCTCGGCCTCGGGGCGGACTTCGTGGCCAAGAGCGTCTCCCGCACGCAGGAGAACATCGACAAGATCGCCTTCTATCTCGACCTGGCGCGCACCCAAATGGTCAAGCCCCCCGCGCCGGACGACCCCGCGCTGGCTGCCGCGGCGAGCCTCATCGACAAGCTCGCCCGTGTGCGCGCGCCGTTCTCCGCCCCGATGATCAACGCGGACACCGTGTCCGCCGCCATCTCCGAGATCACGGACGAGGAAGTCACCGCTGCAGGGGAACTTGCCTCGCGCCCGCGCCACAAGATCAACGAAAAACTCATCCAGAACGACCTCAAGTACATCACACATCTTATCGACGAGGATACCGACGCCAACGACCTGCTCGCCGACGGCCTAACCACGGCGCGCTTTCTCCACGTGACCTTCCGCTCGGACGACTCGCGCGCCAACCTCGCCTCCGTGGCGGGCAACATTCCCGACCTTTTCAATGGCCTCGCCGAACAGCTCTCCGCTTGCCAGCGCATCTCCTTCGAGCGCTTCCTCGAAGCGCCGGGAGCAGCTCTCACCCACCTGCGCAAGCTTCTCGCGAAGGATGCCGACGCCATCGCAAACCTCGACCGCATCGAAAACGAGGTGCGCATCCTCAAGCAGACGCGCCCCAAGGAACTCATCCGCAAGGTCGTGAGCGTCCCCTTCACCGTCGAAGACAAGGACTTCGCGGACGACAAGGCCCTTCTCAACGAACTCTTCGCCATGCAGAAGGCCGAGCTCAAGGACCTGCCCTTCGACGCAGAACGCATGGTTGACCTACTCATCCCGCGCCTGTCGAGCTACGCCCGCGAACGGCTCGACATTATCCGCGCTGCATGGAAGGGCCGCCCGGACCCGAAGCGCCCCATGAGCTCCGCCATCGCCGAACAACTGCGCGAGCTTGCCCCCGGCGAACTCATGCCCGCGCTGCGCCGCCTCATGTTGCTCGTGCTCGAAACCGTCCGCCGCTACAACGCGCTAAGCGTCAGCCCCGCCTCCGACGCCGAACACGGCGGCAAGCAGGTGCGCGCCGCGCTGCCAGCCGACGTGGTCATGAACATCCGCGGACGTCTCGGGCGCGCCTGTCTGGCTCTCGGCGTCGGCCGCTCGTTCATCGACGACTACGCCGACGCGCTTGTCGGCAACCTGCTGAAGCTCGAATACTTCCTGCGCATCGTCCTTGGAGAGGCCGACGCGAAGAACGAATGCCTGCTCGACGACTCGGGACGCGAACTGACGCGCGAGGTCCTCAAGCGCTTCGAGACCATCCGCAACGCCGCCGAGAGCGGCACCGTGGGCGACGACCTGCACGAGGCCCTGAAGTTCCTGAAGGACGAACGCCTCGCCGAACTCGGGATGGTGCTCACCCGCCCCCGGCATCTCGTGGACGTCGAGACCCTGCGCAACGACGTCGCCACACTGCGCCAGCTTTCGGAGTCGTGTCTGACCATCGACAAGGTCTTCGCCTCGCCGGGGCGCTTCCTGCTGTTCATGAATTCCTGCGTGGAATCGAAGGAAATGAAGCGCACCGTGTCCACGTTCCTCAAACCGGTCTATTTCGCCATTGCGGAGCTTGCCAAGAGCAGCGAATCCCTCGCCAATCTCTCGCTCAACGACGTCTTGCGCACGAGCTGCACGGTGGAGGAAGCCATGTCCCGCTTCGGCGACGAGGGCGATCCTGAAGCGCGCAAGAAGCTCGCCGCTGGCCTCAAGCAGATATGCAGCAAGGGCATTGCGGACATCATCTCCCACATGCGAAAGACCCGCGTGGAGAATCCACCAGCGGAACTGGAGCGCGATCAGGAATTCGTGGCCTCGCTCATGGCCTTCGAAAACGCCCCGCTGGATGCCCTCGGCCTCGACACGCGCCGCACGGCCATCCTGCTGCTTTTAAGCCTCGACTCCTTCATCGCCGCCGAGCTCAAGCGCCGCTTCGAGAGCGGAGCGTTGGAAGGCAAGGACGCCAAGTCCATCATCAAGGCCCTGCGCGCGGACCTCGAATGGCGCTACGCCATCATCCGCGCCTACAACAAGCTCTCGACCCCCGCCCCCAAAAAACGCGTCTGAACACAAAGCCCCCGCCCGCCGCACATTTCCGAAGAACTCCCGCCCATTCGCCGGGCTGATCATTTATCTATTGTCTTTTTCCGGCATGTTATGCACATTATTCACAAACAAGGGATACCGGCCGCTCTCCGGAGGTGGACGCATGACCCCGATCCCGGACATTGCCGCACTCATCAACTCGATGACCATCGCCCTGCGCAGGATCATCCACGACGGACCGCCGGAAGACCAGCCCGAGGAGGGCTGGTGGGTGCTCGTCTGCGGGCGTGCCCTCAATCCGGACGACTTCGAACAGCGCGAACTCGCCCGCCGCGAACTGCGTGAAATGCTCGACGCGCACGGCCTCACCATGCGCGAATACATCTGGGTATGGGATAATACGGACACCGCGCAGGTCGTGGCCGGACGCCACGTGGAACGCCCCGCCGCCGATGACCACGCACGGGCGCTGGAACGCATGGGACTCAGAACACGCGTGGTTCCCCGCTTCAGGGACGTGTAGCGCACACGCCGCAACCGATCGCGCAACAGGAGGGCCTGCGAGCGTTGCGAATTCCCCACGCCTGCCTCGACATATCCGCCGGCATTCGCCGCCTCGTCTTCGACACGCGGGTCTTCGGCCTGCTCCTCGCCATCTGCATCGGCGTTCTTTCCGGCTACGGGGCCATTCTGTTCCATCACGTCCTGCAATGGGCGCAATACGTCTTCTACCAGCAACGGGGTGACATCCTCGGCTTCGCCGCCGCCATTCCGGGATGGCGTCTCGCGCTGACGCCCGCCCTCGGCGGGCTCATCGTCGGACTCGTCGTGCATTTCGGAGCCAGCGAGGCACGCGGGCACGGCGTTCCCGAGGTCATGACCGCCCTCGCCCTCAAGGGCGGACGCATCCGCAAGCGCGTGGCCCTCATCAAGATTCTGGCCTCGGCGGTGTGCATCGGCTCGGGCGGCTCGTCGGGGCGCGAAGGTCCCATGGTCCAGATCGGATCGAGCATCGGCTCCACCATCGGACAGTACTTCCGCGTTCCGGTCATGGAGCAGCGAACCATGGTCGGCTGCGGCGCGGCGGCGGGCATAGCCGCCACGTTCAACGCCCCCATCGCGGGCGTTCTGTTCGCGCTGGAGGTGCTGGTGGGCGACTTCGGGCTGGCCTCGTTCTCGCCGGTGGTGCTCTCCTCGGTGACGGCCACGGCCATCTCCCGCCACTACTGGGGCGACCTGCCCACCTTCCAACTCCCGCTCTACGAAATCCGCTCGCTGTGGGAATTCGGCATCTACCCGCTTCTGGGCATCTTCGCCGCGCTGTGCGCCGTGGCCTTCATCTCCACGCTCTACAAGGCCGAGGACCTGTTCGCGAAGCTCCCTCTGCCCAACTGGCTCAAGCCCGCCATCGGCGGTCTACTCCTCGGCGGCATCATCCTCCAGTGGCCCCACGCCTTCGGCGTCGGCTACGGCGGCATGAACATGGCCCTCACCGGCCAGCTTTCGGGACTCATGCTCCTCACGCTCATCGCGGTAAAAATCATGGCCACGTCATGCACCCTCGGCTCCGGCGGCTCGGGCGGCATCTTCGCGCCGTCGCTGTTCATCGGAGCCATGTGCGGCGGCTTCTTCGGCTGGGCCGCAGGCCAGCTCTTCCCCGCCGTGGCTGCACCGTCCGGCGCGTACGCGCTGGTGGGCATGGGGGCGGTGGTGGCGGGCACCACCCACGCGCCCATCACCGCCATCCTCATCATTTTCGAGATGACCGGCGACTACAAGATCATCCTGCCCATGATGATCACCTGCATCATCGCCACCCTCGTGGCCTCGTCGCTACGCGAAGGCTCCATCTACACCATCAAGCTACGCATGCGCGGCATCGACATCTCCGGCGGCATGGAACAGAACATCCTGCGCAACCTGCGGGTGGGGCGGTTCATGACCCCCAACCCGGCCATCATCCCGCAATCCATGCCGCTCATCGACATCATCGCCACATTCAGAAACGCCGACGTCTCCTACCTGCACGTCACCGATGCTGACGAAAACCTCACCGGCATCATCTCCTTCCGCGACATCCGCCCCATCATGCACGAGGAGGCCCTGCACCGCCTCGTCATCGCACAGGACGTCGCCACGCGCGACGTAGTCACCGTCCGCCCGGACGACAGCATTCAGTCTGCCCTGCGCGTCATGAGCACACACGGCATCTCGCAGTTGCCGGTGGTCCGCCACGGCGCGGACCGGCGCGTCATCGGCACCCTACGCCAGAAGGACGTCCTCGCCGCCTACGACAAGGCCGTCATCCGCCGCGAAATCGAAGATTCCTGACCGCTGCGCTCACGCTCCCGGCGCGGCCGCTACGCCCGGCCATGGCGGCCGCCTTCGGCGCATCGCGATACCATCCGGTCCCGCACGCCCGGTGCGTTTCGCGCGGCCCCCGCAGCCGCTCCAACCTCCGTCAACGACCACGGGCCGGGGCATTTCCCGCCCCGTGATGTCCGTGTAGACATTTTTGTTAAAACTCAAATTGATCAACTGACCAAACCCCCACTTTTTCCACCATGCTTGACAAAACAGTCAATTTGACCAATGAATATCCGTCCCGAAACGTTTTTTCATTTTCACAGTCGCGTCAAATCACGCACGAAAAAGCGCAGGGAAGCCGCGTCGCGCAAGGCCCGCCGCGCGTTGTCAGTCGATAAACCCCGAGCCGGAAGGTCCAATGTCCATCATCGAATTCAAGAACGTCCACAAATGGTATGACGACTTCCACGTCCTGAAGGGAATCAACGAAAAGGTCGACAAGGGCGAGGTGCTGGTCGTCTGCGGTCCCAGCGGCTCCGGCAAGAGCACACTCATCCGTTGCGTGAACCGGCTCGAAGACTACCAGAAAGGCACCATCACCTTCGAAGGCCGCGACCTCCACGACAAGAACGTCGACGTCAACGAACTGCGCACCGAAATCGGCATCGTGTTCCAGCAGTTCAACCTCTACCCCCACCTCACCGTTCTGAAAAACATCACGCTAGCGCCCACCAAGGTGCGCAAGATGCCGCAGGGCGAGGCCAACGACATCGCCCTTGCGCTCCTCGAACGCGTGGGGCTGGCCGATCAGGCCCACAAGTACCCGGCCGAGCTTTCCGGCGGCCAGCAGCAGCGCGTGGCCATCGCCCGCGCACTAGCCATGCGCCCCAAGGTCATGCTCTTCGACGAGCCAACCTCCGCCCTCGACCCGGAAATGATTGGCGAAGTGCTCAACGTCATGAAGGATCTGGCCCGCGACGGCATGACCATGGTCTGCGTGACCCACGAAATGGGCTTCGCGCGCGAGGTGGCCGACCGCGTGCTGTTCATGGATGGCGGCGAGGTCATCGAGCAGGGCGAACCCCTCACGTTCTTCGCCAATCCCACGCACGAGCGCACGCGGGCGTTCCTTCGGGAAATCCTGTAGCCGGACGCCCCACGCGCCGGCTGCCGTCCCTGTCGCATATTTTCCGCGGATCACCGCGGCAAACACCTACGCATGGAGGAAGAGAGATGCAGAAGAGGATTCTGGTTTCCGTACTGAGCCTGTGCCTGATACTTCTCGCCACCGCGGCCTTCGCCGGAAAGATCGAGGACATCCAGGCCCGAGGCAAGCTCATCTGCGGCGTGAAGGACGCCGTGGTGCCCTTCGGATTCGTGGACCCCGATAGCAAGCAGCTCGTGGGCATGGACGTGGACATCTGCCGCTACATCGCCAACAAGCTCGGCGTGGAGCTGGAACTGGCCCCCGTGACCTCCGCCACCCGGATTCCCATGCTGACGCAGGGTTCCATCGACATCGCCGCCGCTACCATGACCCACAAGTATTCCCGCGACGACGTCATCGACTTCTCCATCACCTACTTCATGGACGGCCAGAAGATCCTCGTGAAAAAGGGTTCCGGCATCGCCTCCGTGGCCGATCTGGCAGGAAAGAAGGTCGGCACCGCCAAGGGCTCCACCTCCGAGAAGAACATCAAGGCCGCCCAGCCCGACTGCACCGTCATCTCCTTCGAGGGCTACCCGCAGGCCTTCCTCGCCCTGAAGCAGGGCAAGGTCGCCGCCGTGACCACGGACTCCACCATCCTCCTCGGCCTCAAGGGTTCCGACCCGAACCCCGAGATGTGGGAGATCGCTGGCGACTACATCGCCGACGAGCCCTACGGTCTCGGCCTGCCCGAGAACGACTCCGACTTCCGCGACTTCGTGAACAAGTCCCTGGCCCAGATGTGGCTGTCCGGCGAGTACATGACCGTCTACAACAAGTGGTTCGGCCCCGACACCAACTACTACCTGCCCACCTCCTGGAAGATGGAAATCTGGCCCGGAGCCATGGAGTAGTCCTCCCCCAATCCGTGCCCAATGGGCCGGGACGCCCCACGCGCCCCGGCCCGCAATGAAAACCCTGCGGAAGGCCCACATTGAATTACGTATTCGACTGGAAGCTCGTCCTCACCGGCCAGTATGCGGACTGGATCATCGACGGGCTGATTCTCACCCTCAAGATTTCCTCCGTGTCCCTCATCCTGTCGCTCATCATGGGCACGGTGATCGCGGTGCTCCGGATGTCCGGCGTGCGCCCCCTCGTGTGGCTGAGCCTCGCCTACACCGAATTTTTCCGGAACACGCCGCTTCTGGTGCAGATCTACTTCTGGTATTTCGGCTCGGACCCGCTGTTCCCCCAGCCGGTCAAGGAATGGCTCTACGCGGGCGATTTCGAGTTTGCCTCCGGCGTCATCGCGCTCACGGTGTACACCTCGGCCTTCATCGCCGAGGAACTGCGCTCCGGCGTGTTCTCCATCCCCAGAACACAGCTTGAGGCGTCGCGCGCAACGGGGCTGTCCTTCATTCAGGCCCAGCTCTACGTCGTTCTGCCGCAGGCGTTTCGGATCATCGTTCCGCCGCTGATCTCCCAGTCGCTGAACCTCATCAAGAACTCGTCGCTGTGCATGACCATCGGCATCATGGAGCTGACCTACATGGCGCGGCAGATCGAGTCCTACACCTTCCGCGGCTTCGAAGCCTTCACGGTGTCCACGCTCATCTACCTGTGCATCTCCCTTGTGGTCTCGTTCGGCATCACGCAGTACAACCGCCACTTCCTGCGAACCATCAAGTACTAGAGAGCGAGACACATGAACTGGAACATCGTCTGGGACAATTTCGACTACTTCCTCATCGGGGCCTATCCCGAGGGTCCGCTGGGCGGGCTGGCCATGAGCATCCTCCTCGCCCTCGGCGGCATCTTCGGCGCGTTCTGGCTGGGGCTGGGCGCAGGACTGATGCGCATGTCGCGAAACGCGTGGGTGCGCATCCCGGCGCTCATCTACATCGAGATCATCCGCGGCATCCCACTGCTCATGCTCATCTTCTGGTTCTACTTCCTCGCGCCGGTCATCCTCGGGCACCCCGTGCCCTCGCTGCAAAGCTCGCTGGTGGCGTTCATCGTCTTCACCGGGGCCTACGTGGCGGAGATCGTGCGCGCGGGCGTCATGGCCCTGCCACGCGGCCAGATGGAAGCCGCACGCGGCACCGGGCTTTCCCATGCGCAGGCGCTGCGCCACGTCATTCTGCCGCAGGCGCTGCGCAACATGATTCCGTCCTTCGTCAACCAGTTCGTCAGCCTGACCAAGGACACATCCCTCGCCTCCATCATCGGCGTGCCGGAACTCATGCTCGCGGCCGATCAGGTCAACAACCGCGTGCTCGTCGCACCGATGGAGATATTCGTGACCATCCTCGTCATGTACTTCATCGTCTGCTACGTACTCACATCATTGAGCCGCAGGCTGGAGCGCAAGCTCGCGCGCTATCAGGCACGCGGCCGCTGAGCGCGACGCCCCACTACACGAACGCGAAAGCGCCGATGCGGAGACATCCGCACCGGCGCTTCATCGTTCACCCACCAGACGGGACACGCAGCAAGACGCACCATTTTCCGACCGATGCGAAGGATTTATCGCTCAAAGCCCGCGCAACAGGAACGTATGTGTCACATCTCCATACCGCACGACACACAGCCTCGACCATATGCATGATTTGACACATCCACATCGTCGCCATGCATTTTTCTAAAATGATGTTGCGGATACTGTGCACATGCGCTACAGGTAGCATTCATCGGCTGTTTCGAAGGTGCTACAACCACAGACACATGGCGGACGGCTTTCGTGCAACAGGCCAGCCCATTCTGAATACGGCGTAAAGGGTAATCCTCAGTTGAGGATTGCCCTTTTTGTTTGCCTACCGTCCAGCCTGCGGGAAGAACCATGGCCAAGACCAAAAAAGGACAGACGAAGATCACCGTGTACCCCGACTGGTGCAAGGCCTGCGGGCTGTGCGTCGCCTTCTGTCCCGGCAAGGTGCTGGAGCTGGACCCCGTGGCGGGGTGCGCGAAGGCCGTTCGGGAGGAGGACTGCATCAACTGCGGCTTCTGCGAACTCCACTGCCCGGACTTCGCCATCGTCGTCACCCCGAAGAAGGGTGCAACCGCGACCGAAGGAGGGGAAGAATGAGTTCGAAACGCAAGAACGGCAAGGGCCGGGAAATCTTTGCCCTCGGCGCGGAAGCGGTGGTCGAGGGAGCGCTTCTGGCGGGATGCAGCTACTACGGCGGCTACCCCATCACCCCGTCCTCGGAGATCATGGAAGGCATGGCCGCGCGGCTGCCGCTCACCGAAAGCGGCGTATTCATGCAGATGGAGGATGAGATAGCGAGCCTCGGCTCCGTCATCGGGGCCTCACTGGCCGGGCGCAAGGCCATGACCGCCACCTCCGGTCCGGGCTTCTCGCTGATGCAGGAACTCATCGGCTACGCGTGCATGGCCGAGGTGCCGCTGGTGCTGGTCAACGTGATGCGCGGCGGGCCGAGCACCGGCCTACCCACCAGCCCCGCGCAGGGCGACGTGCAGCAGGCGCGCTGGGGCACCCACGGTGACCACTCCATCATCGTGCTCTCGGCCTCGGACGTGCAGGAGTGCCTGCACATGACCGTACGGGCCTTCAACTTCGCGGAACGCTACCGCGTGCCGGTCATCCTGCTTCTCGACGAAGTCACGGCCCACACGCGCGAGAAGATCGTCATCCCCACCCCAGGCACGCTGGAGGTCATCGAGCGCCTGCAACCGTCCATGCCGCCGGAATGGTACAAGCCCTTCGAGGAAACCGTGCGCGGCGTGCCGCCCATGCCGCCCGTCGGCTCCGGCTACCGCTTCCACGTCACCGGTCTCACCCACGACGACAAGGGCTTCCCCACCGGCAAGCCTGACGAGATCGTGCAGGCCATCGAACGCCAGTTCCGCAAGATCGATCAGTTCTTCTTCGATATCCAGATCACGGACGACTACCACTGCGACGACGTGGAAACGCTGGTGGTGGCCTACGGCAGCGTGGCGCGCTCGGCGCAGTTGGCCGTGACGCAAGCGCGGCAGGAGGGCATCCGGGCCGGACTGCTCAAGCTCTCCACCCTGTTCCCCTTCCCCCGCGCGGCCCTCGAACGCCACCTGCGCACCTGCCACACCGTCATCGTCCCCGAGATGAACATGGGCCAGATGTCGCGCGAGGTGAAGCGCGTGAACAACGGCCGCGCCAAGGTCGTGACCATCAACCGCGTGGACGGCAGCATCATCACGCCATCCCAAATCCACGACAAACTGAGGAAGGGGTAGACCATGGCCGAAGTGACACAGCTCATCCACCACTACCTGCGCCACGACAAGAAGTTCCCCCATGTCTTCTGTCCCGGCTGCGGGCATGGCATCGTGCTCGGCTCCCTCATCCGCAGCGTCCACGCCCTATCCATCGCCAAGGACGACGTGGCCCTCGTGGCGGGCATCGGCTGCTCGGGCCGCATGGCCGTCTATGTGGACTTCAACACCGTCCACGCCGTGCACGGCCGCGCACTGACCATCGCCACGGGCATCAAAATGGCCCGGCCGGGCATGCACGTCATCGTCGTCATGGGTGACGGCGACGCCTTGTCCATCGGCGGCAACCACTTCATCCACGCCGCGCGGCGCAACATCGGGCTGACCGTGCTCGTGCTCAACAACTTCATCTACGGGATGACCGGCGGGCAGTGCTCGTCCACCACGCCAACCGAAAGTTGGACCACCACCTCGCCCTACGGCGCGCTGGAAAAGCCCTTCGACATCGTGAACATGGCCACGGCGGCGGGCGCGAACTTCGTGGCCCGCGGCACGGTGTTCCACGTCAAGACGCTTGACCGGCTTGTCCAGCAGGCCCTCACCCGCCGGGGCTTCAACGTGGTGGAAATCCTCACCCCCTGCCACACCCAGTTCGGACGCAAGAACGCCTTCAAGACCCCGGTGGACATGTACATGTGGCTCAAGAAGAACGCCGTCCCCCTCGAATCCTACGAAAAGCTCTCGCCGGAGACGGCCGCGAAGCGCATCCCCATCGGCATCTTCGCCGAACGCGACGAGCTCCCGCTGGAGGACCGCCACGCCGAAATGCGCCGCAAACTCGCCGGGGGGAAGGCATGAAGATGCAGTATCAGATCGACCGCTTCGAAATCTGCCTGTCCGGCCTCGGCGGGCAGGGCGTCATCACCCTCGGCAAGGTCATGGGGCAGGCGCTGGCCCTTGGGCACGGCTTTCACGTCACCCAGACCCAAAGCTACGGTCCCGAGGCGCGCGGCGGAGCCAGCCGCACAGACCTCGTGGTGAGTACCCATCCCATCAGCTACCCAAAGACCGAAAAGCTCGACCTGCTCGTGGCCCTCTCGCAGGAGGCGTGCAACAAGTACTTCCACCTGCTCAAGCCGCAGGCCGCACTTCTGGTCAACACCTCGCTGGTCAAGCAGGTGCCCACCAACCAGTACCTCGGCCTGCCGTTCACGGAGATGGCGCAGGACAAGCTGGGCCTCGTGCAGGCCATGAACACCATCGTACTCGGCGCGTGCACCTTCCTCTTGCCCTTCGCGCGGCGCAACATCATGAAGAAGACGCTTGCCGAGTCCCTGCCCGCAAAAATCGTGGACGTGAACATCAAGGCCTTCACCATGGGCTACCGCGCCGCCAATGCAACCTTCGGCGAACCGCCCGCAGTATGGACCCAGCCCGGCGGTGGCGAGTCCATGCGCGACACGGACCGCGACTAGCCCAACCGCATCGAACCACCCGAGGCCGGACGCCGCAGCGCGACGTTCGGCCTCGTCGCGTCGTCATCCCGGCCAAGGCGCTGCGCGCCCCGGCCTGCCACCTGTGTGCCGCCGCGTTTCCCTCGCGACCGAAAATCGCTGCGCATATCCATCGCCGCACCCGCAGCGTCTTGCATTTCGCATGCAATGGGTACACACTTCCCCGTCATGTTCTACGATATCCACACCCACGCATTCCATCCCAAGATAGCCGATAAGGTGCTGGCGCAGCTCGAAGGGCACTACGGCCTTCCGCCCGTGGGAACGGGCGTCGTCAGCGACCTGCTGACGCGCATCCGCCGGGCGGGCATCGACCGCGCAGTGGTCCACACCGCCGCGACAACGCCCGATCAGGTCATCCCAGCCAACAACTGGGCCATCGACCTCGCCACGCGCTACGAGGAAATCATCGCCTTCGGCAGCGTTCACCCGGGCTTCGACCGCTGGGAATGGGCGCTCGATCAGCTGGAGGCCGCAGGCATCCACGGCATCAAGCTCCACCCGGACTTTCAGGGCTACTGGCTGGACGACGCGGCCATGAAGCCCATCTTCGAGGCCATGGCGGGCCGGTTCACGGTCATGATCCATGTGGGCGACCGTCAGCCCCCGGGCCGCAATCCCTCGGACCCCTACAAGGTGCTGAACCTGCACCGCGAATTCCCGAAGCTGGACATCATCGCCGCGCACATGGGCGGATTCATGCACTGGCAGTGGGTGCTCGACGGGCTTGCCGGTTCCGACGTGTACATCGACACCTCCAGCACCCTGTGCCTCATCGACGACGCCACGCTCCACGAGATCGTGCGCCGCCACCCGCGCGAGCGCATCCTCTTCGGCAGCGACTACCCGCTCTTCGATCCCGGCGACGAAATGGAGCACCTGAAGACGCGCCTGTCGCTCACCTCGGGCGAGATGGACGAACTGCTCACCAACGCCCACGCCCTGCTCTGATCCCCGGCCGCCATCCGGCCAGTCCTTTCCGCCACAAAAAAACGGGCGCGACGGTTTCCCGCCGCGCCCGTTAAGGCTTCGCGTTACGCCCGAGCTAGCCGACGGCCAGCCCGAATCCGTCGGCCACGAACACCGTGGCCGCGAAGATCGGCGCGTAGAGCAGCATGGATATGAAGACCGTGGCCGAGGTCTCGGTCTCGCACGTCCTGTAGACCTGCGACAGGATGCACGCCGTGGCGGCGGTGGGCATGCCAGCCAGCAGAATGCCCATGAGCAGCATCTTTCCGCTCACCTCGAACAGGATGAGGAACGCAGCGGCAAGGATGGGCTGGATGATGATCTTCACGATGTTCACGGACAACACGTGACGCACCTTGAGTTCCATCTCCATACGGGCCACCAGCATGCCCACGGCGAACAGCGCGCAGGGAATGGAGGCCATGCCGAAGTTACGCATGGCGCTGGCCAAAAATTCCGGAATGGTCCACCCCGTCAGCGAAAAGCCGACACCCGCGAAGGCGGACAGGATGACTGGCGTACGAACCATGGACATGAACACGCGACCGGCCATGGCCTTGAGCGAGGCGCTGCCATGAGAGCGGTCGTACTCGAACTCCGCCACCACGAGCATGATGATCAGCGTGGGCACCAGCACGGCCAGCGTGGAAGCCACGTAGGCCTGCTTGCTGCCGTGGAACAGGGACAGCATGATCGGAAAGCCGAGATAGCCGCAGTTCGGATAGCTGGCCGAGGTGGACCGCAGGCAACTCTCGGTGTGATGCGCCTTGAACAGCATGCTCGAAATGACGAACATGATCACGTACGAGGCAATCATGGCCAGCGTGAAGCCAGCGATGAACCTACCCTGAAAGATTTCCGCGATGGGCGTGGTGGCCAGCGAGACGAAGATCAGCGCGGGGAAGCTGAAGTAATACACAAAATCGTTAAGGGCCGAAGCGGCACCGGCGGCGAGGATGTTCCGTCTCCGGGCGAACCAGCCCGCAAGGACCATGAGAAACAACGGCACCAGAGAGGAAACAACAATCATAAACATCTAGGGACTCCACGGGACGCCATCTGCGCCCCTTCCCGCACTGCGGGTTTCGAAAAAATTCGGCCCGGTCGACACATACCGACCGGGACCACTCGCGGAAGCGCTTCGCGCTCCGCACACATCGTCATTCATGCGCACGCTCACACCCGTGCGCGGGAGACGCCGCCCCACGGCGGCGGATGGCACTCCCATCCCATCGAAACGGCTTGGTTCACCAACACGGCTCGTCTCCAAAAGGAGAAAGGGAGACCGAAATCGGCCTCCCTTGTCTCGAAATACACAAAAGTTCAGGACTCAGGCACAAAGTGCATCGTCGCCACGGGTAAGGGCCCGGGCGAGTCTCGTGACGATGACCTCGGATTCCGCGCCGGGCATGGAACCCTTTCCAGCTCCCTGCCCTGCCACTACGAGGACCTGCATCCAAGGCTGCATGCGGGTAAGGGCCCGCTGGATGCCAGCGCCCTCTCCGGCCGCGTCCTGCACGTCGATCACGGCGGCGTCGTAGCGCATCATGCGTGCAAACATGACGGCCTCACGCGCGCCAGCGGCGCAGTCCGCATCGATCCGCCTTGCGGCGAGCCGTTCGGCCAGGGGGAAACGCAGTTTCCGTTCGTCTTCCACCACGAGAATGCGCATGCCTTTCTCTCCTGCACAGGGGGGTCACGCACCAAATACTGATTGATTGTTCAATCAAACCTCGGTGCGGAGAGGACCGTCTAGCACCGGACAATCTGGCTGTCCAGAAAAAAAACGTACCATGTGCGAATGTTGCGCCCACCATGGTACAGGGCGCAAAGGGGCGGACCGCGCCACGCCCGGTCCGCCCCTCACCGAAAATCGAAATATCACTAGATGTGACGAGCCAGAATGTCCTTGATCTTCTGCTCGTTGTGCTCTTCCTCAAGGATGAGCCTGCGGGCCTGCGCCAGCGATATCTTGGAGAGCAGCAGGTCGATGTCCACGGGCTTGAGCACGAAATCGAGAGCGCCGAGCTTCATGGCCTCCACGCCGAGTTCGATGGTGGCATGGCCGGAGAGGATGACGATCTGGACCTCGTCGTTGAGTTCCTTGATACGCCTTAGTGTCTCGATGCCGTCCATGCCCGGCATACGCAGGTCGAGGACCACGACGTCGAACACCTTGTGCTCGATTCTGTCGATGGCGTCGCCACCGCTGGTTACCGCCGTGACCGTGAGTCCGCGCAGTTGCATGCGCTCGGCCAGCGTGGTCACGAACTCCACATTGTCGTCGACGAGAAGGACTCTAGGCTGGGTCATGTGGCACTCCGGACGATTCGTGGTTCCTCCCGGCTAGGCCGGAATCGCCGCCGGAAAGGCGGCCTGATCTTCCAACGCGGCCCCGATCAGCGACAGCAACCTGTAGGCACGCGGGGCAAGACACTCGCACTCCGGGATCTCATGCCCGCCGCAACGCGCCTCGCCAAGCGAGATCACGCACAGCGTGGGCTGCAGGCCCCGCAGTCCCTTGACCATATCCGCCCGCCTGACACTTGGCATGTCCCCCGCGATAAGCGCCACGTCGTAGCGGATCATGCGGGCAAGGGTGAGCGCCTGCCGGGGATCTGCGGCCCCATCGACATGCACCCCCAACCGGGTCAGACGTTCGGCGAAGTCGGCGGCCAACGCCGCGTCTTCACCAACAACGAGCAGTCGCATCTATTCTAGTCTCCCTTCGCTTCAACGGAAAGAGCAAAAAGCGTCTCATGCGCACTGCATGCCCCGCCGCGAACCGGCGGACGGCATGCAACCCCTTACCCATGAGGTCGCAAGCATCACAACGCACCAATGGTACGAAGTCATGGTGCGTAGCATACCACATCCGTCGCGTCCATGGGGGGCGGCGAAACATGTGAGCTTGTGCGGAATTTCGCATGAAACGTTGTTCATCCGGACAGACGCGGACACTGCGTGGAGCGCCCCCGCCGAAAGATCGGCCGCTCGGCCGGATCGACGAAATCGCCCGTCACGCCGACGCATGCGGTGATGAAGGGATAAGAGAGGGACGTGATGAATGAAAACAAGCCCTGCGAAAACGGGCCAGAGAGGCGGCCAATCCCGACGGCGATGAAAAGTGATTTCCGGAGGGCCGTCGCGCACCACCGCTTCGGCCCTCCGGAATTCTCCCTTGTTGTCACGCCCGTCGAGAGGAGGTGATGAAATGACGGACGCAGTCTTCCTTCTTGATGGTCAGGGAGAGTCCCCGGTGATGCGGTGCCCTTGCAGCGCCGGGAAATTCGCGCACAACCGCGGCCACCGCCTGGCCACGCGTGCGTATGTCTGCCCGCTCGCCCTACCAGGCGGAACGGGAAAGGATATCGTTGATTTTCTCGTTGTTGTGGGCCTCTTCGAGGACCATGCGCTTGGCCTGCGCCACACGGATCTTCTCCACGAGGGTCGCCAGATCCACGGGCTTCTCCATGAAGTCGAGCGCTCCGAGCTTCATGGCCTCGACGGTGAGCTGCACCGTGGCGTGACCGGAAAGCAGGATGATCTGCAACTCGTCGTTCATTTCCTTGAGGCGCTTCAAGGTCTCGATGCCGTCCATGCCGGGCATCTGAAGATCAAGCACCACGGCGTCGTAACGGCGGGCTTCGGCTGCGGCGAGGGCCTGACCGCCATCGAACACGGCGGCGGCATTCATGCCTCTGGCCTGCATGCGCTCGGCCAGGGTCTCGACGAAGTCCTTGTTGTCGTCAACAAGCAGAACGTTCACATCGGCCATTGTCACACTCTCCTTACGTTTCGCTTCCGCACGCGATGCCGTGGCATCACGCCCCGATCGAAAGCCGCAGTTCCAGTCCAACTTCGGGGCCAGTCACAAGTTCCGCATTCAACATTTCAAGCAGCGGAGCGACATCAGGCACTTCCTGCGGGACCGTCCCCGCAAAGCCGATGCGCGCGCCACGTCCGACGGCGGCAACGGACACCCGAAGTGTCGCGCCGCTCCCGGCAACGGCCGTCGCCGCGTCAAGACACGCAAACAGCGTCTGCAACAGCGCAAAGGAGCTGGTGCTCAGCTCCACCCCACTCGTCGCGTCCACATCCACGGTGACACCACGCTGGGCAGCCAGCCGTGCGAAAAGGCCCACGGCGAGCTGCACATGCGCGTCGACATTCACCTCACACAGGAGGGTATCCACGCTGTGCGCAAAGGAATTGAGCCGCTTCACGGCCTCGTCGGCCTCGACGGTTCGCTGCTGGATGTCGGCGGCGAGCCCGGCCAACCGCGCGGGATCGACCTCCCGTCCGCGCGCCGACATGGCGAGCAAATCGGACAGCAGCCCGGCCTTCTCACGAATCGTCGCCAGATGATTCTTGAACTCGTGGGACGCGCTGGCAACCACCCTACCGAAGCAGGCCAGCCCGGTGTCAGAGCAACGATTCTCAGCAGACATCGCCTTCCACCTCCCGGCCGTCCAGGGCGGCCTGAATGCTTTCGAGCAGGACGCTCAGGCGCACGGGCTTCATGAGATACGCGCTGGCCCCGGCCTCGCGCCCGGCCACGCAGTCGTCGTGCGAACCGTGCCCGGTCAGGAAGATAAAACGCATCTGCGGATGCTCGCCGGAAATGACCTTCATGATATCGAGTCCGCTCATACCGGGCATTCTCATGTCCACCACGGCCAGATCGTAAATGTTTTCTCGGGACAGCCGAAGCGCCTCCTCACCGGACAGGGCATAGTCGGCGTCGATGCCCCGAAGTTCGAGGCGTTCGGCCAGTGTTTCCACCAGCTCGGCTTCGTCGTCAACAAGCAGTATCCGCACCTTGTCCTCCCTTACTTTTTCACCGGGAACACGATGGTGAAGGCAGTGCCCTCGCCCTCCGCGCTATCCACATGCATTTCCGCACCGAGCTTCTGAACGAGTCCGTAGGTGATGGACAGGCCAAGGCCCGTCCCCTTGTCCCCCTTGGTGGAGAAGAAGGGGTCGAAGATGCGCTTCATGTGCTCGGAATTGATGCCGCAGCCGTTGTCGGCGATGCGCACCGCCATGTGCGCCTCGTCCACGCTGGTGACCTCTATGTCCACTCTGCCGCCATCATCCACCGCCGCGAAGGCGTTGTTGATGATGTTCAGGAATATCTGCTGCAACTGCCCCCGATCGCTATCGATGGGCTTCACCTCGGGAGCGGTCCGCACGTCCACGGAAATGTTGCGGTACTGCGCCTCCTTTTCGAGGAAGCCCAGCACTTCGCGAATGATGGGTTCGAGATCCACGGTTTCGAGGCGCACGTCGATGTGCCGGGCAAAGCCGAGCAGCCTGTGCGTAATGGTGCCGCAGCGCTCCACGGACCCGAGGACGGCGTCGGCCAGTCCCACGAGGCGCTCGCGGTTGGCGGGCGTCAGATCGGGAAATGTCAGCAAATCCTTCATCAGTCCGGCCTTCTGGCTGATGACGGCAAGCGGGTTGTTTATCTCATGTGCGACGCCTGCGGCAAGGCGTCCGATGGACGCGAGCTTGTTGGCGTGTTCGGCGCGGTGCATGGCCACGGTGCGGCGCTGGTCCGCCTCCTGCACGCGGCGGACAAGGGTTGTCGCCACGCCGAGGACGACGATGACGATGATGGTGATGCTCAAGGCCGAAAAGCCGAACATCTGCACGCGCACGGCCCACCACGGATTCATGGCCATGCGGCTCTCGTTGACCAGCGAAAGGATGAAGGGCGAGCCTTTGATGTAGGCGTAGCCCATGAGCATGGGCGTGCCGTCCTCGGACTGGACCTGCACCACCTGCGTGGTCTCGGAATACGGGGGAACGGGATAGTGCGCCTGTTCGAGCACCGAACCGGAGCGCCGCGACGGCGTCTGGAGGAAGCCGTCGGAATTCATGATGAACACGTCGCCGCCGGGGCCAATATTGAGGGCCAGCAGCAGATCGTTGAAGCGCTGCGTGTCGAGCGTGGCACGCAGCACGTAGAAATCACCATTGGGCTGATCGTGGCGCACCGCCACGACCATGTGCGGAATGTCGCGGAATCCGCGAAAGACGGGGCTGATGTAGACACCACGGGCCAGCACCTGCCGGAACCAGTCCTGCCCGGAATAGTCGAGCCCCACAAGCTTGTGCGGACCGGCGTAGGCCTTCTGGATGCCGTCGGAACCGACGAAGCCGATGTCGGTGAAGCCGCCGAAGGTGGCCTTGAGGTCGCCGAGCACGGTGCCCAGACGCTCGCTATCGGCAAGCTCACCTCGAGAAAGATGGCGCACGGCGAATTCGAGGGCGGAGCGTCGCTCCTCCAGAAACGCCGCCACGGAACGGCGGCTGTTGGAGACGAGGCGCATGATGCGGTGCGAGTTCTCGGCCTTGGCCATGCTGCGGCTGATGCTGTAGTCCGTGAAGGACATGACCACCAACGGCAAAATGGAGACCACAAGCATGATCCCCACCACCATGGCCCACAGCCGTCGGTAGTTGAGAATGCCCTGATCGTCCGAGCCGCTGACCCAGAAATCCGGCTGCAATCGCTTGATCAACCTCAGCATTCGCTACACTCCCGCTTTCCCGCATCGGCGGAAGAGGCTCGCGGCCCCTTCCGCCGGATATTCGCCCGATATTCGCTAGGACGCACGCACCTTGTCGTACGCGCTCTTCACCGTGGAGGACAGCACGTCGATGTCCACGGGCTTCTGCAGGTAGGCGAAGGCGCCAAGGGCCATGCAGGTTTCGCGATCCCTGTCGGAGCCATGTCCGGTCAGGATGATGACCGCGACATTGGGATGGTCGCGCCGCACGCGGCGTAGCACCTCGATGCCGTCCATGCCGGGCATCTTGAGGTCGAGGATCATGACTTCCGGCTCCTCCTCCTGCAGGAGGTCCAGAGCCTGCTTGCCGTCGTACACCACTGCGGAACCCACGTCGCGCATGGTGAGGCGCTCCGAGAGGGTCTCGACGAACTCGCGCTCGTCATCGACCAGAAGCACCTTGCTCGGCAGGCTGAAGTCGGCCCGGCGGTAGATGTCCGCCTGATAAAAGTCCTTGCCCACACGGGTCACCACGTCCCGCACGCCCTTGACCGGCGACACGAGGCGCTTGAGTTCCTCTTCAAGGCGGGACAGCATGATCACGTTCTTATTGATGGTGAGTGAGACGACGCCATTCTTGGCCTCGACGCCCACACTGTGCCCTTCCTCGGCCAGCGCCAGTTCGACGCGCGCCGCGAGGGCGAAGTCCGTCACCGCCTGCGAGGACTGCGCCGTGGGCACCAGCACCGCGCGGCGAGCGTTGTCCACGATGAATTCCGCGGCCTGCTCCACGCTCTTCTTTCCCATGGGAACGACGACGTCGTAGAGGCTCTCGTCCCACGGATTTCCGCCGCAGACGTACTCCGTCCACGTGTACAGCGATTCGTCGGCCTTGTGAACAAGTCGCATGGCCTCCTCGGCATTGACGCCCTCTGTCGCGGTGGCCACGGACGCCCGGAAAGGCAGGTCCGCCGCAAGAAGCGCCCGCAGGAGGTGCGATATGGTGCGGGGAATGAGCAGCCCCGTCCAGCCGAAGAGCAGCAGGTCATCGCGGCGCAACTGTTCGGCCAGCGTGGCGCGCATGCAGGCCACGCTGCGCTCGCGTTCGTGGGTAAAGGAGTTGAACACGCTGGGCTTGCCGAAAAGCGTCCGGTGCAGGCGGGATTCGGCGATGCCGAAGCGCTCGGATGTGGCGGAGAGGATCTCCGCGTCACGCACCGCCGCAAGGCCCAACTCGGCGGCCACGAGGGCGGCGACCTCTTCGGACTTCACGTATGCCGCATTGAAGATGTCGATCACAGCCATGATGGGTCTCCTTTGCTAGTTGACCGGACAGGCCACGGTCAGGGGGCAATCCTTTTCAGCGGTCCCCTCGTGCGCCTTGGCATGAATGACGGGCAGGGCATCGGCCTGGGTGGCGTAGATGTTCTCCGCGCCGATGGACTCGTAAAGGTGCGTGCGCTTCATGACGGCCTGCACCTTCTCGTTCACGCCGGAGAAGGACACGCCGTAGCCGGCGCTGCGCAGGCGCTTGACGATGAGCGACAGCGCTTCCTCGCCGGAGGCGTCCATATCGGCGATGCCGTTGGCGACCACGTGGATGTGGCGCAGGTTCGGCTTGGTCTGGAGGATGTCCGTGATGCGGTCCTCAAGGTAGCTCGCATTGGCGAAGAACAGGGTGCCGTCGAAGCGGACCACCGCCACATGCTCGCACTCGCGCAGACCATGCACGGAGCAGTCGCGAAGCGCCTTGTCCGCAGACATGGACAGGCTGGCCACGGTGGGGCGCATGCTCTTGTAGAGGAACACGCCGAGCGAAAGCACCACGCCAACCATGATGCCCTTGTCCAGATGGGGGGCAAAGGCCAGCGTACACATGAAGGACAGAATGGAGATGGCGCCGTCGTACCACTGAGCCTTCCACGCGTGGACGAAGCCCTTCACGTTGAGCAGGCCGATGACTGCCATCATGATGACCGCCGCCAGCACGGACTGCGGCAGATGGTACAGAAGCGGCGTGAAGAACATGAGCACGATGACCACGACCAGCGAAGTGAACACGCTGGAGAGGCCCGTGGCCGCGCCGGAGGCGAGGTTGACCGCCGAGCGCGAGAAGGAGCCGGAGACCGGATAGCTCTTGCCAATGGCACCGAGCATATTGGCCAGTCCCTGACCGATGAGTTCCTGATTCGGGTCGAGGCGCTGGCCGGTCTTGGCGGCCATGGCCTTGGCGATGGAGATGGCTTCCATGAAGCCCAAAAGCGAAATGATGGCCGCAAAGGGCAGAAGCTGGAGCATCGCGCCGAGATCGAGATGCGGCACGGTGAGCGTGGGCAGGCCGCTCGGCACGGTGCCGACAACCGCTCCGCCGCCCATCATGGACAGGGCCTCGGTGTCGACGACCTTGTTGCCGATCTTCAGACGCCACACGCGGCCGTCGGCCTGTTCGGGATTCGGGGCCGTTCCGGCGAGATAGAAGGCCAGTCCGCCGTCCTCGGCCACGCCGTCGAACTTCATGCCGCGCAGCTTGGTGCGCCACAGGTGCGCCTTGCGCTTGAGGTCCTCTATGCGAATGTTGGTGACCTCAATGTCATGCTTGAGGTCGAGGGCGACGATGGAGTGCATACCCTGCGTCTCGACAGCATGGGCGTAGCGGGTGTTCAGATCCGTACGTGCCTCGCCGAGCTTGGGAATGGTGCTGGTGACCTCATTGAAGGCCACCACGGCTTCCACTGCCTCGGGTGAGCGGATGGCGTTGATGTCGGCCTTGGTGTTGTGCTCGAAGCCAAGCCCCCACGACAGAAGAGTGGTAACCACGACGGCCACAAGCACGTTTGGTGCCTTGGGTGCCATGCGCTTAAGGCCGATCATGATGACGAACGCCAAAACGCCCATGGCCAGTGTGGGCCAGTGGGTGTAATCCACGGCGGCCTGAACCACGCGGATGATGGTCTCGTAGTGGTGATCGGCCTTGTCCACGTACACGCCGAACAGCTTCGAAAGCTGGCTCGACGCGATGATGATGGCCGCGGCGTTGGTGAAGCCGTTGACCACCGGATGCGAAAGAAAATTCACCACAAGCCCGAGGCGCAGCGCGCCAAGCAGGAACTGGAAGAGGCCAACGCTGAAGGCGAGCAGGACCGCGTAGGCGATGAAGGCCTCGCTGCCCGCGGTAGCCAAAGGTTCCAACGAGGCAGCCGTCATCAGCGAGACCACGGCCACGGGGCCGGTGGCGAGCTGGCGGCTCGAACCGAACAGCGCCGCAACCAGCGGCGGCAGGAACGACGCGTAGAGACCATAGTACGCGGGCAGCCCGGCAAGCTGCGCGTAGGCCATGGACTGCGGGATGAGAACCAGCGCCACCGTGAGGCCGGACGTGAGATCGGCCCTCAACTGCTGCGCTCCATATCCCTTGATCCAGGACAGGAACGGAAAGATTCGGGTCAGCATGAACACCCTTCCATCGGTTGTGGTTTCAGCATGTTTTCGCAGGAAATCATAACATCACCATACAGCGAACGCACCGGAAACAGGTTGAGCATCTTAAAGCGCAACAGGCCGCAGATCATGGAGAACAGGATCAGGGCCTCCCGCTGCGCGGACACGTTCTGGCGGATGGAACCGTCGCGCACTCCCTTGCGCAGGGCGTCCACCAGAATATCCACGAAACAGTTGTAGATCGCTTCGACATCCTGCCGCAGACCGGGGTTCGTGCCCGCAAGATGATAGAGATGGGAGCGGAAAAGGAGTCTGAACTCCACGTGCATCTCCTCGGAGAGACGGAAGAACAGGGCGACAAGCTCCAGCACGGTCTCCAGCCCGCTACGATCCTCCTTGGCGGCCACCCCGTCCTCGACCCGTCCGACGATGGCATTCTTCACCTCTTCGAGAACACTGATGTAAATCTGTTCCTTGTTCTTGAAGTGGTGGAAGATCGTGCCTTCAGCCGCACCGGTGAGCCGGGACAACTCCGCTATGGACGTATCCTTGTAGCCTTTGGCTGCAAACAGTTCCGCGGCCGTCTCCAGTATCTTGCGCTTGTACGACATGCATTCTCCTACCCGAGTGCTCACTCGGTTTTCCCGAGTATCCACTCGGCACTTCTCTCCCTTATGTTCTCGATTTCACATTGTCAAGCGCAGCATATATATGAGTGAATACTTTTATTTGTACAATAACACGCCGTATTCATTCGATAAATTGGAAAACGAATTTCCACTACGCAAGGAGTGACGCCCACGGTGTCAGGCACGACGCGGGTTCCCGGCGGCATCCCCGAAAGTTCAATGTTCGGCATTCCCATACATTTTGTGACTTTTTCCCCAAGCTTGTGCATTGACTTGACGCATGTACCGGACATCGCATCATTCCTAAAAACGGTCATCCGGAAGACACTTCCCATGGAAAATGTCTGCATTGCGGGCTATGGACGCGAAATAGACATACACAAGGCCATTTTTCTACATCGCGCCCGTCCACGCCGCCCCTCGGCCAGCGCCGCCTTTTCCGCGAGACGCGCGAATCACGCTCTTCACCCGAGCATACCATCGAATCGCCCGAGGGAACCACCGGCGTGTCTCTTGTTTCGCCGGGGCGCGGCGTGGTACATGGCACGAAGGCACCCAAGGAGGCCCGCATGCCAACCGACATTCTAAGCAGACGACAATTCCTGAAGCTGGCAGGTCTTTCGGCGGCCGGAGCGCTGACCGGATGCGCCGCCAACCCCGTGACCGGACAGCAGCAGTTCATGCTGATGTCGCCCTCGCAGGAAATCGACGTCGACAAGAAAAACGCCCCGCACCAGTTCTCGACGGACTACGGGACAACGTCCGACACCGCGCTCAACGCCTACGTCTCGTCCACGGGCGCGGCCATGGCTCGTCACGTCCACCGCCCGGACATGCCCTATAACTTCCACTGCGTGGACGCCGTGTACGTCAATGCCTACGCCTTTCCTGGCGGCTCCATCGCCTGCACGCGCGGCATCATGCTCACGCTGGAAAACGAGGCGGAACTCTCCGCCCTGCTCGGCCACGAACTCGGCCACGTCAACGCCCGGCACACCGCCTCGCGCATGTCCAAGGGCATGGTGATTTCGGCCCTCGCCACGGGCGTTGCCGCCTACGTCGGCACACGCCAGAAAAGCTACGCGGCGCTGGCCGCAGGGCTTGGCGGCGTGGCCTCCGGCGCGCTACTGGCCTTCTACAGCCGCGAGGACGAACGGCAGGCGGACTCGCTGGGCATGGAATACATGGTCAAGAGTGGCTACTCGCCGAAGGGCATGGTCGGCCTGCAACAGCACCTCGTGGACCTGCACGACAAGAAGCCCAGTGCGCTGGACATGCTTTTCGCCTCCCATCCCATGAGCGAAGAACGCCGCGAGAACGCCATCAACGAAATGGACGAGTTCTACGCCAACGCCAAGGGCCTGCCCCTGGGCCGCGAACGGTTCATGGACTCCACGGCCAGCCTGCGCGCAAGGCGAAAAGCCATCGAAGCCCTGCAGGACGGCGAGAAGCACATGGGCAAGAAACAGTTCGCCGACGCGGAAAAAAAATTCTCGCAGGCGCTCAAGGACATGCCCGACGACTATGCGGGCCTGCTCATGATGTCCAAGTGTCAGCTCGCCCTGAAGCATGACGCCGAAGCCGCCCGCTACGCCAAGACCGCCCACGAGGTGAAGCCCGCCGAACCGCAGGCCCTGCACATGAAGGGCATGGCCAGCCTCGGCCTCGGCGACAGTGCGGGGGCTCTTCGCGCCTTCCACGACTACGAGCGCATGCTCCCCGGCAACGCCAACACCGTCTATCTCAAGGGCGTCTGCCTCGAATCCATGGGCCAGCGCGACGCCGCCGCGCGCGAATACTCCCGCTTCCTGCAAAGCGGAGGCGAAGGCGAATTCGCCACCCACGCTTACGGCCGCCTCCAGAACTGGGGCTACATCCGCCCCAAGCGCTAAGTTTTCCGTTCCACCACGCAAAAGGGGGCGGCATCCACGGATGCCGCCCCCTTTTGCGCATACCGACGACGCTCGCCGCGTCAGGCCCGCCGCCACAGGCGTATGGTCCCGGACAGGACGAGCGTGCTGGCCACAATGCATCCCGCCCCGGCAAGGGCCAGCGCATCGGGATATTCGTCAAAAAACAGCATGCCCCACAACGCCGTGAACACCACCTGCAGGCAGCCCGTGGCCGTGGCCGTCCCTGTGGATTCCATCGCAAGCCCGCGCGTGAGAAGCATCTGCCCCACCTGCGTCAACGTTCCAATTCCCGCCAGCATGGCCCATTCCGTCCACGTGGGGGCGACCCAGCCCGGAATGCTCGCCACAAGCGAAATCGGAATGGACACGATGTACAGGTAGAGCACGATGACCAGCGGATGTTCGCTACGCCCGAGGTGGTGCATGGTGGTGTACGCCCCGGCCGAAGAGACCGCCGCGAACAGCGCCACGCCGTAGGCCAGCCCGGCGACGTCCGTCCCCGAGGCTCCGAAGATGATCGGCGGGCGCGTCACGAGCATCACCCCGGCCAGACACAGCGGAATGCAGGCCACGGCGCGAGCGTCCAGACGCTCGCCGAGAAAGAA
Source organism: Desulfobaculum xiamenense (assembly GCF_011927665.1). NCBI lineage: Bacteria > Pseudomonadati > Thermodesulfobacteriota > Desulfovibrionia > Desulfovibrionales > Desulfovibrionaceae > Desulfobaculum > Desulfobaculum xiamenense. The sequence continues at coordinate 1,607,108 of NZ_JAATJA010000001.1, forward strand.
GAGCGAAATGGCGACGGCAAAGACGGGATTGCTGTAGAAGAGCACGATGGCGTCGGCCAGCGGCATGTGCGTGATGGCATAGAACGAGGCGGCCAGCCCGCCGAATCCGAGCACACCGCGCAGGAACAGGAGCCGTCGGTTGTGCCCGAGTTCCGGCACGCCGCTCCGGCGCATCAGCCACCAGCACAGCACAAGGCCGAACACACTGCGCCCGAGGACCAGTTCCATGAACGGCAGCCGCTGTCCGGCCATCTTGACCAGTACGCTACTCATGCTGAAGAAAACCGTGCCCGCCGCGACGCACAGCACGCCCTTCGAAATGCCGCGCCCCGGTGCGGCCTGACTCTCCGAACTCCCCATATCATCTCCATACGCCCGACATGGTCGGGGCGATACTCCTTACCCGCAAGCGTCATCCCCGGCAACAGCGATCATCGGTCCGTCGCGCCCACCGCTTCGCCCTCTTGACCTTCTCCCCGCCCCCGGCGAATATCGCAACATGGAGGTACCCCCATGATCGACTTCGAACGCTTCACGGAAACGGTGGTCATCGACGGCGAGGAATACCGCTACGATCCCGTCAGCGGCATGGCGCTCGTCCAGTGCGGCAACTGCTCCAACATGGAGGAAGTTGAATGCGAGGTGGTGGAGGGCAAGGGTAGGATATGCTCCTTCATGTGCACCCAGTGCGGGCACTTCAACGAAGCCTGAACGGAGGGACGCCATGGGCGAGAAGAAATACACCGTGCGCACCGAATGCCCGGACTGTGGCGTGAAGGCGACGCTGCACCTCACCGCGCGCGAGTTGAAGGCCCTCGAATCCACTCCCGGAGACGCCCCCCTCGAACTGAGCGGACGCAAACAGAAGGCCCTTGGCGGGCGTGCGCCGAGGATGGAGCTGACCTGCGCGTCGTGCGGCAAGCTCCACATCGAGGACATCTCCAAGACCTGCGCGGACTGGGACGACTACTGCAAGGAAGTCCACCCCATTCAGGAGGTCTGACGGGGAGCGAGACACGCGAAACGCGCCTGCGTTGCGCTCAATCGCGCCGCGCCACGGCCACCCTGTCGCGCCCCTCGGACTTGGCGCGGTACAGGGCCTCGTCGGCTGCCGCGAACAGCCCCTCAAGGCTTTCCTCGCCGTCCGCCACCGCCACGCCGATGCTCACCGTGAACCGGATGGCCCCTCGGCCGTCGGGCAGTGGGACGGACAGGCCGCCAATGGCCGCGCGTAGCCGCTCCGCAACGGCGCATGCCCGCTCCATCTCGGTATCCGGCAAAACAATGGCGAATTCCTCGCCGCCGATCCGTCCGAAGATGTCCACCTCGCGCACGACGGCACTTCCGGCGCGGGCCAGCCCGCGCAGCACCGCATCGCCCACGGCGTGGCCGTGAGTATCGTTTATGCTCTTGAAATTGTCGGCATCCATCATGAGGAGCGCCACGGTGGTGCCACCACGACGGGCCCGGCGCACTTCGCGTTCGGCCAACTCCATAAAATGCCTGCGCGTGAACAGCGTGGTCAGCCCATCGGTCACAGCCAGTTCCCGCAGACGTTCCTCCGCCGCACGCCGCGCGGTGACGTCCGTGCACAGGCCGATGATGCGTGCCACCTCACCACTTGCGCCGCGTTCCACGATGCGCCCTGCCACGTTGAGCCAGCGCCACTGCCCGGACCTGTCGCGCAGTCGGAATTCGGTCGAAAGCTGGTCCAGCTCCCCACTGACGAAGGCGCGCAACGCCTCGCGTAGCGTCCGCGCATCCTCGGGATGCACGTGCGAGAGGGTGTCCTCCATGGTCAGCGGCACATCCTGCGACTCATAGCCGAAGTTCTCGCAGAACATGCGCACGGGCAGTTCAAGGCGTCCGGTCTGCGGCCAGATTTCCCACAGGCCGTAGTCCGCGCTGTCCAGCGCGAGAGCGAGGCGCTCCTCGCTTTCGCGTAGCGCCATCTCCGCGCGCTTGCGGGACGTGATATCGCGAATGACGGCAAGCGCGGCAGGCCGTCCCTCGTAGACGATGCCCGATGACGATATCTCCACGTCAAGCGGCCTGCCATCGGCCCCATGCATGCGCGCCTGACAGGTCCCCGACGCGCAGCCAATCCCCTCGCGCATCACGCGCAACCTATCCACCTCAAGGAAGGCCCGCGAAAAGTCCGCCATGACAGGGCTTTCCGCCGAGAAGCCAAACAGCTCCCGCGCCCTGCGGTTAAAGAAGACGAGCCGCAGATTCTCGTCCACGATGGCGATGCCGTCATTGGAATTCTCGACCACGCTGCGATGCAGTTCCTCGCTCTCGCGCAGCTTGTGCTCCATCTGACGGCGCGAGGTCACGTCGTCGACCACGCCGGTCACCACGCCGGACTGTCGGTCCCGTCGTAGCGAGGTTCGCACCCAGATCACCGCCCCGTCGCGGCGGCGCATGCGCGTCGTGAAGTTGGCGACATGCCCGGCCTCGTCCAGCCGCTCGCGCAACCGGGCGAGATCATCGTGATCCACAAAGCTTTCGAGAAAATGGAACTCCGCCTCGAAGCAGCTGGAGTCATCGTAGCCGAACATCTGCACGGCACACCGGTTGGCGCGTAGCACCTCTCCGCTTCCGGAATGGGACTGGAACATGCCCACCTGCGCATTGTCGAAAAGATCGCGATAGCGCCGCTCGCTATCGGCCAGCCCGGCCTCCGCACGCCTGCGCTCGCGCACCTCACGCCGCAGCCGCCAGTTGACCAGCAGCATCACCGCGAAAAGTGCCACGAGCGGCACCCCCACGCTCAGCCCCCACTTGCGTAGCCGGGAAAGATCAGGCCCTGAGTCCACTGGCAACGCAACCCATCGGTCATAGACCGCCGTGCGTTGTTGCATGGGGACAGCCTCAAGCACCTTGTCAATGATGCCCGCCAGTTCCGGCCAGTCCGGACGCACCCCCATACACAGGGCCTCGGGGGCGTTGCTCACCCGACAGGCGACCTTGAGATTGGTCAGCCCCTCCTGCCGGACAATGAAGGACGCGACAGCCAGATTACCCACGAAGGCTTCCGCCTCGCCGGACGAAACGGCCCGCAGCGCGGCGCGCACGGAATCGTAGGCGGCAATGCGGATGTCGGGGTAGTCCCTGCGCAGATTTTCCTGAAGATAATAGCCCTTGACCGTGGCGATCGTTTCTTTTCCGAAATCGTCAAGCCCCGTACAAAACAGATGCTCCGTACGCGTGAACACCACGATGGGGAAACGCAAAAACGGGTCCGTAAATTCGAAATGACGCCGTCTGTCCAGCGTCCGAATCATGGCGGGGATGAGATCGGCCTGCCCACTGCGAATGGCCGTCAGGGCCTCGGGCCACGTGCTCGCCTCGACCAGTTCGAAGCGCAGGCCGGTCATACCCGAAATGATCGCTAGATAATCCGAGGCCACACCCTGGTGGCGTCCGTCCGGGGCCTTGAAATCAAAAGGCGGATAGTCGGGATCGACGACCACACGAACCGTGCGGTGGCGCTCCAGCCACGCCTTTTCGGCATCCGAAAGGACAATCCGTGAAAAGACGCCGGACCCGGTCTGCCCAGCCTCCGATTCCGGAAACCACGTCTCCATGAGCCGCGCGTACGTACCGTCGCGCTTGATGTTGCCCAGTTCGATCTGCCAGCGCTCCACCACGAAATCCGGCGTGTCGCGGGAAAAGGCGATGTAGGTCGGGTTCTCGCGCAGCAGAAACGCGGGCTTGAAGGCATCCGGGCCGTAGCCCGCCGCGCTGGCCAACCCGCGCACCATGGATTCGTCGCAGACCATGAGTTGCACCCGCCCTTCGCCGAGGGCGTCGATGCACTGGCGCAGGCTGGCGTAGCTGACCACGTTGGCGAACCCAGCCTCCACGAGGATATGCTCATGCGACGAGCCGTGAACCACGGCTATCCCACTCATGCGGCGCGCATCCGAAAGCGTCCGCAACTTGATGTTCGAGTCCTGCGCGGCGAACAGCCATGTCCGTTCGTAGCTGATCGGGCCGACCCACTTGAATCGGGCCTCGCGCCCCGGCAACTGCGCCACGGGAATGGCCGCACACAAGGCATCCGCCTCGGCGCAATGTAGCGCCTGCCGCCATGTGCCAAGCTCGAAGCGGACCTCGTCACCGCTACGGGAGGCGATCTCGCGGCACAACTCGGCGGCGAACCCCGAGGGCGCGCCGCCGCTCAACTCCATGTAACGCGGAAGCTCGACGCTGCGCACGACGACAGTATCCGTCGCGTCCGCACCCGAATGGTCCAGAATATCCGCACGAGCGTGTTCGACCACGGCAAGCAGAGCGCAGACAATGACCGCGATCGCAAGCATGCGCCGCGCGCAACAATTCAGGATGATTGGAAACATTGAATCTCCAGAGAAGACAGGACTTCGCGAAAGGAACGGCATGCGGGAGAAACTCTGCCGTCCTTCGCGTCTCGATACCATGACGATATCCGAAGTGTCCACATCGCCTTCTAAACCGCAGAACTACGACGACTCCGGCGTCGAGGAAGCCGACTCATCCTCGACGCATTCCCATGGTATGATGACCCGCACCTTCGAAGACATGGAGAAATTCTGCTGGTACTTCCGAAGATAGGCGATGGTCACCCGGCTCATCTCCTGCCCGCGCGCAAGGACGCGAACAAGCTTTCCGCCACGTTCGAGCATGATGTCCTCCGCGAGGACCATGCTCTCCTGCAGGGCATCCATGTTCACCGTCTTCACGCAGTACTGCCCTTCGTCCTTGACCATGGAGCCAAGGGTGGACACGATGCGCGGATCGTACCAGCCGTGACGGCCCCCCAGCGCCGTCAACGCCTCTGGCCTATTCATACCGGACTCGACGGCGCGGTCGAAATCCAGCAACACCTTGAGAATGCGCGCTCCAAGGGGAATAAGATCGCCGGCGACGGCATCCTGCGGAAGCCCGCGTCCATCGTAGAACTTGTCCTGATAGGCGATGATGCGCCCGACCTCCTCCATGCGCGGAATGCGCATGACCAGCCGGGACGCCACCTCCGCATGCCCGGCGAACATGGCATACTCCTCGGACGTCAGCGTCCGCCCCAGATTCACGCGGCGCACAAGCTTCTCAGGGAGCGTGATGAACCCCAGAAGGCAAAGCATGGCCGCCGTTTCCGTCATCCACGGCTGGGGATCGTCCATCAGAATGGATAGCTTTCGCACAAGGGGCATGATGCGTGAAATCTGCCCGAACACATCAGGCCGAGTGAGTCCGATCACGTCACTCAGCACGCGCACGCTGCCGCGCACCGTCTCCTCCAGTAACTCCCGCTCGGACTGCACCAGCTCGTACTGCCGCACACCGTCGGAGAGGGCACGAACCAGAATCTCGGGGTGACAGGGCTTGGTCAACAGCCTAAAGATGCTCCCCTCGTTCACGGCCTTGATGGCCACTTCCAACTCCGCAAACCCGGTAAGAAGGATTCGCGAGGAATCGGGCGAGACCTCCCGGCAGGCAGACAGGAATTGTAGACCGTCGATGCCCGGCATCCTGAAGTCCGAGACGATGACGCAAAACGGTCCGAGCTCGCCCACGGCCCGCAGGCCAGCGGCGCCGCTCTCCGCCGTTTCCACGTCGTAGCGCTTACGCAACTGGCGGGCGTACGAGGCCAGCAGGTTGGCGTCGTCATCGACAAAAAGAATCTTGCGCCGCTCATCGCTCATCGCCCGTCCCCTCCTCCGCGGCCTCGACGAAGCCCGCCCACTGCTCCAGTCTATCCGTGCAACCAAGCCGTTCAACGAATTCCATGTCCAGCGATTCACGGGCATACTCGCTGTTGATGACATGACACTCGCGGTCCAGCCAGTTCGCGATATGCACCGCGCCCACAGGCCGCATTCCCCCCTCGGCGTGCATGGGCGCATGATGGAAGGCCACGGCCTCGATGACCGGATCGGGCAACCCCCACAACCCCATGAGGTACGCCCCGACCTCGGCATGCGTGGTGCCGAGCGTCTCGAATTCCACCTCCCGCACAAGCCGGTTCTCGCGCCGGACGCAGGCGATGACCCCGGCGTAGCGCTCCGGAAGCGTCGCAGCGAGCACGAGCTTTCCGACGTCGTGCAGCAGCCCCGCAATGAAACACTGATCCTGCCCCACCTGATCGAGCCCCATGGCCGAGGCTATCTTGCGGCACACCATGGACACGCGCATGCTATGTTCCCACAGCCGCGAAATCGAAACGTCACGCAGGGCCGCGCTGTCGAATTCGGTGAAAATGTGCACGGAAAGCACCAGCGCCCGCATGATGCGCAGCCCGAGCATGGTCACCGCCTGTTCGGGACTGGCAATGTGCGCGGCGAAGCCGAAGAACGACGAGTTGACCAGCTTGAGCACCTTGGCGCTCATGGCGATGTCACGCGAGATGATGGCACCCACCCGCGCAAGACTCGGCTCCGGCGATGCAAGCTCCTCGTTGAGCAGACGGCAGGATTCCGGGAGCGAGGGCAACGATTCGATGCGCGAGACCATCTCGCGGATGTCGGAACCCGAAAGCAGCTCCTGCACCGAAAGCGCCCGCGCGATGATCTCGCAGAGCTTTTCCTGCGTGCAGGGCTTGGAGATGTATTGATGGGCGGGGAGTACGGAACGCACGACGAGATCGAGGTCCGAATGACCGGACAGTACGATGCGCGCCACGCCGGGGTGCCGATCCATGACCTCGTGCAGAAGCGCCGCGCCATCCATCACGGGCATGCGCATGTCGCTCACCACCACGTCGAATGGCTCGCTCGCGAGCAGCGTCAGGGCCTCGGCTCCGCTCGCTGCAAAGCGCATGTCCCACTCGCGGCGCATGCCGTGCAGCATGCGCCGCAAGCCGGACAGGACATTCGGTTCGTCATCGACGAAGAGTATGCGTCTGAGCATGCGGATTCCCCACATTCACGCGGAAGCGGACCGAACACGCCGGGCGCGACACGTCCCGCGCACGACGGTCCTCGAACCATCATACGTCAAAACGCAAACACGTGCAGAGGGAAAAGTGAAAAGGAAGCGCCAGCGGCGCGACGCGACTAGAAAAGGGACGCGAAAACGCCCTTCTCGCGCAGCAGGTTCAGCCCGATGCCGACAAGGGTGATTCCGCCGATCATGCCAGCGTAGCGGCCGAAGCTGCATGCCGCGCCGAGCAGACGCCCGAGGCAGATACCCGCCGCCGTGAACGCAAAGGCGACCACGCCAATGACCACGGAGGGCATGAGAATGGGACGGCCCATGAGCGAATAGCCCGCGCCGACAGCCAGTGCGTCGATACTCGTGGCCACGGACAGCATGACGAGTGTAGCCCCGCAGGTGGGGTCGTCGTCACGGCATTCGCACTCGTCGTTCATGGCCTCGGCGAACATGCGCACGCCGATGAAGGCCAAAAGTCCGAACGCGCACCAGTGCGCCCAGTCCTCCACAAAGGACCGTACGGTCAGCCCCATCCACCACCCGGCCACGGGCATGACGGCCTGAAACAGCCCGAAGTGCCATGCCAGACGAAACACATGGCGAGGGGTCAGACGGGAAAGCCCGGCGCCGGTGGCGACGGCGACGGCAAAGGCATCCATGGCGAGAGCCACGGCTATGGCGAGTATTTCGATCATGTGAGTTCGGAATCCGAAGAGGTTATGCGGACTGGTCGAAGCACCAGCCGCCGCGGCCACACAGAACACATCACGCCACGGTTGGCAAGGTCCGAAGCCTTCCGCCGTCTCGCAATCGTCACACGGCCGTGCTAGGCTCCACCCATGAACGCGTCATCCACATCCGCAGGCAAAGTTCTCTTCCTGTGCACGGGCAACTCCTGCCGCAGCCAGATGGCCGAAGGGTTCGCGCGCGCCATGCATCCGCAGTTCACCGTGCGTAGCGCCGGAGTCATGAAGACCCGCCTCGCCCCTCGGGCCGTCACAGCCATGGCCGAAGTTGGCGTGGACATCTCCGCCCAGTTCTCCAAGACAATAGATGAACTCGACATCCGCGAGTTCGATCTCGTGATCACGCTGTGCAGCCACGCCCGCGAGGCCTGCCCCTTCTTCCCCGGAGCGCCACGCGTCCTACACAGGGGCTTCGACGATCCGCCATCCCTTGCCGCGCAAAGCTCTCCGCCGGACATCGCCCTCGCCCCCTATCGCAGGGTGCGCGACGAAATCCGCGAGTTCATCGGCACTCTTGCGGCCCTCATCACCGCGCGCTGATCCGCCCCGAGGCCGTTCGTGCCTCCACCCGCTTTACAATCTTCAATCATTTCGAGTAGGATTCGAATCCATATGTCATGCCTTGCGGCATATGACATGCAACGCTTCGTCATCACAGGATTTGTCCCCAAAACGGACCGGATGGCGACAGGATGCGCACCATCGCGGAGACAGCATGCCACAGAACATCCCGGTCGAGGACGTCCCGCACCTCTACGACCTGCTCAACCCGGCAGACGCATCGGCCGTCATCGCCGAAGTCGAGCGCATACATCGAGACTGCGGTTTCGGTTCGCTTCCGGCCCTGCTCAAGGAATTGCATGCCGACACGTTGCGTCTCTTCGCCGGGCGCTATCCCGGCTATCGCGCCAGCAACACCAGCTACCACGATCTGGAGCACACGCTGTCCGTCGTGCTTGCGTCCGCCCGCCTGCTGCACGGCATCCACCTTCTCGATGGAGACAGCGATCCGGACACCTTCGCCCTCGCCATCCTCGGCTCCTATTTCCACGACATGGGCCTTCTCCAGGAAAACGCGGATACGGAAGGCTCCGGCGCGAAATACACCGTCGGGCACGAGGACCGCTCCATCACCCTCATGCGCAGCTACCTGTCCGCGCGCAATGTCGGCGAGGTGCGCCTTGCCGAACTCGCCTGCGTCATCGACTGCACCCGCCTGACCCTGCACCCGAAGGACATTCCGTTCCCTACCCGCCAGTCGCATACGGCCGGGCGCATCGTCGGTTCGGCGGACCTCATCGCTCAGATTGCGGACCGCAACTATCTCGAAAAACTCCTGCTGCTCTTTCAGGAATTCCGCGAGGCGGGCTTGCCTGGCTTCGATTCGGAACTGGACCTGCTGGCCAAGACGCAGGCCTTCTACGACAGCGTGGCACGCCCTCGCCTCGACACCGCCCTCGGCGGCATGCGCGGCTACATGCATGCGCATTTCAAAAAGACCCACGGGCTGGACTGCGACCTCTACCAGGTGTCCATCAGGAAGAATCTCCGCCACCTGCGACACCTTGTGGAAACGTGCGGCGACTCCTTCGACTGCTTCCTCAAATCCCTCAAGCGCAACGGCATAGGCGGCACGCTGCATAACGGCAAGTAGCGCTCCCACGAAACGAAACACCCCGCCGAAGCGGGGTGTGCCTTCGATCCCGGAACATCAGTTCCGTATCTTCGAATCCGTTTTCTCCTCGTGCTTTTCGAGGCGGATGATGCGTTTTTGCGCCGAATCCGCCAGATCGCCCAGCACGCGCCCGAGGTCGGAGTCCTCCCACAGCGAGGCGATCTCCTCCCGCGCCATGACCTGCTCGCTCATGCTGTAGCCCTCGGCCGTATCCGGGGCGAGCACGACGTCGTCGAACTCCAGCACGTCGCGCCCGTCGAGCGCCCTGCGGAACAGCTCCTGCACCATGTAGGCGAAGGTATTGCGCACATCCTCCGATGATTCCGCCTTGTTGAGTCGATCCCGGTACTCGGGAAGCACCTCGTTCTCGTACTTCACAAAGGAAAACTGTCGTGTCATGGGCCTACTCCTTGTTGCGTCGCGCCCGTAGGGTGCAGATGCCCACGGGCAAGGCTTGCCTCCAGCCTATCTTCCCCGACGCCCCCGCGCAAGACTCCGCGCGAAATTCCGCGCTCGCACGTGACTCAACCGCCCGAGGCTGTCCGTGAACGCCCTTGCGACACATCCGCCCCGCGCCCAATGTAGCGCATGACCAGCGCGCGCATTTCCTCGCGTGGCAGGTAGCCCGCCTGCGCGGACCGAAGCGTCCCTTCCGCGTCCCAGATCAGAAGCGCCGGAATGCCCTCCACGCCGAAATGCGCGGCAACGCCCGGCTCGGCGAGATACACCGGATAATTCACGCCCTCGCTTCGAACATACCCCGTAAGCGCCTCCTCATCGAAGTCGAGCGATACGCCAACGAAGAGCAGGTCCTCATGCGACACCTCGTCGCGCAGGGCGATGAACTCCGGCGTCTCCTCGCGGCACGGACTGCACCACGTCGCAAAGAACGACACCACCACGGCCCGCCCCTGCGCCTGCGCGATCAGACGCTCGATTCCCCGCGCGTCGATGGTGCCGAGGTATTCTCCCCGCGCGGACCACGGCATGCATGCCACCAGCAGCACAAGCGCGACCGGCACCGCAGCCCGCCACCACAGTCCGAACGAAACACCTGCATCTTTTTTTGCCATCCAACCCTCCACAATCACGCGCGAACGAACCATACGCGACATTTTCGGCGTTTCGTCGAGCTTTGCTGCGAAAATCGGCCAATCACGGCGATATTCGGCCACACATCCATTCTGCCGACCTTTCACCGCGCCACATGCTGTCGGATTATTCATGGATGAAACGAGCACGACTCACGACCGTCAACCATCGCCGCGTCAGCGCAACGTATCGCCCATGACAGCCCCCCCGATCACCCCACCAGCCCTGGACCATCTCCCCTGCCCCTTCGCCGGGGTCTTTTCCGAGGAGGTGTCGGCCACTGTCGGCTTCGGCGCGACCAAACGCAGGACCGTCACCAAGAAGCTCTGGTTCGTCGAGCGCACCGAGAACGGCGACACGACCATGCGTCCCGTGAATAAGAACCTCGTGCCCACCGGCAACGCCGTTCCCACCACCCCGGAAGATGTGCTGCGCGACTTCGTGCCGGAACCAGACATGTTCATGTCGCAAGTCGCCCCGCGCATGCGCGAACTGGAGCAGACCGTGGACGTGGCCGACGACCACCGCGAGAAGGGCGAACTGTACAGCGCGGAATTCCAGTACGTTCAGGCCCTTGAGGTGGACGAGGATCACATCCGCGCCAACTTCGGCATCGGCCTGACCTACCTCGAACAAGGCGAACTGGACAAATCGCGCAGCACCCTCGAAAAGATCGTCAGCCTCGACGCGGCCTTCACCGAGGCGCACAAGCACCTCTTCAACGAATTCGGCATCCGCCTGCGCCGCAACGGCATGTTCCGCGAATGCATCGCCTACTACACACGGGCCATGGAACTCGGCGAGAACGACGACCACCTGCTGTTCAACGTGGCCCGCGCCCACTACGAGGCACAGGACATCGACAAGGCCATGATCGCCATCGAAGAATGCCTGCGCCTGAATCCGGCGCTCGGCGAGGCGCGGCTGCTTCGCAAGGCTCTCCTGCGCCTCAGGCCCGACAAGGACAGTTCCATCGTTATCAGCGGAATATGAGAAAGGCCGGACCGACCCCACCTACGCGCGGGCGCGCATGACAAGCCCAGTATCGGACTCGGGAAGACTGCGCGGGCCGAACGCGTCGCCGTGCCCGGCTGCGGGATCAAGATTGAGCGCGGCGTTGGACGCCATGCGCGTATGCACGGGCATCCCCGGCTCCGTGCGCTGGGCGAACCCCGCGTCGTAGGTAGCCTCGCGCCGCACGAGTTCGGCCGCGCGCGACTCGCGCAGATTGTACATGGTGTAGGGTGGCAGGCGGACGAACATCCTACGGAAAGCCGCCGCATGCGCATTGTCATCAGTGAACAGCATGAGGATCGTCCACTCCCGCAGGACGGCTCCTGCCGCGCCGGGGAGTGCCTCCATCTTCGAAACTACGGCACCCCGCCCACGGTGTAAAGCCTCACGCTACTGACGCCGCCGCCGTTGTGCGCTATGCTCTCCACATGACGCACGCCACCGCACGCCCCGGCATCACGCCGCTCTATCCGAAGCCCGTTTTCGAGACGCAGCGCTTTCTGGCCCTTTCACAGGCCACGACGCTCACGCGGGACGAACGGGCGGAACTGGCCACACAGTGGGAACGATGGACCGGGAAATTGACGGCGGTCGTCATCGCCTCCCCCACTGGAAGCCGCCTGCTGGCATGGCTGGACGAGGAGGTCGAGGCGGACATCGACGCCTCATGGCCCGACGCGCCGCGCTGGTCCTTCCTGCTGCATGTACTGGCCCTCGACCTGCTCATGAGCGCGGCGGCGGAACTTGTGCCGCAGATCGCCGACAACGGCTGCGCCCCGGTGCCACCGCCCGACCCATCCGTCTCCGAAGCCATACGCAGCCTCGGGCTGGACTGGGCGGACGAGAACGTCCTCGGCCGACGCTACGCCGTGCTCACCCCCATGCCGTGGCGCGGCGGATGCCCCACCTGCGCTCTGACAGCCAACTGCCCACGCCTCAAGAACGCCCGTCCGGGAACGTAATTTCCCAGGGAACCCAAGCCGCACGCGCACTCTAAAGATTTCGCCACATTGCGCCGATAGAACATGCATCGGCAGCAACGCACATGCTGAACGCCATCTCCGAAACAGGGAGGTTTCGTCATGGCCGGGATCAGTATCGTCAACGATGCGTCAAGGGAATGGCCTGTCGCGCCGGTCCGTAAGGGCCAGACGCTGGCCGAGGCGATGAAGAACATCCAGAGGGCGCGGTTGAGCCGGAAGGTCTACGCCGACCCGGCGATGGCAGGGAAGCTCGTCGCCATTGAGGCCTCGCCGGTCTACAATTCGCGCGGGGAGCTCATCCAGTCCGTGGGGCTGGAGGTCTGAGCTCCTCACGGGCCACATGGTGGCACGATGTCTGCATATCTTCCATGGTATGCGCGCCATGCGAATTGACACGAAAGGCTCGCGATGCATAATCTGGAAGACAGACCCGATGCGTGCCATCAGGGTCCGGGGAGGACGAACGTGAACATCAAGGGAATCGGAGTCGGCAGGACACCGTACGACCAGTTCCGCATCCAGCAGGACCGGGAACGCGAGGAGCTCGCGTCCGGCGTCAAGGATTCGACGCCCAAAAGCAGGGACGCCGTCTCCGTCAGCGACGGGGCGCGGCTGCTCTCCACCGCGCGCGAAACCGCCGCGGATTCCACCGGCATCCGCGAGGACAAGGTCGCCCGGCTCAAGGCCATGGTTCAGAACGGAACCTACGCCCCAAACGGGCGCGCCATCGCCGAGAAAATCGTCTCGGAAGAGCTGGACCTCTGGCGCTGATCAGCCCCCGTCATTCTTCCCCCGCCCGGCAAAGGGCGGGAGCATTTCCGCGTCCATCGGCATTGCACCGGCGTACGCGGCAAGCCCTCACAATTCGGCCTTGAACCCGTAAAGCTTCTCCAGCGCGCCGAGCAACGCCTCCAGCGACTGCACGGGTTTCATGAATACGTGCTCCGGCGTCAGCCCCGCGTTGCGTAGCGGCATGGGCAGCACGTAGTCCGCCGAACCGGTGAAGATGAGGAACCGCAGGCCCGGCCTGATCGCCAACGCGGCCAAAATGAAATCGTTCCCATCCATGCCGGGCAGACGCATGTCCACCGTCACGAAATCCGGGGCGAGTGCGGCAAGCTTCTCCAGTCCTTCCTCCCCGCTCCCCGCGGTATGGACGTCAAAGCCGCAATCCTCGAAGAAATCCGCCAGAGTCGCACGGATGAGAGCCTCGTCATCGACGATGAGTATGACGGGTGACTCGAAGCTCATGTCTCGCTTTCTCCCAGTGGCAGTCTGATTGTGAACTTCGCGCCTCTGCCGGGCGCGGATTCCACGTCGAACTGCCCGCCGTGGTTCGTGCATACGATGAAATAGGACACCGAAAGCCCAAGCCCCGTTCCGGTTCCCACCGGCTTGGTGGTGAAGAACGGTTCGAAGACGCGCTTGCGCACGTTCTCCTCCATGCCGGGACCGTTGTCGGCCACCTCGATGACCGCCATGTGCCCTTCGCGCCGGGTACGGATGACCATCCCCGGCGTCTCGGGACGTTCCTTCATCTCCGCCAGAGCCTGCGCCGCGTTCTTAAACAGATTCAGCAGCACCTGCTCAATCTCCGTAAAACTGCACGACACGTTCGGCAGGTCCGGATCGTACTCGCGGGTAATGGTCAACTGCCTGAAATCGAACTTCTTCTTCAAATCGTAATCGTTGGCGGCCAGCTCCAGCGTCGAATCCAGCATGGCGTTCAGGTTGCACGGCTGCACGCGCGATTCGCTGCGTCGGCTGAACTCCAGCATGTTGGCGACGATGCGCGCCGCGCGGATTCCGGCATCACGTATGCCCTGCATGTACCCGGTGATGCCCCTTTCCTCCATGTACTCGCGCATGGAATCAAGGTCCAGCCCCAGACGCTCGGCGACCTCGCGATTCGCCTTGATACGCGGCGAAACGCGCCGCAGGGAGCTTTCCGCGCACTGCATGATGATGCCCAACGGATTGTTGATCTCGTGCGCCATGCCCGCGGCCAGCCCACCCACGGAGAGCATCTTCTCCGCCTGCACCATCATCTCCTCGATACGCGTGCGCTCAGTCACGTCGTCCACGCGCACCACGGCCCCCCCCAGCCCCTGGAAACGCAGCGGATAGATGGCGACATCCTCGTAGCGCTGCCCGTCCGCCGTCATGCGCGGACGGCGCGGAAAGATTCGGGTCTCACGGCGTCGCATGGCCTCGCGGATGCGCTCCATCTCGCCCGCAAGATCCGGGAAGACCTCCTCCAGCGGGCGACCGACCGCATCGAACATGCCACGCCCGGTCAACTGCCGGGCCTCCCGGTTCCACTGCGTCACAAGCCCCTGCGCGTCCACGGCGACGAGCGCCGACGGCATGGAGTCGATGATGGCCTGCAGAAGATTGCGAAGCCGTTTGCGGTCCACCTCGGCGCGCTTGCGCTCCGTAATGTCCACGAAGATGCTCACGCCAGCCACAAGACGTCCATCCTCATCATGAACGGGCGCGGCATCGACGAGAATGACCAACTCGCGGCCGTCGGCGCGACGCATCAGCAATTCCCCGCCGCTCGTCTTCTCGCCCCGGCTCATCACTTTGACCAACGGGGCCTCTTCCAGCCCCAACTGGTCGCCGGACGTGGAGAACATGGAAAAGGTGACATTCTGACGATTGACGAATTCCCCACCCACCATGCCCGTGGTGCCCACTCCTTCATCGGGGAAGCCAAGAATACGGTTCGCCTCGCGGTTGGAGGCGGTGAGCAGCCACGACTGGGCATTGCCCTGCGCAATCTGGATACCGAAGGGTGCCTGATGCAGCACAGCGCGAAAGAGACGATTTGATCGCGAAAGCTCCTCGGCGGCGCGCTTGCGCCCGGTGATGTCGGAGTGCGTCCCAGCCATGCGGTAGGCCGTGCCGGTCTCGTCACGCACGGCGATGCCGCGGCCAAGAACCCAGCGATAGGTGCCGTCCTTGTGCCGCAGGCGATATTCCACCTCGAACTGTTCCACGACACCATCGCGGCAGTCGGCATTGGCCTTGAGCACCATGGTGCGATCGTCTGGATGAATGCGCGAGAGCCACTCGTCCTCGCGGTTCTCGATCTCGTGATCCTGATACCCGATGATCGCCTTCCAGCGCGGGGAGAAATAGACCACGCCGCTACGTACGTCCCAGTCCCAGATGCCGTCGTTGGCCCCACGCACCACAAGCTCGTAGCGCTCCTCGCTACGGCGCAGGTTCTCGGCCATGCGCATCTTCTCGTCCAGCTCGCGTTCCAACGCCAGCGTCCGCTCGCGCACCTTGCGCTTGAGCGTCCTGTTCACCGCCGAGAACCCCACCACCGTCCCCACGGCCACCAGCAGCCCCACCGTCACCACACGCAGGACGATGGTCAGGCGATGCGTGTCCGTGCTGATGGAATACCAGCGCTCGCGCAGGTCCTGCCGCTCTTCCTCGGTAATGAGATCGAGTCCCTTCTGCAGGACATCGCGCAGGATGGGCATGTCCTTGCGCACGCCCATGCGGAATTTGTAGGTGAAGACGGCATCCCCGGCGACCTTGAGGTTGGAGAGGCCCTCCTGACCGATGTAGTAGGCCGCCAGCCCCGTATTGACCACGAAGGCGTCCACGGCCTGGAACGACACGTCGCGCAGGCCGGACTGGGCGTTGGGCACGGGGACTATCTCGAAGATATCGCCGTAGTTGTCGCGGATGAAACTCTCGATGGCGTAGCCGCTGACCACGGCCACCCGTCGGTTACGCAAATCCTCCAACCGCTGCACGTCCTGATTGTCGCGCCGGACCACGATGACGCAGGGCACGTCCACATAGGGTTCCGTGTAGATAAGAAACGCCGTCCGTTCCGGCGTCTTGGTGAGCATGGTGATGGCGTCGCCCTCGCCGGTGCGCAGCCACCCGAGGACCACGTTCCAGTCGGAATGCGTGCGGGTATTGAACGTGACGCCGAGCTTCTGCTCGATGAGGTGCAGATAGTCCGCCCCAAGGCCGGCGAAACGCCCGCGTCCGTCGCGAAACTCGAAGGGAGGGAACTTGTCGTCATAGACGAAGGTGATGGAATCCGCGTGCTTTTCGATCCATGCGCGCTCCACTGGCGTGAGCGGATCAGGCTCCACGCGGGAGGCCGCAGGCTGGCAGAAAACCAGAACGATCACCATGATCGCGATGATTCTCGTCAGTATGGTCATGGCCTCTCTTCCGCCATCCGCTCACTCCATCCACGGGACATTCCCGCGCGCCTTCCGTCTGTCATTCGAAAGGCCCCGGGCTGGCCGGGTCCTTTTTCTCGTTATGCCATCGACGGCGAACCTTGTCCAAACGACGGGCCAAATCGCTGCCGTAATGCTCCAGCGGCCCATTTTAATCATCATGCCCGCTTCGGTTGAGCTTGACAACTTTGAATCCTGCTTCGTATAGCTCTAACACCTTGAAAAATAACATCCGCGGACCTGTTTCCGGGTTCGGCGGTGCGCTTGAGGCGCTGCGGTCACCCGGAATTAATACACAGCAAAGGGAGAGACCAATGTCGGATGCGCAAAACACCCAAAGGACCTACGCACTTGTAGGACACGGCGGCAGTGGCAAGACCACGGTCGCCGAGATGCTGCTGCTCCAGACCGGTGTCATCAACCGCCTCGGGAAGATCGAGGAGGGCACAACAGCCCTCGATACGGAACCCGAGGAAATCAAGCGCCGCGGCTCCATCCAGCCAGCCTTCGCCACCTACGACTGGAAGAAGAACCCCCACTTTCTCATCGACACTCCCGGCGACAACAATTTCACGGGCGATATCGCCTACCACCTCGCGGCCACCGACGGCGTGCTGTTCGTCGTCGACGCCGTGGACGGAGCCAAACCCCTCACCAGACGCCTGTGGACCGAGGTCAAGAAGGCCAAGCGCCCCGCCCTCATCTTCGTCAACAAGATGGACCGCGACAGGGCCGACTTCAACATGGCCTACGACAGCCTCCAGAGCATGCTCGGCATCAAGCCAGTGCTCCTCTTTGCGCCCATCGGCTCCCGCGAGACGTTCTCCGGCGTGGCGGACGTGATGAACCTGAAGGCGCTGTTCTTCGAGGAGAACGGCGCGGTGCGCGAGGGCGCATTGCCCGGCGACATGGCCTCGGACATCGAAACCCTGCGTGAAACCATGATCGAGAACATCGCCGAGAGCGACGAGGAACTCATGGAGAAGTACCTCGAAGAAGGCGAACTCTCCCCCGAGGACATCGTGCGCGGGCTGCGGCTGGGCGTACTCTCCGGCGAGCTGGTTCCCGTGGTCTGCGGCTCCGCGCTCTCGAACATGGGCGGCTCCATCCTGCTCGACCTCGTGCAGGACGTCTTCCCCTCGCCGCTCGATCACACGCCGTGGCCCGGCACAGACGGCGATCGCGCATCCGACCCTGACGCTCCAGTGGCGGCCTTCGTGTTCAAGACGCTGGCCGACCCCTTCGCGGGGCAACTGTCCGTTCTGCGCGTCCTCTCCGGCACCCTCGCCGCAGACTCCACGCTGCTCAATACCACCAACGGCGAAAAGGAACGCATCGGCTCGCTTCTGCTCCTAGAGGGCAAGAACCAGAAGCCCTCCAAGGACGCGGTCGGCCCCGGAGCCATCGTGGCCGTGGCCAAGCTGAAGACCGTGCGCACCGGCGACACGCTGTGCAGCGAGAAGGACCCCTTCACGCTGGCCAAGCCTGCCCTGCCCCCGGCCCTCATCTCCTACGCCCTCGCGCCCGAGGAAAAGGGTGAGGAAGATAAGGTCTACACCGCCGTGCAGAAGCTCCTCGACGAGGACATCTGCCTCAACCTGACGCGCGACGCCGAAACCGGAGACATCCTGCTTTCGGGCATGGGCCAGTTGCACATCGAAATCTCCGTGGAGCGCGCACGTCGCCGCCACAAGACCGGCATCCGGCTCAAGACCCCCAAGATTCCCTACCGCGAGACCTTCAAGGGCAAGGCCGACGTGCAGGGCCGCCACAAGAAGCAGTCCGGCGGGCGCGGCCAGTTCGGCGACTGCTTCATCCGCCTCGAACCCCAGCCACGCGGCACGGGCTACACGTTCGAGGACGAGATCGTGGGCGGTGCCATTCCGCGCCAGTACATCCCCGCCGTGGACAAGGGCATCCAGGAGGCCGCCGCACGTGGCATCCTTGCTGGCTATCCGGTGGTGGATTTCAAGGTGCACCTCTACGACGGCTCCTTCCATCCGGTGGACTCGTCGGAAATGGCGTTCAAGATCGCCGGTTCGCTGGCCTTCAAGAAGGCCGCCGAAACGGCGCGCCCGGTGCTCCTCGAACCGGTGGTGCTCATCTCCGTCTTCGTTCCCGACGACTTCATGGGCGACGTCATCGGCGACCTTTCCAGCCGCCGGGGCAAGGTGCTCGGTTCCGACTCGCAAAGCGGCGTCACCGAGATCAAGGCCCACGTTCCCATGGAGGAAGTGCTGAAGTACGCTCCCGATCTGCGCTCCATGACGGGTGGACAGGGAACCTTCACCATGGAGTTCGATCACTACGAGGAGGCTCCGCCGCAGGTGACCGACAAGGTCGTCGCCGCCGCCGAAGCCGAGGAATAGCTCTCCCCCGTTCGATAGGCCCGAGGCCGTCCCGCCCTGCGCGGGGCGGCCTCTTTTCGTTTCACGCGTCCACAGAAATGCAAGAGACCACCGCCCCACGCCGCACGCCGCGGCAGTCCCCGGAAAATCCGCGCGCGACCGGTGGGAAACCGCGCCTTGTTTGTCGTTGTCATTTCCAGTACATTGCCATCGCCGGGGACCGGGCACTCTCCGAAACCATCCCGGCAACAAGGAAAACGTCTTCATCATGCTTCGAACCATTCTCTTCTACGCCCGCTACCTCCCGCTGACGGCCGCACTGACCCTGCTGGCCATCTGCGTGCCGAGCGCCGCGAAATGGTGCGCACGGACATGGGGCCGCGCCGCAATCCACTGCACGGGCATCACCCTCGACGTGCGTCTTGGCGATCTCGACCCGAACCAGACCTACATCTTCATGGCCAACCATCAGAGCCAGCTTGACATTCCAGCGCTGACCACGGCCCTTGCGCCGTGGCAGATCGGCTTCGTCGCCAAGAAGGGGCTCTTCAACATTCCGCTCTTCGGCAAGGCTATGATCAATGCCGGCAACATTCCCATCGACCGCGGCAACCGCAGAAGCGCCATGAAAAGCGTGGACAAGGCGGCCGAACGCGTCCGCGCCGGACAGAGCATCGTCATCTTTCCCGAGGGCACACGCGCCACGGATCTCTCCTGCCTGCAGGAATTCAAGATCGGCGGCATGATCATCGCCCTCAAAACCGGCCTGCCGGTGGTCCCCGTGACCATCTCCGGCTCCGGCGAAGCACTGCCCAAGCACAACCTGTGCTTCGGACCGCAGCGCACCATAACCATCCGCGCCCTGCCGCCCATCAGCACGCAGGGGCGCTACACATTGAAAGAACGCGAAATATTCAAGGAAGACCTGTACCGCGCGATGAGCGCGGCCTACACGGAGCAACTCAATGGCTGAAAAGAACGTCACCCTCACGCCCCTTGGCGGATTGGGTGAGATTGGCATGAACTGCATGGTCATGGAGACGGAAGACTCCATGATTCTCATCGACTGCGGCCTGATGTTCCCGGAGGACTACCTCTTCGGCATCGACGTGGTCATTCCCCGCTTCGACTACGTCGTGGAGAACAAGAAACGCCTCAAGGGCATTCTGCTCACCCACGGACACGAGGACCACATCGGCGCGCTGCCGTGGCTTCTGCAGCACGTGGACGCGCCGGTCTACGGTTCCGAATTCACCCTCGGTCTCGTTCAGGGCAAGCTGCGCGAGCACGACCAGCTCGACACCACCACCCTGTGCAAGGTCGAGGGGCACGACCGCATCGTGCTTGGCGACTTCGCAGTCACCTTCTTTCCGGTCTGCCACTCCATCGTCGGCGGATTCGGCATGGGCATCGAAACCCCGGCGGGGCGCATCGTGCACACGGGCGACTTCAAGATCGACCGCTACCCCCTGCACGGCGTGGCCACGGACCTCGACGGCTTCAAGCACTTCGCCGAGGACGGGGAGGTCGCGCTCATGCTTTCCGACTCCACCAACGTGGAGCGCGACGGCTTCGCCCTCACCGAGCGAGAGATCAAGAACTCCCTGCACGACATCTTCTCCCGCCACGACGGGCGCATCATCGTCACCCTCTTTTCGAGCCACATCCAGCGCATGCAGGAGGTCTTCGACCTCGCGGCGCAGTTCGGGCGCAAGGTCGCCGTCAACGGCAGAAGCCTCGTGCGCAACATCGAACTGGCCCGCGAACTCGGCTACCTGCGCGTGAAGGACAGCACCTTCATTGCCATGGAAGACCTGCCCTCCCTGCCCGACTCCGAAGTCGTGCTGCTGGTGACCGGCTCGCAGGGCGAGCCGCTGGCCTCGCTCTCGCGCATCGCCTCTGGCGAGCACCGCGAGCTGTCCATCCACGAGGGCGACCTCGTGCTCATGTCCTCGCGCTTCATCCCCGGCAACGTCCGCGCCATCACCAAGGTCATCGACAACCTCTACCGCCTCGGCGCGGAGGTGCTCTACGAGAGCGTACAGGCCATCCACGCATCGGGCCACGCCCATCGCGAGGAACTCAAGATCATGCTCGAAACCGTGCAGCCGAAGTTCTTCGTGCCCGTGCATGGCGAATACCGCCATCTGGTCAAGCACGCCCGGCTGGCGCGGGAATGCGGCGTCGCCCCGGAACGAGCCATGGTGCTTGAGAACGGCGATCCGCTCACCCTGCTGGCCGATGGCGGCATCCGCCTCGAAGAGCGCGTGCCCGTGGACCAGATTCTCGTGGACGGCAAGGGCGTGGGCGACGTGGGCCAGACCGTGCTCAAGGAGCGCCAGCTTCTGGGCGGCGAGGGCATGGTCATCGTGACCCTCGTCGTGGACGTGGAGACCGGCGAAATCCTCGTCGGCCCGGACATCTCCTCCAAGGGCTTCGTGTTCGAGCAGCAGTACAGCCACCTGCTGGAAGACGCCAAATGCATCGTCCTCGACATCTTCGAGAACGTGCAGCCCGGCGACACCAGCAAGCTTAAGGAGCGCATCCGCTCCTCGCTGCGCCGCTTCTTCCGCCGCGTCATCGACCGCGACCCCGTGGTGGTGCCGCTGGTGATGCAGATCTAGCGCGCCCGCACGACACACCAAAATTGAACGCCAAAAGGCCCGCCATTCCGATAATGGCGGGCCTTTTTTCGCGTCTGGCAAAAGCGTCAGGAAAGCAAAAACGTCCGCACCACCCACACGCCCGTCACCACCTGCCACACGGCCAGCGCGAAGAGCAGCAGATTATTCGCGCCATGGACCAGCGGCAGCACCGTACGCCGCGCCCGCTTGCGGTCGAGCACCTCGCCGGTGGCATACCCCGTGATCAGAAGCGGCAACATCACGAGCCCCACCACGTAATGCGTGCCCGTCAGGTCGGACGATCCCCACTGGATGCGCGTCATGGCCGCCCCCCACACGAAGGCGACGAACCACACGATGAGCACCACCCGCCCCAGCAGAGCGTGGCGCTTCCAGTTGAACACCCTCTTGCGCCCGAGGTGTAGCGCCATGAACCGCCGCGCCCCGAGCCACAGCACATGGCAGGCCAGAAGCGTACACGCCAGTTGTAGCGCGGGATGAATCCACAGCAACATTCTCGTCCCTCCACGGGATGCGCCGCCGGACGCGGCGTCTACAGCCCCAGCAGCACGGCCACGCAAACCAATGGCAATGACGCGTTGAGCCAGACCATGGCCCGCCCCGTGCGCCCCCACATGCCGCACAGACCAACGCCCACGCCGCACGCGGCGCTGGCCGCCGTCACGCCAAGCGCCGCCCCAGGCGCATCGACCAGAACCGGCAGGGCCAGCGCGGCGGTGAAATATCCCACCACCCACAGATACATGAGCGGGTTGAAAATTCTGCGCGGCATCCGAAGTGGCGTCACCGGCAACCCGGCCGCCGCGAAGTCCTCCCGGTGCAATTCGGCCAGCATCCAGAAGTGCGGCACCTGCCACAGGTAGATCATTAGCCCCACGCCCAGAATTCCCGTGTCGAGCGGCTCTCCACCGGCGCACAGCCAGCCCGTGTACGGCGGCAGCGCACCGGCCACGCCGCCGACAAGCACTGCAAAACTCGTATGGCGCTTGAGCGGCGTGTACAGCCCGTTGTACAGCGCGACCACCCCGGCGCAGACGGCGAGAACCAACGCGCCACCCGCCATCCAGTACAGCCCGGCCCCAAGGCCCATGGTCAGCGCCGCCGCCCCAGCCCCAGCGGCAGGCGTCATGCGTCCCGAAGCCACCGGCCGACTGGCGGTGCGGGACATGCGCGCGTCGATACGCCATTCCTGCACCTGATTGAGGGCCGAACATCCCGCGCAGAGGAAAAACGCCCCGCCTACCGCACCGACAAGCCGCCACACCGACACGTTTCCGGCCAGCAGATACCCGAAGGCGGCAGCCCCGGCGACCATCGCCGAAATCCGAGGACGCACGAGCGCAACGACATCGCGCATCATCCGCCGTCCCGCTTCCCGAGGGACGTGAGCCAGCGCAGCAGGCTGTCCATGTCCTCGGCTGAAAGCTCCGTGTAGGCGGGCATGATGGGCTGGTATCCTTCCGGCACGGCGGCTTGCGGCTCAACGATGGCCTCACGCAGGTACGCCTCGTCCACCGTGACTTCCTCGCGCCGTCCAGCGCGCTCGACCATGCCCCGGCGTCCGAAGAGACCCTTGAAACTCGGCCCCGCCACCTCGGAACCGTCCGTGGAATGGCAGCCAAGGCAACCCTGCGCCTCGGCGACCTCGCGCCCGGCGTCCACGCCCTCGCTGCGGCTGGATATCCAGCCGATCAAGTCCCGCAGGTCTTCATCGGGGATGACCCCCTCGTAGGGCGGCATCACTGGCTGATAGCCCTTGAGCAATTCCGCGCCGGGGTCGAGGATCGCCCGACGCAGATAGTCCCCGTCCACTCGGACCTCGCGCTCGGAGCCGTCCGGCATGACCAGCACGCGCGTCATGCCGAACACGTCGCGCAGGGTCGGCCCCACTCCATCGGTACCGTCGAGGGAATGGCAGGCCGTGCACCCGTACTGCGCCAGCAGTTCCTCGCCGCGCGCGGTGCCGCGCGCACCGGTTCCCGCGTACCATTCGTCAAAGGCCTCGCGCGCCACCACCCGGACGGTGCCCAGCATGTTGGCGTGCTTCAGCCCACAGTATTCGGCGCACAGGATGTCGTAGTCGCCCTCCCGCTCGGGCATGAACCACGCATACGTCGCCATGCCCGGCACGGTGTCGCGCTTGATACGAAATGCCGGCACGTAGAAGCTGTGCAGCACGTCCAGCGAGGTCATGGACAGCCGCACCGGCGTGCCCTGCGGTACGTAGAGCATGCCGCTTCGCCGTCCGTTGGGATAGATGAAGGCCCACGACCACATGCGCCCCTCCACCCGCACCTGCAACGCGCTCTGCGGAGCCGACTGCAAGGCCCGGAAGCTATCCCAGCCGAACCAGAACATGCCCATGGCGAGGATGGTTGGGATGATGGTCCATGCCACCTCCATCCACACGCTCTCGCGCACCTCCTCGGCCCGCGGGTGGCGTGAATGGTGGTAGCGGTAGACGAACCACAGCATCAGCCCCGTAACCAACAGCAGTATGCCCACCGACACCGCGAGGATGAACAGAAAAGCCTGATCGACCTTGGCGACTGCGTTGACCACGGAATTCATGCCCACCTACCTGTACGCCGTATCGAAGAAGGTGAAGCCGATGAAGATGGCGAGGATGACGAAGGCCGTCAGGACCATGGCGTGAAACGTGCGGTTCTCGTAGCGCAGATGCATGAACACCAGCACCACCAAGAGCGCCTTGGACGTGGCTATGGTCAGGGCGATGACCACATTCAGAAAGCCGAAATCAATTGTCGAGGCCCACACGGTAATGCCCGTCAGGGTCAGAAGCCCGCCCCACACGCCGACCAGTAGCCGGTAGGGAAGCACGTGATGCCGTCCGCCGTCGTCCATGCCTGCGCCTCCGCCTCACGTCACAAGATAGAAGAGCGGGAACAGGTAAATCCACACCAGATCCACCAGATGCCAGTACAGCCCGGCATTCTCCAACGTCACGAAGCGGTCCCGGTGCACACGCCCCGCCGCCACCAGCCCCATCACCCACGCGATGACGCACATGCCGATGACCACGTGTAGCCCGTGCAGGCCGGTCATGGCGTAGTACATCGCGTAGAACGCGGCCTGCCCCTTTTCCATCTCCAGCATGTGCTCCGAGCCAGGGTAAATGCCGTGCTGGAACTTGGCGCTCCACTCGAAGAACTTGTTGATCAGGAACACGCCCGCCAGCCCCACCGTCGCGCCGAGTAGCGCCAGCGTCCGGCGACGCTCGCCACGTTGCACAGCCGTCACCGCAAGGGCCATGGTCAGACTGCTGGTGATGAGCACCACCGTGTTCGCGCTGCCAAAGGGAACGCTGAGCGTCGCGCTTCCGGCGTGGAACCCGGCCGGATAGCGCGAAAGGTGCACGGCGAACAGCACGAAGAGCCCGCCGAAAAGCAGTATCTCGGTGAACAGGAACAGCCACATGCCCATCTTCGCGCCTATGTAGTCAGGCTGCACCTCATGCGTCATCGAGGCGCACCTCCGCGAACTCGTAGGGCCCGGCCGTGACCACAGGCTCCCGCGCGAAATTGTGATGCGGCGGCGGGGAGGACAGGGTCCACTCCAGCGTGGCCGCGCCCCACGGATTGGCTCCCACGCGCTGACCAGCGCGGAGCCCGCGCCACAGATTCCAGAACATCAGCGCAAGCCCGACGGCCACAATCCACGAGCCAACGGTGGAGACGACATGCATGTCCGTGTACTGGGGCAGGTAATCGTAATAGCGCCGGGGCATGCCCTGAAGCCCGAGGATGAGCATGGGAAAATACAGCACGTTCAGTCCCACGGCGAGGATGAGCGCGCTCGCGTTCGCCCTGCGGCGGTCGTACATCCTGCCGAATATCTTGGGGAACCAGTAGTGCATGGCCCCGAACAGCCCGAAGCCCGTGCCGCCGAAGATCACGTAATGGAAATGCCCCACCACGAAATACGTGTCGTGCACGTGGACGTCCGTGCCCGCGCTGCCGAGGACCAGCCCGGTCAGCCCGCCCACGCAGAACAGAAACACGAAGCACAGCGCGAAGGTCAACGGTGGTTCGAGACGAATGGCTCCCTTGTAGAGCGTCGCCACCCAGTTGAAGACCTTCACCGCCGAAGGAATGGCCACCACGAAGGTCAAAAGCGAAAAGACGAGCACCGCCGTGTCACTCATGCCGCTGGTGAACATGTGATGCGCCCACACCAGCGATCCCGCAAAGGCGATGGCGAGGCTCGACGCGGCGATGGTTCCATACCCGAAGATGCGCTTTCGCGAGAAGACGGGAATGATCTCGGAAACCACGCCCATGGCGGGAAGAATCATGATGTACACCGCCGGGTGCGAGTAGATCCAAAACAGGTGCTGGTAGAGGATGGGATCGCCCCCGCGCGCGGGATCGAAAATGCCCATGCCGAGCACCCGCTCCGCCACGATGAGGAGCGCCGTAATGCCGAGGATGGGCGTGGCCAGCACCTGTATCCACGCCGTGGCGTAGAGCGTCCACACGAAGAGCGGCAGCCGCCCCCAGCCCATGCCCGGCGCGCGCAGGCGGTGGATGGTCACGATGAAGTTGAGTCCGGTAAGGATGGACGAGAACCCGAGGATGAACACCGCCGTCACGGCCAGCCCCACGTTGGTGGTGGTCACGGCGGAGAACGGCACGTAGAAGGTCCAGCCGGTGTCCGGCGGGCCGTCGCCGGTGAACAGCGCGCTCACGGCGATGCACGCCCCGATGACGTAGAGCCACCACGAAAAGTTGTTGAGACGCGGAAAGGCCACGTCCTCGGCACCGATGTGCAGCGGCAGGATGATATTGCCGAATGCGGCGGGAATGCTCGGGATGACCACAAGGAAGATCATGACCACCCCGTGCAGGGTGAACACGGCGTTATAGGTCTGCGCGCCCATGATCGTCTCGCCCGGAGCGATGAGCTCCAGCCGGATTGCCAGCCCGAGGAGCACCCCCACCACGAACATGACGAGGATGCACGTCAGATAGAGCAGCCCGATGCGCTTGTGGTCCGTCGAGAACAACCACGCCCGCACGTGCCCCGCCCCCGCCACCGGCCCGAGGAAGCCGTTTCCCGCAGCCCCGGAATCAGCCATCGCGTTCCCCCTTGCCGCGTGTCCTGCGCCCGGCCAGCATGAGCACGATGAACAGCACCAGCGCGAGGCCGAGGATGGACCCGCCAACCACGCGCATCGTGTCGAACACGTAGCGCCGCCCCTGCGGATCGTAGTCGAAGCAATAGGACAGAAGGCGCTTCACGGACAGGCCCACCCGCCCCTGCGCGGCCTCGGTGGCGGCCATGGTCACATCGAAGGGCAGGAAGTCCGTGCCGTAGAGATAGCGTACGATCTTCCCGTCCGGCGCCACGGCCACAGCCACGGCCGGATGCACGAAGGCGTCGCCCCGGCGCGCGAAGCCGAAGCCGATGGCGTCCATGGCGCGGTCGATGGTCGCCTTGTCGCCGGTGAGAAACAGCCAGTGTTCCGGCGGGAATCCCCCGCGCAGCGCGGCCATGTAGTTGCGTTTGCTGGCGGCGGCCACGGCCGGGGTATCCAGTTCGTCGAAACTCACGGCGATGACGCGCAGCTCGCGTCCGGCATCGAGCGGCACCTCGGGCAGAATCCGCGCGAAGGACGAAAGCATCAGATTGCACACGCTCGGACAGGTGAAGTACACAGGCAGGATGATGCTCGGAACGCTCGCCGCCGCGCGCAGATCCACGGCATCGCCATCCGAGTCGGTGAAGGTCAACCCCTCGGGTAGATACGCGCCCAGATGCTCGTCAACGCCCACGTCCATCTCGGGAGTGGGTGCCGCGTCGCTAGCGGATGTCGCCAGCTCGCGCATCATGGCCTCGTGGTCGTGACCGGGCGGGACCTTCGCGGCTTCGTGCCCATGCTCGGCCGGAGCATGCGCATCCCCATGTTCCGCGTGGTGCATGCCTGCGGATTCGACGGGCTGCGGCACCGCCCCATCGCCGGCGGCGGCAGGCCATCCGCCCCACGCGACGCAGCACAGCCACAGCGCGAGGCATAGCGCCCACGCCCGTAGCCAACGCATCAGAACTCCGACACGTACTTCGAAACCTCCCGAATATCCTCTTCGGACAGCTTCTTCAGCACGTTGGTCATGACGATCTTCTTGTCGCCGCCAAAACTGCCGTCCAGATACCCGAAGAGCTTGCGTTCGAGCTCCCCGGCGCTCTGGCCCTTGATGGGCGGGCTGACGTTCAAGGCATGCTTGCTGCCGTCCACGCCGTGGCAACCGATGCACTTCACGTACACGCCGCGCCCGTCCGCCTGCGCGGTAGCGAAGACCCCCATGACCAGCATAAAGAAAAACACTGAAACAACGACAAGATAGCGCATTCGTCCCTCCATGGGATTGATTTCGATGATGGAGAATCCACCATCGGTGACCATACCACAGGCAGGGGACATTTTCACCCCGGAAGCGCACTTTCCCATGCCGTCGTCATCATCGCCCCAAACAAAAGCCCCCCGCGACGCAAGCGTCGCGGGGGGCCGTAGGGTCAGATGAATCGGTACGATCAGGCGTTGGCCTCGTCGCGAAGCTCCTGAATGAGGGTGGCCAGACCGGCGGTCTGCTGGGTCATCTCGCGCAGGGCGTCAACGGTCTCGTCGATGCTGCGCGCGGTGTCCAACGTGATGCGGTTGACCTCCTCGATGGAGCGATTGATCTCGTCGCTGGCGGCGGACTGCTGGGCCGCAGCGGTCGCGATGCCCTGAATCTGGCTGGCGGCCGCCTCGGTGCCGGTGACGATGGTGCCGAGCATCTCGCCGGAGCGGTTGGCGTATTCCACCGCGCCCTGAAGATCCTTGGCGGCGCGCTCCATGGACGTGATGTTGCTCTCCGCCACCTTCTGGATGGCCACGATGGACGAGCCGACTTCCTTGGTGGCGTTCATGGTCTTCTCGGCCAGCTTGCGCACCTCGTCGGCGACCACGGCAAAGCCGCGTCCGGCGTCGCCAGCGCGGGCGGCCTCGATGGCGGCGTTCAGCGCCAGCAGGTTCGTCTGATCCGCGATGTCGTCGATGACGTTCATGATGCTGCCGATGGCGCGGGCCTGCTCGTCGAGCTGCTCCATGGCCACACGCAGTTCATCGGTGTGCTTCTGAGTGGTGCCCATGGCGTCGATGGACTTGCCGACCACCTCGCGCCCGTCGCGGGCGCTGGTCATGGCCGATGCGCCCTGATTGGCGGCGTGCCCGGCGTTCTGGGCCACTTCGAGCACCGTGGCGTTCATCTCCTCCATGGCCGTAGCCGTGGCGGTGATGCGATCCTTCTGCACGTCGGTGCCACGCCGGATTTCCTCGGACTGAGCGGAGATTTCCTCCATGGCCGTGGAGATGCGCTCCACCACCACGCCGAGCTTGTCGGCGGCCTGCATAAGGCCCTCGGAACGCGCCCGGTCGGCGCGGCGTCCGGCCTCTTCGGCCTCGGCCATGGCCTTCTCGGCCTGTGCGGTCTTCTCCCGCGCCACGCTGACCTGATTCTCGATCTCGGCGATATTCTTGCGCAGGTGCTCCACCATGACGTTCACGGCGACCTGCATGTCGGCCACTTCGTCGTGGCCGTGCACGTCGAGCTTCACGTCGAGGTCGCCCTCGGCGATGCGGTTAACCGCAGAGGCCGTGTCTTGAATCGGGCGGGCCAGACGGCCCACAAGGAACCACAGCACGATCATGGCCAGCACGAGGCAGCCGCCGCCAATGAGCGCCGTCTGCAGGGCCATGGCGTTGACCGGGGCGAAGATGAGATTCTCATCCACAGCGAGGGACACGGCCCAGGAGGTTCCGCCCTCGCCAAGGGGCACGGGAACGGCAATGTTCAACTTGCCGTCGCGGAAGAAATGCATGCTCTCGCCGCGAGACATGGCTCTCATGATCTTGTGGGCATCAGGCTCCACGTCGTCAAAGGGCTTGCCGATGGCATCCGGATGATCGGTACGCCCGATCATGACGCCGCTGTGGCTCACGATGACAACGTCGGCACGGGTGCCGAACAGGGTGACGGAGTCGGCCAGCTTCTGGAGAAAGTCTGCGGCAAGGTCCACACCGACAACGCCGATGGACCGGCCATTGAGGCGCACGGGCGAGGTCAGCGACACAAGGGTCACCGTCTCGCCGTTGAGCTTGTAGGTGACGGGGTCGAGCACGGCCTCGCGGCCAGAGTCGCGCGCGTCGGTATACCACTTGCCCGCGTCGATATCGACGGTGATGACCTGGAAATGCATGCCGCCCACGCGGTTCCAGTACGGCACGAAGCGGCCGTCGGGGCGGTTGCCCTCGATGGCGGCGAACTCGGCGTCGCGGCCGTCAAAGGCATTGGGCTCCCAGCCGGACCACACGCCGAGCACATTCTCGTTCTGGGCGGACAGCTCATACTGCATGGCCATGATCTGGCTGCGCTCGGGCGTGCCCGAGGTGTCCTTCTTGTAGCCCTCGAAGGTATTGGCCGTGCTGCGCGCGATGGTCAGGCCCTGATTGATGCGCGAACGAATCTTATCGGCCTCGATGGTTGCCCGTGCGGAGGCCTCCTGGACGGCCATCTCGAGGGCTTCCTCGCGCGCCGAATAGGTCGAGCAGGCGATGACGACCATAAGCGTCGCCACAAGGCACATACCCGTGAAAAACAGAGTCTTCGTCTTGATCGAACGAAACGCTAACACGAAATCCTCCTGAAAATGGAAATGACACTTTCCGACGGTTGCGCTTCACGCACTCGTCGCGCAGGGCGCATGTCCGCTCAGCGGAGCAGCGGCCCTGCATGGTGATGATCTCTCGCACTCCAGCCAATCCGGCACTGTCACGCAGCGCCCGCACTGCCGCACGAGCTTGCGTGCCGGAACGTCCTGCGCACCGCTCACCCATCCCGTCGGTCAGCTTGTCTACATCAAAAATAGTGGACGCAGAGATTTGCCATGCATCAATGCGCCATGCAACCACATTTTTACATATTGGTATAAACTGACATATCACTAAAATCCAAAAACTGATATTCTGAACACGATCACTCTCCATAACTTACTGAAATCAAAAAGTGTATCCACTAAACTTTTTAGGCCCGAAGCAGCATATTTTCATAATCGCGATCAGACGACACAGTGTAGCCGACAGGACGAGCGATACATCGCGACCAACGCAGAAACTCCCCGCGTGGCAACTCATTGCGATCCACGACAAAGCACACCGACCGTCGGCCAGAAGCCATAAAAAAGGCTCCACAGCCATAGCTGTGGAGCCTTTTCATGAATTCCTCGCACTCTTTTACATTTCGGCCTCGTCGCGAAGCTCCTGAATGAGTGTGGCCAGACCGGCGGTCTGCTGGGTCATCTCGCGCAGGGCGTCAACGGTCTCCTCGATGCTGCGCGCAGTGTCCAGCGTGATACGATTGACCTCCTCGATGGAGCGGTTGATCTCGTCGCTGGCGGCGGACTGCTGGGCCGCAGCGGTGGCGATGCCCTGAATCTGGCTGGCGGCCGCCTCGGTGCCGGTGACGATGGTCCCAAGCATCTCACCGGAGCGGTTGGCGTATTCCACCGCGCCCTGAAGATCCTTGGTGGCACGCTCCATGGACGTGATGTTGCTCTCGGCCACCTTCTGGATGGCCACGATGGACGAGCCGACTTCCTTGGTGGCGTTCATGGTCTTCTCGGCCAGCTTGCGCACCTCGTCGGCGACCACGGCGAAGCCGCGCCCGGCGTCGCCCGCGCGAGCGGCCTCGATGGCGGCGTTGAGCGCCAGCAGGTTCGTCTGGTCCGCAATGTCGTCGATGACGTTCATGATGCTGCCGATGGCACGGGCCTGCTCGTCGAGCTGCTCCATGGCCTTGTGCAATTCGTCGGTGTGCTTCTGGGTGGTACCCATTGCCTCGATGGACTTGCCGACCACCTCGCGCCCGTCACGGGCGCTGGTCATGGCGGATGCGCCCTGATTGGCGGCATCCCCTGCATTCTGGGCCACCTCCAGCACCGTGGCGTTCATCTCCTCCATGGCCGTGGCCGTAGAGGCGATACGGTCCTTCTGCACATCGGTACCGCGTCGAATTTCCTCGGACTGGGCGGAGATTTCCTCCATGGCCGTGGAAATGCGTTCCACCACCACCCCGAGCCTGTCGGCGGCCTGCAAAAGGCCCTCAGAGCGCGCCCGGTCGGCGCGACGTCCGGCCTCTTCGGCCTCGACCATGGCCGCCTCGGCCTGTGCTGTCTTCTCCCGCGCCACGCGAACCTGATTCTCGATCTCGGTGATATTCTTGCGCAGGTGCTCCACCATGACATTCACGGCAGCCTGCATGTTGGACACCTCATCGTCCCCGCGCACGTCGAGCTTCACGTCGAGGTCGCCGTCGGCAATGCGTTTGACGGCCACGGCGGTATCCTGAATGGGGCGCACAAGGCGACCGGAGAGAAACCACAGCACAATCATGGCCAGCGCGAGGCAGCCGCCACCGATGAGCGCCGTCTGCACAGCCATGGCATTGGCGCGGTCGAAGATGATGTCCTCGTCCACTTCAAGGGCCAGTCCCCAGATGGTTCCGCTCTTTCCGAACGACACAGGCACGGCGATATGCAGCTGACCGTTGCGGGAAAAATGACGTTCCTCACCGCGCGACATGGCTTTCATAATCATTCGCGCCTCGGGCTCCGCATCGGCGTACGGCTTGCCGATGGCGTCGGGCCGATCGGTATGGGCCAGCATGACGCCACTGCCGCTGACAAGGGTCACCTCCGCACGCACCCCGAACAGGGTGACTGAGTCGGCCAATTCCTCAAGGAAATCGCCCGTCACATCCACGCCGACCACACCTACGGACCGCCCGTCCACGCGAATGGGTGCGGCCAGCGAAACCACCGTCACCCGCTGACCGCTCATGTCGTACACGATGGGATCGAGCACGGTCTCGCGGCCGCTATCGCGGGGATTCGTGTACCATGCGCCGGAGTCGAGGTCGGCCTTGATGTCCTGGAAATGCATGCCACCCACGCGG
The DNA here is from genome assembly GCF_011927665.1 of Desulfobaculum xiamenense. Taxonomy (NCBI): domain Bacteria; kingdom Pseudomonadati; phylum Thermodesulfobacteriota; class Desulfovibrionia; order Desulfovibrionales; family Desulfovibrionaceae; genus Desulfobaculum; species Desulfobaculum xiamenense. The sequence continues at coordinate 1,639,761 of NZ_JAATJA010000001.1, forward strand.
TTCCAGTAGGGCACGAAACGGCCGTCAGCCTTGCAGCCCGGCGCGGAGCGGAACTCGTCGTCACGCCCGTCAAAGGCATTGGGCTCCCAGCCGGACCACACGCCCAGAACGGCCTCGTTCAGCGAGGCGATCTCGTACTGCATGGAGATGATCTGACTGCGCTCGGCCGCGCCAGCGGTGTCCTTCCTGTACCCTGCCAGCATCTGTGCCGTGCTACGAGCGATGGTCAAGCCCGTATCGATGCGCTCACGGATGCGGGATGCCTCCATCCGCGCCTGCGCGGTGGCCTCGCGCAGGGCATTTTCCTGTGCGGCCTCACGGGCCAAATACGTCGAGCAGGCCAATACCGTCATGAGCGACGCAACAAGGCACAGCCCCGCAAAGAACATAGTCTTCGTTCTGATCGAATGAAAAGCGAACACGGTTTCCTCCCCGAATGTCAGATGAGGGACTCGCCCAAAACACGTGGCACACCCCATCCTTGATGCTTTTCCAGACTGCCGGGTCTGCGTACGACAGAGATGTCGCCCAATGCGACACACTCACCGCGAGTCGCGCCATGTCCGACGCCGCCCCGATGCGGACCACGCGTCCATCGCCACAGCGACAGAACGCCCGGACACCGCGCCGCATCTACGTCCGTACGCACAAGGCGTCACGAAACAAGGCAAAACGCATGTCCACCGCACGCAACGCCCCGCCATTATGGAGCAACATTCGCGCCACACAGCTCGCTCCATCCGCGCTTCTTTCGACCATGCAACAAAAAGCCCCCGCGATGCGTCCATCGCGAGGGCCTTGCCAAGACAGTGGCTAGGCGGCCTACATTTCCGCCTCGTCCCGAAGTTCCTGAATGAGCGCCGACAGGTCGCTGGCCTGCTGCGCCAACTCACGCAGTGCCTCGGTGGACTCCTCCACGCTACGGGCAGTGTCCATGGCGATGCGGTTGATCTCGTCGATGGAGTGGTTGATCTCCTCACTGGCGGCCGACTGCTCCTCTGCCGCGGTGGCGATGCCCTGAATCTGCCCGGCAGACGACTCCGTGCCCACCACGATGGCCTTGAGCGCCTCACCGGAACGATTGGCGAGGTCCACGGCATCGTCGAGGTCCTTAACCGCCAGTTCCATGGACGACACGTTGCTGTCCGCCACCTGCTGGATGGCCTTGATGGAATCCCCGACCTCCTTGGTGGCGGTCATGGTCTTCTCGGCGAGCTTTCGCACCTCGTCGGCGACGACAGCGAAACCACGCCCGGCGTCGCCCGCGCGGGCGGCCTCGATGGCAGCGTTCAGCGCCAACAGATTCGTCTGGTCCGCGATGTCGTCGATGACGGTCATGATATGCCCAATGGCCTTGGCCTTCTCGTCGAGCTGGGCCATGTTGTCGCGCAATTGCTGGGCCTGACGCTGGGTGGTGGTCATGGCCTTGATGGAACGCTCCACGACATCCGCGCCCTCCTGCGCCTTGTCCCGCGCGTCGGACCCCTGCTCGGCGGCGTTGCCCGCGTTCTGCGCCACCTCAAGCACCGTGGCGTTCATCTCCTCCATGGCCGTGGCCGTCGAGGAAATGCGCTCGCGCTGCACCTCGGTGCCCTTGCGGATCTCGTCCGACTGCGCGGAAATCTCCTCCGTGGCGGTGGAGATACGCTCGACCACGCTGGCGAGCTTTTCCGCCGCCTGCAACATGCCCTCCGCCCGCGCGCGCTCGGCCCGCGCCTTGGCCTGCTCGGCCTCGGCCATGGCGCTTTCGGCCTGCGCGGTCTTCTCTTGCGCCAGCATGACCTGACTCTCGATCTCGGCGATGTTCTCGCGCAGCTTTCCGGCCATGACGTTGACCGCACCCTGCATCACTGCCACCTCGTCACGCCCGCGCGGGGCAAGGCGCACATCGAGATTTCCCTCGGCGATGCCGTTGACCGCGTGGGCCGTCTCCCGGATGGGACGGGCCAGCACGCCCGCGACGAACCACAACACGATCAGCGCGCCCACGACGCACGCCCCGCCGATAAGCGTGGAGCGCATGGCCATGGCGTTGGCGACCGAATAGATGACGCCCTCGCGAATGGACATGCTCACGGCCCAGTAGGTCCCGCTGGCCCCGAAAGTCATGGGAACGACGATGCGCAGCCGCCCGTCCGCGAAGTCATGGAACGGCTTGCCGCCCTCGATGCGCCGCATCACGTCGTCGGCGTCGGCGAAGACCTCGGAGAGCGCCTTGCCCGCCTGTTCCGGCTTCCCCGTATGGGCGGCGATGGTCGCGGCATGGCTCACGAGAACCACGTCGGCCTTTTCGCCGAAGAGTTCGATGGAATCGGCAAGCGTCTGAAGGAAATCCACGGCGAGGTCCACCCCGGCCACGGCGATAGACGTGCCGTCCACGCGCACCGGCACCGCAAGGCTGACCACCATGACCGTCTTGCCGCCAATCTCGTAGGCGAACGGCTCCAGCACCGTTTCACGCCCGGAGTTGAGCGGGCGGAAGTACCACGATCCGGCCTGCGGGTCCTCGTAGGTGGAGCACGGCTCCAGATGCAGCCCGCCCACCTTGTTCCAGTAGGGGACGAACCGTCCGGTCTGATCGTGCCCCTCGTCGTACTTCACGTGCTCCGCGTCGCGCCCATCCAACGCGTTCGACTCCCACACCGTCCACGTTCCGAGGAGATCGTCGTTGCCGTCGGCCACGGTACGCAGAATGCCGTTGAGCACATCGCGCGACGGCTCCGTCCACTCCTCCTTGATGCCAAGGAAGGTTTGCGAAAGGCCCCGCGCGGCGTCGAGGCCGACCTCGAACCGGCTGCGCACCTTGAGCGACTCGATGGTGGCCTGATTGGTGGCCTCACCCAGCGCAGTACGCAAGGCCTCGGTCCGCGACGACGTCGTCGAATACGCGATGACCGCGAGAATGGTCACCACCAGACACAACCCTGACGAGAAGACGATCTTCCCCTTGATGGAACGAAACGAGTACACTGCGTCCTCCTTGCCCCTCGGCATCCGCCGCCCAAAATCCCCGCATCACTCGGCCGGACCGACACTTTCCCACCATGGTAGCATGCCCGCCACGCCGTGTCTTCCCCGGAGCGACGCCCTGCGCGACAGCCGCAAAAAAGGCGCGGTCCCTCAAGGGTGCCGCGCCCGTTCATCAGCGTGCGTATCCGGAAACTAGCCGCGCATGCGGCGCTCCCACTGGAAATCGGACGAGGTCACAATGTCCTCGGCGCGCCGGATACGGCGTTCGAGGCGCTCGAATTTCTCGCGCAACCGGCCAAGAGCCAGTGACCGCGAGCGAGCGTAGGAGTCGTAGAATTCGCGCTCCGAGGGCGAATGCACCGGCACTACCGGCTCGCGCCGCATGATGATCGCGGCCATGAAATACAGGAACACGCCGGGCCACAGCCCCGTGAACAGCACGAGAAGCACCGTGAAGAACCGAAGCCAGAAGACCGAAATATCGAAATGGTTGGCCAAGCCCTGACACACACCGAGAAACACGGCATTGCGCGAGCGATACAGCCCCGCCCCGCCGCGCCTTGGACCGCAGTTCCACGACTCCCAGCCGTTACCGCGCTGGCGTCCGTTCATACCGTCGCCCCGGCAGCCCCTATGAGTCCTTGCGCGCATCGGCCTTGCCTCCCTCGTCGCGCTTCTCCTGCTCGAAAAGCAGGGTCTCCAGCACGTCCATGCGTTCCTCCAGCCGGTTCATGCTGCTGTACATCTCCTGAATCATGCGGGTTTCGTCCACCCGCTCCTGCGGTTCGCTGCGGGAAAAGATGCCGGAAAACATCTTCGCGACCAGAAAGACAATACCCACGACCACAGCCAGAGGCAGCAGGATGAACCAGATTCCGAAATGATGCATAGGGTCCCGTTCCTTCGTGTTGCACCCGCGCGGGCCGCGCGGGCCGCCGGGATAATGTTAGCGTTCCCCGGAGTCCTTGTTCTGCGCCGCCTGCTTCATCCGGGCCAGTTCCGCCTCTATGCCGTCTTCCTTCTCCAGAAGGACGAATTCGTCTTCGAGGTTCGTCCGTCTAGCGGGCGCAGCCAGTTCGGCCTCTGCCTCCAGACGTTCGATGCGGCTCTCGAACTTGTCGAAACGGAGCATGGCGTCGCCGCTTTCGGCGCGCGTCAGCGTGTGTCCGGCCCGCTTGCGCTCTGTGGCGCGGGCGTGGCGCTGCACCAGCAGGCGCTGCTTCTCGCGGGCCGAGGCGAGCTTGTCCTCAAGGCGGGCGATGTCATCGCGGGCCTGCTCCACAAGAGCATCCAGATGCGCGGCCTCTTCGTCAAGGCTTTCCAGTCTGCGCTGCCACACGGCCTTCTCGGCCAGAGCCTCGCGAGCGAGATCGTCGCGCCCCTTGTCCACGGCCAACTCGGCACGCATGGTCCACTTTGTGGCGCTCTCGCGCACGCCCTCGAACTCGCGTTCGAGGTTCTTCCTGTCAGCCATGAACTTCGCGCAGGACGACTTGAGTTCGACCAGCGTCTCCTCCATCTCCTGCACCATGAGCCGGATGAGCTTTTCGGGATCCTCGGCGCGGTCCAGAAGCGAATTGAGATTGGAACTGACGATATCCTTGAATCGGGTGAACACGCCCATGGTTTTCCTCCTGCGGTCGTTGTCCGGTTATCATGAATCGCTCTATGGGGAAAAGCACCAAGCATGCCAACCGTGCATCTTGACATAACATACCGAAATAAAAGCTCTTTTTCCATTTGACACGAGCACGCCGTGGTGTTAGTTTACACCAACTATTGCATTTTACCTCCAAACATTGGTCAATACGACCACCAAATCAGGCGCATGGCAGCTTCAGCAGCCCTCGAAGTCATCGGGCAATCGGATGTTTTTCTCGGGTTCATGGAGCACCTGTCCCAAGCCGCAGCCGTGGACAGGCCCGTGCTCATCGTCGGTGAGCGCGGCACAGGCAAGGAGCTTGCCGCCAGACGCCTGCATTTTCTCTCGCCCCGGTGGCAGGGGCCGTTCGGTACGCTGAACTGCGCGGCCCTTGCCCCATCCCTCCTCGAATCGGAACTCTTCGGCCACGAGGCCGGCGCGTTCACCGGAGCGGCCGCCCGCCGCGCCGGACGCTTCGAGGCCGCCGACTCCGGCACCCTCTTCCTCGACGAAATCGGCAACATGCCCCTGACCGCACAGGAAAAGATCCTGCGCGTGGTCGAATACGGCGAGTTCGACCGCGTGGGCGGCTCCACCCCCCTGCGGGTGGACGTGCGCATCATCGGCGCGACCAACGCCGATCTCCCCGCGCTGGCGCAAGCCGGGCGCTTCAAGCGCGACCTCCTCGACAGGTTGAGCTTCGAGGTGCTGACCATCCCGCCCCTTCGCGCCCGGCGCGACGACATCCTCCTGCTGGCAACGCATTTCGCGGCGCGCATGGCCGTCGAACTTGGGCGTGGCGATGTGCCCGCGTTCAGCGCCACCGCGCAGCGTACGCTCCTCACCCACGACTGGCCCGGCAACGTCCGCGAATTGCGAAACGCCGTGGAACGCGCCACCTACCGCGCCCAGAGTGAGCGCATCGACGACATCCAGCTCGACCCATTCGCCTCGCCCTTCCGCCCCCGCGAGATGCCAAGCGCCGACGAGACGCGCCAGACACCGCCCGCGTCGTCCGCGCCGGAGTCCATGCCTTCGGCGGACCTGCCGGATGGCGGATTCCCCGAGGCGGTGCGTCAATTCGAAATCGCCCTTCTCACCGACGCACTCGACCGTGCGCGCCATAACCAGCGCAAGGCGGCGGAACTCCTCGGCCTGACCTACAACCAGTTCCGCACCCTCTACCGCAAGTACACGCCGGAACTGGCGGACTGATCACCCACGCAAAATCACCCGCGCAGAACGAAAAACCCCCGCCGTTTCCGGCGGGGGTTTCGTTGCATGCGTGTTGTCCGAACGACGTATCAGACCCAGTCGTCGTCGCTGCCTATGGGCGCGAAGCCCCGGCGCATGGTGTTTTCCGTGACCACATACGGCTCCATGAACTGGAGCAGATAATCCGGTCCGCCCGCCTTGGAGCCGATGCCCGACATGGCGAATCCGCCGAAGGGCTGACGCTCGACAAGCGCGCCCGTGCAGTTGCGATTGAGGTAGAGATTGCCCACCGCGAAATCCCGCGCCGCCTGTTCGAGGTGCGCCGGGCTGCGGCTGAACACCGCCCCGGTGAGGGCGAAGCGCGTGGAATTGGCCCACTCGATGGCCTGATCGAAATCCTTGGCCTTCATGACGGCCAGCACGGGGCCGAAGGCCTCCTCCTGCGCGATGCGGTGCTCGGGCGTGATGCCCTCGACGATGGTCAGCGGCACATAGCAGCCCTGCGAGGCGTCCACACCGCCCGGACCGCCGTCCGGCATACGCGAGAGGAGCACGCTCCCCTCCGCGCGGGCCACGTCGATGAACTCCAGCACAGACTGCTGCGCCACACGGTCCACCAGCGGCCCCATGACGCAGGCCGGGTCCTCGGCGGGGCCGATGCGCATGGAACGCGCCGCGTCCACCAGCCGGGGCACGAACCGGTCGTAGATGGCCTCATGCACGATGACCCGCGAACAGGCCGAGCACTTCTGCCCCTGATAGCCGAATGCGGAATACAGGACATGCCTGACGGCCTCGTCCAGTTCGGCGTCGTCGTCGATGATGCAGGCGTTCTTTCCGCCCATCTCGGCCACCACGCGCTTCAGGTGCCGCTGTCCCGGAGCGACCTGCGCGGCCATCTGCATGATGTGCAGCCCCACCCGCTCCGAGCCGGTGAAGGCGATGAGATTCACGGACGGGTGCCCCACGAGATGATCGCCCATGACCGAACTGCGCCCCGGCACGAAGTTGAACACCCCGGCAGGAATTCCGGCCTCGACGAACAGATCCGCCAGCACGCGCCCAGTCACGGACGACAGGCCGGACGGCTTGTAGAGCACGCAGTTTCCGGTGACCAGCGCCGCGGAGCACATGCCCGCGGAAATGGCCAGCGGGAAATTCCACGGCGCGATGACCGCCGCCACGCCGCGCGGACGGTAGCGGTAGCGATTCACCTCGCCCGGCACGCGGCCCATGCGCCGGTCGGCACCAAGGCGCAGCATCTCGCGCCCGTAGTACTCGAAGAAATCAATGGCCTCGGCGACGTCGGCGTGGGCCTGATCCCACTGCTTGCCCACCTCCAGCACCTGAAGCACCGCGAGGTCGAAGATGCGGCTTCTGGCGATGCGGGCGGCCTCGAACAGACACTTGGTCCGCTCGGCCACCGGCGTGGCGCGCCACGCGGGTAGCGCCTCCTCGGCCGCGGCGATGGCGGCGTCGATCTCGGCGGGACCGGCCTGACACACGGACCCGACGATCTCCGACACGTCCGCAGGATTGTACGAATCGAGCACGTCGCCGGTGACGACATTCTCCCCGCCGATGAAGAGCGGATGCGTGGCCCCGAATTCGCGGCGGATACGGGCGATGGCCTTGGGAAAGGCGTGGCGCACGGCGGCCTGCGTGAAGTCCGCCGCAGGCTCGTTGACGAAGGGCGCGACGCCAGGTCCGCTGTCCGGACGCACGGGACGCGCGGCACGCTCGCGACGAGCCGTCTCCTCGGGATTTTCCAGCAGGCTGTCCGTCTCCGTCTCGTCCGCGAAGCTTCGGCGCAGGAAGGACTCGTTGGAGGTATTCTCCAACAGCCTGCGCACGAGATAGGCCATACCGGGCACCAGTTCACCGTACGGACAATACAACCGCACGCGTCCGGCCACGCTGAGCAGTCCCTTGCGCACCGGTTCGGCCATTCCGTATAGCGCCTGAAATTCGTAACGCTCCTCGGGCACGCCCAGCTCGCGGGCCATCTCCATGACGGCGGCAATAGTCCGCACATTGTGCGAGGCGCAGGCAAGGCGGCAGATGTCCGCATTTTCGAGGATGCGCCGCGCGTTGCGCTCGTAGGCGGCGTCGGTCTCGGCCTTGACGGTGTATACGGGCACGGCGAGGCCCTGCTGACGCGCGCGGACCACCTCGTGATCCCAGTACGCGCCCTTGACCAGCCGGATGGTGCTCGGCAGCCCCTCGGAGCGCAGCCAATCGACAAGCCCCGCCACGTCGTCATCCACGTCGCGCAGATAGCTCTGCAACACGATGCCGAGGTGGGGATAGTGGCGGAATTCGTCGTGCGACCGCAGCCGCTTGAAGACCTCGATGGTGATGTCGCGCTGGTCGAGGGACTCCATGTCGATGCACATGGCCCCGCCAATCTCAATGATGCGGCGGTAGACCGGGGCGAGGCGGTTGTAGATGCCACGCACGGAGCCTTCGAAATCGCGGGGGAAGGACTGGGAACAGAAGGCCGAGGCCTTCACGGAAAGATTGATGATCGGCTCGCCGCCCCAGTCGAATTCGCCGTTGGAGCCGCCGAGGGGCTTGAACTTGCGCCGGGCCACCTCCAACGCGGCGAGCAGGTCGAGGTGCTCCTGCAGGCGGGCTTCGGCCTCGGTCTCGCCCACGGTGGCCTCGCCGAGGATGTCGATGGTGAAGGCGAAGCCGTCCTTGCGCAGGCGCTGGAGCGTCTTCACCGCCTCCTTCGCGTCCTCACCGACAATGAACTGGCGGGCGAGGCGCTCGATGTTCTTCGAGATGCCCTTGACCACGAAGTTGCCGCGAAGCCGCCCCACCACGCTGGCGCTCTTGAGCCCGGCGCGCAGGACAGGCGGCAACTCGCCGGAATCGGCGGCGAAGTATTCGCGGATGTGCCGGTTGAGGGATTCGTTGGTGGTCAGGGCGGGCAACGCGTCCACGAAGCGGAAGAGCTTCACCTTGAAGTCCTCGTCGCGCATGCTCCAGTCCATGACCTTTCCAGTCCACCAGCCCTTGTCGAACACGGAAGGGGCCTCGCCATTCATGGCCTCGAAGAACGTCCTGCCTCGCTCGATGATCCGTGTCTCCAGTTCCGACGTATTCATGCCAACTCCCTGATGGATGTGCAGTCTAGCGGGATTCCTCCGCGCCGCCGCCAAGCGGCAGCTCCAGCGTTTCCTTGACCGTCGTCAGGACGATCGTCGTTCGCGTATCGCGCACGGTCTCCACCTGCCCGATGCGACGCAGTAGCTGTCCCAGCGCCTGCGTGTCCGCCACGCGGACCTTGAGCAGATAACAATCATGCCCGGCGGTGTGGTGCACTTCGAGCACCTCGGGAATCTTGGCCAGTTCCTCGCCCGCGAGCGTGGAGCCGACCCCTTCCTCGGACCGGACAAAGGTGAACGCGGTCAACCCACAGTCGATGGCCATGGGATTGATGCGGGCCTCGTAGCCCTGGATCACGCCGCTGGCTTCGAGCCTGCGGATGCGTTCGAGCACGGCGGAAGGTGCCATGCCGATACGGCGGGCGATCTCCGCGTTGCGCACGCGCGCGTTTTCCTGCAACGCAACGATGATCCGTCTGTCAGTCTCGTCGATTTTTCTTTTGCTCATAACGTACAGAAGAAGATTCGAAACACACGCACTTGTCAAGAATGGAATTCGGCAGTTAGGGCCGTGCGGCGACGAAACGACGCAATGGATCGATACGCCCCACCACCGCGCGCCACACGAAAAAACGGCGCTCCCCCGCATGGGGAAGCGCCGTTTCGCATGCATAACGATTCAGGGTGCCCGATCAGGACACGCCAAGCGCCGAACGCAGATAGCCCTTGATGAGCAGGCTGATGCGCTCGTCGCGCGAGAGGGCGGCGATGTAGCTGTCCCCCTTCATGAGCCGTGCGAACGTGCGCTCGCGCAGCAGGGGGTTGTCGCCCCAGCGGGATTCTATCTCGCGGGCGTAGCCTTGCAGCATGGATTCCAGCTCGTCGTTGGTCATGGTCATGAACTCGCGCACCTTGCAGGCGATGGCCGTGGCGTCGGGCAGACGGTCGGACTCCATGACCTGCCGGAAGGCCTCGGTGAAGCGGCGGCAGCCGGTGATGATGTGCTTGGGGCGCACCACGTTGATGCCGGACCAGCCAGCCTTGAGCCACTTGAAGACCATGGTGGACGTCTGGGCGCTGTCCGCGCCCCCCTCGACATACACGGAGACCGAAGCGGAATCGTACATGTAGGTATCCATCCAGCCGATGCCGCCCTTGGTCAGCCCCTCCTCGTTGGAATAGAGGTAGTGCCACGATGCGTCGTCGAGCACCGCGCCCTTGCGGCCCACGGACGAGGGACCGTCCTGCCGGGAAATGGAGATGAGCACGCCGCGCCCGTTGTGCCGCGTAAGCACCAGCAGGCGGGACAGATCATAGCTGTAGTAGCCGCCGCTGAACACATCCGGGGTGATCTGCTCGAACTCGCGCCCGCGCAGGACTACCGGCTCGGTCAGCGATTCCAGCTGCTCCCACAGGCGGGGGCGGGAATTGACCATATCGCTTCCGGGGTACCAGCCGCTGACGCGCACCACAGAGGGCAGCACGACATAGGCGGGAATCTCGGGATTGTAGCCATACTGGAGAATGCGCGAGAGCGGACTTCCGATGGTCTCGCTGACGCACACGCCATTGGCTCCGTCGCGGTCGGGCAGGGTCATGTCCCCGGTGCGCCCGGATTCGGCAACGAAATCAAGAAGCGGAGCCGCCGCCGCCGCGTCGAAGGGCCGCGAGGGGTCCTTGGTCATGCCGATGAGGCCCTCTACGGCGGCGAGCACGTTCTCGGGAACGGACGGTTCGGCGGCGCTGCGGGCCTTGGGTTCGAGCATGGAGCCGCTGCCGGAGGCAAAAGCCGCACCAATGAAAATGGCATTGAGCAGACACAGCATGATCAGCGTGCCGCCCGCCATGCGCAGTGCCGAGGCAAGCCCCCGGCGCAGAGATGTATTCGTGTTCATATGTCGAGTATGGTTTCGGTGACCGGCCGGGTCACGGGTGGATGTCGATCTCGTGTCGCAGGCGCGACACATGAGGAACCCTACCCGTTCCACATGCGGAAAGCAAGGCTGTGCAACGTTTCCTCGACGCTGGGCACCCGACGGGAGCGACTCTGGACGAAATGCCGAGACGTTACGGGCACAAAAAATCGCGTGCCGCCGAATTGCCCCGCTACACGGGCATATTTCATGCATGCCCCGCCCCATGCTGCACTTTTTTCCCAGCGGAGCCTCGACACATTGCGACTGACCATTCTCTTCCTCGTACTGAGCATCGCGCTGACCGTGGGCATTGATCGTCTCACCGCCGCCCCTGCCTGCCACGACAACCCCGCGCCGTGGGGCTATACGCGCATCGACACCCGCAACTGCCCCCTCTACTACCCGCGCGAGGAGCCATGGTGGGTGGAGCAGGAAAAGGCCCTATACCACCCCGACTGAACACCACAGCGATTGGTGCCTCATCCGTGCCAGCACCCTTGCCTTGCCCCCCATTCTCTGCGATTCTCGATATGATGCCCTCATGTTCACCACGCGGGCACAGACTCCAGACCATCGGTCCACCGAAGGGAAGTCGCCATGCAGGATCTGTCGAGACTCATTTCGCAGGAAGAGGACTGGCTCCTTGAGCACATCCTCGCCCATGCGAAGCAGCACGGCTACACGGCCAGCACATCCTCGCGGCCCGAGGACTGGCGCATGTCCGTGGCCGGACTGTCCGATGCCATGACAAAGGCCTGCGCGTTCCACGGCGACACACTGCCCCAGTTCCCGCCCGGAGAGGACTTCGAGGACGACCCCATCACCGCCTTCGGGGTAAAGGAAGCCATCCGTCACCGCACGCGCGGTGTCCCCCTGCAAATGTTTTTGGGGCTACTCAAGTACTACCGGCAAGCCTATCTCGATCTCGTTGACCAAAAGGCCCCCGAGGACAGGCGCACCGCCATGGCAGCCTTCATCCTGCGCACCTTCGACCGCTTCGAGATGGCACTGTGCGTGGAATGGACCGGGCTTTCGCACGATGCGACACTTGCCGAACTTCAGGGCAGAAACCGCGAGCTGACAAGCGAAAAAAACCGCTACGTCCACCTGTTCGAGAATCTCGCCTCGCCGGTCTTCCTGCTCGACGCGATGTACCATGTGGATCGCATGAACCATGCGGCACAACTGCTAGTAGACCGCACGCGCGGCGAGACCCCGCAAGGCGGCCATGCGCCCGCCCCGACGGACGCCACGCCCTACATCGGCGACCTGCTCCCGTGGCTGGCCGAGGCGCTGCCACCTCCCGGTCGCCCCGGTGCCCTGCGGATGCAACGCGAAATTTCACTCGGCGGCAGGATGTTCAGCTTCGACATCGCCTGCGCTCCCCTCGAACGCTACGGCGACGAGCACGTCACGCTGACCGTCATCCTCAACGACATCACCGAATTCCGAAACGCCGAACGCGCGGCACAGCGCTCCGAGGAACGCTTTCGCCGCATCTTCGACAGCACCTACGACGCCGTCGTCATCCACGACCTCGACGGCTCAATCATCGACGTGAACGAATCCATGCTGTCCATTTTCGACCTCACACGCGCCGAGGCACTGCGGATGTCCATCGAGAAGGACCTCTCCAGCCCCGACAATCCATCCGGCCTTCTGCCCGTATTCTGGGAACAGGCACGAAAGGGAGAACCAAGGCTTTTCGAATGGAAGGGGCGCCGCCCCCGCGACGCATCGTCCTTCGACATGGAAGTCTTCCTGCGACGCGTCCAGTTCGCGAACAGGGACGCCATCATGGCCACCATCCGTGACATCAGCGACCGCAAGAAGGCCGAAAAGGCGCTGCGCCAGAGCGAGGAGTACCACCGCACGTTCTTCCAGAACAACCACTCCATCATGCTCATCATCGACCCGCAAACCGGAGCCATCCGGGACGCGAACCCCGCCGCTTGCGACTTCTACGGATACGACAGGGACACCCTCGTCTCCATGCGCATCACCGACATCAACATGCTCTCGCCCGAGGAAACGCTCCACGAAATGCACCGCGCCCGCACCGAGCAGCGCGACCACTTCACCTTCCGCCATCGGCTTGCCAACGGGGACGTCCGCGAGGTCGAGGTCTACACAGGCCCAGTCACATACCGCGGCACGCAACTGCTCTACTCCGTCATCCACGACGTGACGGAGAAGAACCGCATGCAGGACGCCCTGAAGCTCAGCGAGGAAAAATTCCGTCGCATCTTCGAGAATATGCAAGACGCCTACTACCTCGGCGATCTCGAAGGCTGGCCCATTCTCGTCAACAAGGCCCTGCCGTCCATGCTCGGCTACGACATCGAAAACATCCTGCACATGAACATGAACGACATCCACGCATCCCCGGAAATGCGCAACGAACTGATGGAAGAACTGCGGCAGAAGCGCGAGGTCCGGCTGCGCGAAATCGCCCTGCGTCGCAAGGACGGGCACGTGCTCACCGCCGAGTGCAACATGCAGCTCATCTACGACAGGGGCGAGCCCGTGGCCGTGGAGGCCATCTGTCGCGACATCACCGATCGCAAACGCAGCAACATCATGCTCCGCCTAAGCGAGGCGCGCTTTCGCGGGCTGTTCGAGAATTCGCCCATCTCGCTATGGGAGGAGGACTTTTCCCTCGTCAAACAGTACATGGAGGACCTCGCCGACTCGGGCGTGCTCGACTTCGACACCTACTTCGCGTCCCACGACGAGGCCGTGCGGCAATGCGCGGCGCTGGTCCGGCTTCTGGACGTCAACCAGGCCACGCTGGCCATCTTCGAGGCCGAGAGCAAATTCGAGCTGCTGCCCGGCCTGGAAACCTTCCTCACCGACGCGGACATGTCGTCCTTCCGCGAGGAACTCGTTAACCTCGCCAAGGGCCGCCTGCACGCAACAATCGAAACCACCCGTCACACCCTCAAGGGCAACATTCGCCATGTGTCCATCCACCTGAGCGTCGCGCCGGGATACGAGGATTCATGGGGCAAGGTCATCGTCTCCATGGTCGATATCACCGACCGCAAGCGACTGGAGACCGAACTCAAGCGCATGGCCACCACCGACCCGCTGACCGGAGCCAACAACCGCCGCTGCTTCCTCGAACGCGCAGGGCAGGAACTGCACCGTTCCCAGCGCTACGGCACCCCGCCCGCCTTCCTCATGCTCGACATCGACCACTTCAAGACCATCAACGACACCTACGGCCACGCCGCTGGCGACGAAGTGCTCAAGGCGCTGGTACGCGTATGCAAACACGTACTGCGCGAGAGTGACCTCTTCGGCAGACTGGGCGGAGAGGAATTCGCGGCGCTAGTCATCGAGTCGGACCGCGACAACGCCATGCGCGCCGCCGAACGCCTGCGCGAGGAACTGGAGCGGACCGCCGTCAGCTACGAGCACCACGACATCACCTTCACGGTCTCCATAGGAATGGCAACGATCCTGCCCGAGGAAACGGACATAGACTGCATCATGGCCCGGGCCGACAAGGCGCTCTACGCGGCCAAGCACGCCGGTCGCAACAGGGTGGCCGAGTACGACCCGGACATGCCGGACATGCCCATCGGCGGAACCTGCTGACGCCCCGCCTCACTCCAAGCGTACCGGACCAGACGTACCGGGCCAGACGCATCCCCTCCCAGACACATCTCGCCAAACGCGCCACGCCCGCACCGCCCTTTCCCACGCATTTCCCGCCCCTCCCCCATCCTCCACGCACCTTGACACGCCTCTCCATATCGTCATATAGCAATTCATACATATGGAGGACTCCGCATGAACCAATTCATCGCCGTCATGAAGGCCCTGTCCGATCCCGGCAGGGTGCGAATTCTCAAGATGCTCCAGCATCGCCACGGCATGTGCGTCTGCGAGATGCGCGCGGCGCTGGAGCTGGCCCAGCCCACCGTGTCCCGCCATCTTAAGGTACTGGAGGACGCGGGACTCGTGCTACGCCGCAGAAACGGCCCGTGGGTCGATTACGCGCTGGCCGACGGGGATTCGCCCTACGCCCGCGCCATGCTCGACCATCTCGACGGCTGGCTGGACGCCGACCCCGAAACCGCAGCCCTCATCGCCCGGCTGCACGAATTCGACCGCAGCGAACTCTGCGCAACCCCCAAATCCTGCTGACGGCACGTCCGCCCGCACAGGACATACCACCATGGCACAATTCGAACTGAAACCGATGGCAGACATCGCCGCCCCCCGTCCCGAAAGCGAACCATGCGCGTGCGCGGGGCAGGGAGCAACGCCCGTGCGCCGCTCCCCCCTCGCCCATTACGGGCTGCTTCCCGTCTGGCTCGCCCTATGGGGCACGATCTACGCATGGCTGCCCGACGCGGCGGACTTCGCGGCGTTCGACCTGTTCGGCCTGACGCCGGGGACCCACTTCGGCGAGGCCGTGCGCTTCTTTTTCTACGACACGCCGAAGGTGCTCATGCTGCTCACGCTGGTCGTCTTCGCGGTAGGCATCGTGCGCAGCTTCTTCACTCCGGCGCTCACGCGCAGGCTTCTCTCCGGGCGCGGTGAATTCATCGGCAACATCCTCGCGGCCTGTCTCGGCATCGTCACGCCGTTCTGCTCGTGCTCGGCCGTTCCGCTGTTCATCGGCTTCGTCACGGCAGGCATTCCGCTCGGCGTCACGCTGTCGTTCCTCATCTCCGCGCCCATGGTCAACGAGATCGCCGTGGTCATGCTCTATGGCCTATTCGGCTGGCGCGTGGCCGCGCTCTATCTCGTAACGGGACTTGCCGTGGCCATTGTGGCGGGCTGGGTGATCGGCAGGCTCGGCATGGAGAACCACATCGAGGACTGGGTGCGGCTGGCGACGACCGAGAATGGCGCACAGAAGGCTCTGGGCAGGCAGGACCGCATGGACAAGGGGCTGGAGGCCGTGCGCGACATCGTCTCCCGCGTGTGGCCCTACGTTCTCGCGGGCATCGCCGTCGGCGCGGGCATCCATGGCTACGTGCCGGAAGGATTCATGGCTTCGTTCATGGGCAAGAGCGCGTGGTGGTCCGTCCCCGCCGCCGTGGCCCTCGGCATCCCCCTCTACACCAACGCCGCGGGCATCATCCCCATCGCCTCGGCGCTGTTCGCCAAGGGCGCGGCACTCGGCACGGTGCTCGCGTTCATGATGAGCGTCATCGCCCTGTCCCTGCCGGAAATCGTCATCCTGCGCAGGGTGCTCAAGCCCCGCCTCATCGGCGTCTTCGTGGGCGTCGTGGGCTGCGGCATTCTGCTGGTGGGCTATCTCTTCAACATGGTGCTCTAGCTCCATCGCTCCCTCACGACAACGAAACGGCCCGCCGCTCTCCAAAGGGAGAACGGCGGGCCGTTCGCGTCATGAAAGTCCGACGAAACGCGACGGGTCACACGTCCTTGATGGTCTGCGACACCTCCGACGCCGGACGCCGCACGGCGACGCCGCGCCACGGCGTGCCGAGCAGTTCCTGATGAAACTTGAGCGCCTCCGGAAAATCGCTGTTGCACTGCAACGCATCGATAAGCTCCGTCGTGGCCTTCTCCCGGTCGCCCATGTAGTGGAAGGCTTTGGCGAGGTTGTAGTGGACGTTCTCGTCGTCCGGCGTCAATTCGAGCGCCCGCTTGTAGGCATGCACCGCACCGGGATAGTCACCGTTGCGCCGCAGCCGCACGCCCAGTGTGTTGTACGGATTGGGGGCGCGCACGTCGTGCTTGAGAATCTCGATGAAGAGGGTCTTGGCCTCCTCCATCCTGTCGAACTGCGCATGGACCTCAGCGGCCTTCTGCATGTAGTTCTTGTACTTCTCGGAATCGCCCTTGCCCATGTAGGCCTGCGCGAGACCATGATAGGCCTCGGCGAAGAGGTCATTGATCTTGAGGGCCTTGTTGAAGGAGACGATGGCCTTGCCGAACTTCTGCCGAAAAAGATAGTCGCAGCCCATGTCGTAGTACTTCTGGGCCTCGTCCTGCAGGGTAAGTATTTCCTCGAATTCCTCGATGGCGTCGTCGAAGTCGCCCTGCGCCACCATATCCTGCGCGGCCTTGAGCTGCTCCACCTCGATCTCGCTGAAGCGTTGAAGCTGCTGGGCCATGACGATGTGTCGCTGGAACGTCTCGAAGGAATAGGGCCGCAGCACATAGCCCGTACAGCCCGAGGAAATGGCGTCGAGCACGGCGTTCTTGGCGTTCTCCGTGGTGACCATCATCACCGGGGTGGTCCGGAAGCGTGGGATCTGGCGCAGGATGCGAATGAAGTGCGTGCCGTCCATGTCCGCCAGGCGGGTGTCGCAGATAACGATGTCCACGTCCTCGCCGCCGAGCACGGCAAGCGCCTCCTCACCGGACGAAAAGGTAAGCACGCGCCCAGGGCGGAACTTCTGCATGGTCAGCTTGTCCCGGCGCAGATGGTCCTCCATCCCCGAGACTATGGCCACCTGTTTGAAGCTTATGCCCACATTCGTGCCCCACAGACGTCTGCTTGAAAATGGTTGATATGTCATTTGTAGGTTTCCGCATGCGATTTTGCAAGGGATTAACCCAAGATGTGCCGGTTGATCCAGACTTTTCCCCGCCCCCGGGGGGCAACCGCCCAGCGCGGGTTCACGTCAAATTTCCAACGTCATCCATGGGATGCGACACGCACGAATCACCCCCATCCGCCCGCACAGCGGGGCACGGCGGTCCATCCCGATAATTTCGCAGCGAGTGGTTCGCGTCTTGCATCGCTTGGCGCACCACGCACAGGGGCACAAGCCGACGCGCCGCGACAAGCCGCGCGAACCAACGGACAATCCCTTGCGCTACCGCCGCTTATCAGGCATTGCGCATGGCGGCGGCGTACCGTAGTGTATGGGCACGACATTTTCCGAGGCGGCGTTTTCTGCCGCCCGTTGAACAGGCAAGAGGCGGAAAAATGAGCAAGATTCTCGATCAGGACGAAGTCGACGCGCTACTTCGAGGCCTTTCCGGAGGCGAAATCGAAGCGGAGGCGGAAATACCGGAGGACGACTCCGGTGTCGTATCGTTCGACCTCGCGAACCAGGACCGCATCATCCGCGGCCGCATGCCGGTTCTCGAAATCGTCAACGACCGCTTCGCGCGGCTGTGCACCAATGCGCTGGCCAACGCCATGCGCAAGCGCGTGGACCTGAACCCCATCTCCATCGACATGTCGAAGTTCGGCGACTTCATGCGCTCGCTGCCGGTGCCCACGTCCATCAACATCTTCAAGATGGACCCCCTGCGCGGCAACGCCCTGCTGGTCGTGGACTCGCGGCTGGTCTTCGCGCTGGTGGAAAATTTCTTCGGCGGCGCGGGCAGCCAGCCCAAGGTCGAGGGCCGCGACTTCACGCCCATCGAACAGGCCATCGTGGACCGCGTGGTCAAGATCGCCCTCTCGAACATGGAGGACGCGTGGCGTCCCGTGCACGAGGTGCACATCGAGCTGACGCGCTCGGAGATCAACCCGCAGTTCGCGGCCATCGTTCCGCCGTCCGACGTGGTCATCGTGGTCACCTTCGAGGTGGAACTGGAAAACGCCATCGGTTCGATGATCGCCTGCCTGCCCTACGCCACCCTCGAACCCATCCGCTCCAAGCTGCACGCGTCCTTCCAGTCGGAACGCCTTGAGGTGGACCACGCGTGGATCGCGCGTTTCAAAGAGCGCCTGCTCGAAACGCCGGTGGAACTGGTCATCGAACTGGGCCGCAGCAAAATCACCGGCCGCCAGCTCCTCAACCTCGACATCGGCGACATTCTGCTCCTCGACACGGACACAGAGGAACTGCTCACCGCCGAGGTGCAGGGCGTGAAAAAATTCTTCGGCCTGCCCGGAACGGTCAAGGGCAGCAAGGCCTTTCAGGTCGTGCGCGAGGAAGAGCCGCGCTACGCCTAACCAGACCGTCAGCCCCCATCCACGACAAAAAATCCCGCCCCCGGCGGGATTTTCTTTTGCGGCACACCATACACCAGAAGACGCGCCATCAGGCCGTCCCCATCCCCTCCATCCGCATATTTCGAGGCCTGCCCGACACGAACAGCGATTTCGCACGCACACGCCACGCAATCTCACGCAAGCTCTTGGCTCCAAAGACATTTTCAACTAGGGTCATGCGTGACTCATTTCCGGCCCGGCGCTGCTCCGCACACGGCGCGCACGGCTCAACACCAGTGAAGAGGAATCCGGCATGCGCACGCCCCGCATTGTGACGTTGGCCCTGCTCATCGCGACCATCCTCCCGGCGGTTCCGGCCGCAGGGGGCGATTCGGACCACGTGGATTGGAAGGCCGTCGCGCGAGAACGCAAGGCCTCCCCGGATATCGACTGGGACAAACTCCTCTCGCGCGAGCGGACCGCGACCGACCGGGTGGACTGGAAGAGCCTCATGAAATCGCCCGGCCCCGGCGCAAACACGCCAACCGCGAAAACGACGGGGCAGATTCCCATCGCCGCGACACCCAAGGCACCGGCCATCGCGCCGCCTGCCGCCGTCGCCCCGGTCCCCGGCCCAACGGCTCCGAAGGCACCGACCCCGCCAGCCGACATGGACAAGCGCTACCGCATCCGCAGCGACGGCGGCAAACACACGACGCCACAGGCCACACCCCCCGTCGCCGCAACGCCTGCTCCCGAAATGTCACAGCAGCACCGGTCCGTCACGACGCCCGCCACGGATGCTGGCATGCTGACCGATACGCCAAGCGCGCCACAGCCCAACACGCTCCAGCCCGTCGCGCCACAGACCGTCGCGCCCTCCACAGTCAAACCCCAAGCCGTCGCACCCAGCGCGGGACAACCATGCACGCCTGCGGCGCAGACACACGCGCCCACGCCCAAAGCCGCCCCCGCGCCGTCCCTCAGTACGGCTCCGACGCCTACCGCAACTCCGGAACCCGCTCCCCCTGCGGGCGAGCAAGTTCCCCGCAGTGTCACGCCAACGCCAACGCCTAGTTCCGCCCATCCCGCCGCAATCGCGGACGCGCAGGCCGAGGCACCGGCCCCAGCTCCAATGGCGACAGTGACAGCGACAGCGACACCGGCACCGACAGCGGCAGATTCCGACACCACCGCAGCAGCCGAGGAACACGCGTCCGTCGAGCCGCCCCTCGAAGTCGTAACCCTCGCTCCGTCAAAGTCCCCGGTACAGCCGCCGGCGCAGGCAGCCGCTCCGGAAACCGATTTCCATCCATATTCCCCGGCCTGCTCCCCCAGCGACACGCGCATCGCGCCTCCGGCTCCGCCCGTGGCCCTCGTGGCGGCGGTCAGCCCGACGCGCACGCCGAAAACCGCCCGCCCCGCCCCACAGCCCATACGACTCTTCGACGACGCGGCCATAGACCGCCTCGTCCTCCTCGCCCTGCACGACAAGGACGACCAGATGGCGCAGGACGGCACACCGGCGCGCAGCATGATCCTCACCAAGTGGACCGGCGACGCGCGGGTGCGCATCCTCGGAGCGCGCGACGACCGGGAGCGCGCCATGGTGGCCGACGCCGTAGAGCGCATCAACGCCGTGCTCAAGGAGACGGTGAGCATCTCCCTGCGTGTCACGGAGTTCGAGCCAAACATCTCGGTCTTCCTGCTCGACGGCGGCGACGGACTCGACGGCTACACCCGCAACACCTATGCACCGGACCAGAGCATCGAATCGGCCAACGTGGTGCTCTACCGCGACGCCGCCACCCCGCGCACCATCCTGCGGGAGACGCTTCGCGCCCTCGGCGTCACGGGCTGCGTGCCCGGCGCTGGAGACAGCGTCTTCTCCACGGCCTGCACCTCCGTGCAGAAGCGGTCCTGCGAACTTCCTGATGCCGACGCCAACGCTCTGCGCCTCATGTACCATCCGTCGCTCAAGCCAGGCATGGACGCCGCGCAACTGCGGGCCGCAGCCGCACGGCTCGTCGCCGAGCGCTGACCGCCCCGCCACGCCGCATTTTGCACACAAAAAAGGCCGGACAATGTCCGGCCTTTTTCATGCGGTTCGCATCGCTTTAGAAAACGCGCCTGCGGATCAGGGCTCCACAAGCAGCACGATGCGCCTGTTACGCGCCTGATTTTCGGGAATGGGATTGCCGAAGGCGTCGCGGTTGGCGAACTTGGGCCGCGTGTCAGCCAGTCCCTTCACCTGTATCTGCTCCGGCGGAAAGCCCTTGTCGATGAGGTGGCGCGCCACGGCCGATGCACGCGCGGCGGAAAGCTCCCAGTTGGAAGGAAAAATTTCGGACTGGATGGGAATGTCGTCCGTGTGGCCCTCCACGGTCAGCCGATAGGGCACACCCTGCAGGGCGGGAAGAATGTGATCGAGGGTGGCCAGCGCACGCGGGGTCAACTCCGCGCTGCCGAGGTCGAAAAACACCGCGCCATGCAGATTCACGGCCACGGCGTCGGGACGCTTCTCGATATCCACAGCGTCGCGCTCATGCCCGATGCGCTGGGCAAGGTCCTTCTCGATCTGGGCGAGGGTGCGGATGCGGATGCGCACGGACTCCGGCACGTCCTCGGCCTTGGTGGCGTTGGCGGGCTTGCGGACGTTCATGGCGTCGCCAAGGGATTCGGCAACCTGCGAATACTGGCGCGAGTCCACCTCGCTCACCGCCACGACGAGGATGAAGAAGCACAGGATGAGGGTCATCATGTCCGCGAAGGACAATTCCCAGCTCCCGGCATCGCGCTCGTTGGCGGCGCGGCGCTCGGAGAAGCGAATCATGCCCGACCGCCCGATGCCGGACGCGCGGGCGCAGCCTTGCGCGAAACGCTGATGGACCCCCAGCGCCGGGGCGGCAGGTAGGCCTTGAGCTTGTCGAGCACGATGAGCGCGGGCGTGCGGTCCTTGATGAACAGCATGCCGTCGCGGATGACGGACATGAGAATGGCCCGCTCCTCGATGCGCTTCTCCACCTTCACGGCGATGGGCAGAAAGACCATGTTCGCGAGCAGAATGCCATAGAGGGTGGTGGTCAGCGCGGTGGCCATGGCCGGGCCAATCTCGCGCAGGTTCGAGCCCATGGCCTGCATCATGCCGATGAGGCCGATGAGCGTGCCGATGATACCGAAGGCCGGGGCCAGCCGGGCCATGGTGCGATAGATGCCCGCGGCGGACATTTCCTGCTCGTAGGTCTGATGGATGCGGGTATCGAGAATCTCGCGCAGTTCCTCGCGCGGGTAGCCATCCACAAGCATCTGCACGGCGTCCTTCATGAACTCGTTTTCGATGCCGGGGAGCTTCTTCTCAAGGCGCATGGTCCCCCCGCGCGAGGCGGCATCGGCGAGGTTGTGCAGCGCGCCGATGTACTCGCCGATGGGCAATTCCTCGCGCCCGAGGGCGATGAGAAAGATCTGGAACACGCGAGCAACCTCGCGCATGGGATAGCAGATGAAGGTCGCAGCCGCAGTGCCGCCAAGGACGATGGCGAGGCCGGGACCATTCAGGAAGACCCACGCGCTGGCGGTGGAGAACCATGTGGCGAAGCCGAGAACGGCCATGCCGAAGATGATGCCGATCAGCGTTGCGACGTTCACTTGGTGCTCCCCTTGATGTCCCTGATGATCTCCATGAGTTCGTCTTCGGCGTCAGCGGCTTCCATTTCCTCCACCCCTTCCATGGAGCCGGACTCGTCACGAACGATGGCCGCTATCTTCTTCGACAGGTTGCCAAAAATCTTTCCGCGCGCCTCCTCACCAGCCATCGCGGCCAAAAGCGCCATCTTGTGATAGCCGATGCGCGAGAAGGCCTCCTGCAGGGTGGTATTGTCCACGTGGACGATGTCGTCCACGGTCTCCAGTTCGTCCACGTTCACCCGCTTGCGCTTGACGCGCTTGAAGAATTCCTCGCCCATCTCCTTGGCCCACTCGTCCACGGTGGGCTTGTGGAAAAAGAAATAGGTCTCGGGAATCTCCTTGTAGCCCATCTTGCGGTAGATGATCTCCGGGTCGGCCCCAACGCTCTTCGCAAAATCGTAGACATCCACGAATTCGAGACATTCGGTGAATGGCGGACGCGCGCCGCCCATTTCCTGACTGAGATTGCGGACCACGGTCATGAACTTGTCCGGCTCGGGAATGGCTACGTAGCGATCCTTGAGAAAATCGGACTGGCGGCGCATGCGGCCCAGCGCGTCGCGCTTCATGACCGGTTCGCGCACGTCGGTGATTTCCACGATCTTGAGCTTACCCAGCCGTGCCAATATCTCGTCGATCTCAAGCTGGGAGACGAGCAGAATGTCCTTGCACTGGCGGGAAAGCTCCGCATAGCTCACGCCATGCCTGCTTCCGTTGGTCCGCTCCGTGGCGCACAGCGCACGATGCATGAGTTCCAGCACGCCACACACGCTGGTCAGCACGTTGCTGGTCACGCTCTCGGCCAGCCTGCCCTGCATGCCGTGCACCTGCTCCACCAGCGAACGCATCAGCCGCTGAATCGGACCGGGGCACTTGAGGAGCATGGTCCGGAACACGTCCTGATCGATGACGATGAGTTCGCACGGTTCCTCGGCCACGGCCGAGGCGTTACGCGGGCCAGCAGTAAAGAGGCCCTCCTCGCCGAAGACCTGTCCGGGCAGAATGCGGGCCAGCACGAGACGCTTGTTGTTCTGGGTACGGAAGACCGTCGCCGTCCCCTTCTTGAGCATGTAGGCGACGGAGCCTTTCTGGCCTTCCTTGAAGATGATCTGCCCCTTGTGGAGCGTCTTGTATTTCGTGGAGGAATTGAGGTCCATTCGGCGTCTTTTCCGTGCGCGGGATGCTTGTGGACCGCCACCCGCGCCTATCGGTTCATGTATCGATCGACCATCGCCAGGAGGTCCTGCTTGGCAATGGGCTTCGCCAGAAAATCATTGTATCCCACACGTAGGCTCTCCGGCCCGGCATCCGCAACATAGTGCGGAGTCAGCGCGATGAACGGCGTCGCACACAGCCTGGCCTCGCGTTCCATGCTCCGCATGGCGTCGATGGCCGCATGTCCGGGCATGTCCGCAAGCTGGGAGCCCATGAGCACCAGGGCGTAGGCCGTCTGCCCGAAGGCCGCCACACCCCGCCGCCCGCTCTCGGCGAACTCCACCTCATAGGGTGTGCCCTTGAGATAGTACTGCACGAGCATCCGCGAGTTGGCTGAATCATCCACGACGAGAATGCGGCGCGACGCACCGTCATCCTCGTCGAGGCGGCACATCTTGGCGTGAACGGCCACGGCGGCCCGCTTCGCCCGCTCCTCCATGCACTGGACCAGTTTGCGAAGCTCCTCCACCTCTACAGGAGCGACCAAGTACCCTGCAAGCCCCAATCCCACCGCAAGGCTGGCATTTCCCGGAACATGCCCGGACGCGACCACCGCCAGCGACCACGCGGGAAAGCCCGGAACCTTGACCAACGCCTCGGCCACGGCGAATCCGCCGCCTTCGGGCAGGTCCGCATCCAGAATCGCTAGCTTGAACGGCTCGCCCTTCTCGAAGGCCTCGCGCAGCAGCCCTTCGGCCTGCGCGGCGTCCGCCACACGCTCGATCTGCGCCCCCCAGCCAGTCAGGATATCCTCCACGCCCTCCTCGGGTGCGGTCGAGGCAATGAGCACCCGACGCTCGGTCAGGCAGGGGTTGACGACCACCTCGTCGAATTGGTCGGGATTGAGTTCATGCTCGGCGTATTCGCGAAAGAGGCCGGAAGAGAGAAACAGGTCATGCACGTTCGGATCGACGTGTTTGTCCTTCTTCATGAACCCAAGAATCTTCACCGCCTGCGACAGCGGCATGGGCTTCTTGTAGGGACGGTCCTTGGCGGTGAGCGCCTCGAAGATGTCGGCCACAGCCATGATGCGCGACTGCAGGGCCAATTCGTCACCCGATAGCCCGAGCGGATAGCCCGTGCCGTCCATCTTCTCATGGTGAGCGCTGGCGTACTCCGGCACGCGGGACAGCTTCTTGGGAAAGGGCAGTTCGCCGAGCATCTTTCCCGTCATGCGGGCATGGTTCTCGATGATGCCCCGCTCCTCGCCGGTGAGGGTGCCCTTGCGGATGCAGAGGTTCTTCAGTTCGTCATCGGTGAGGTAGGTCTGCGTCTCACCATCCACGGTGAAAGTTCTGGCCGCAATGCCCTTGAGCCGCTCGATGCGCTCGTCGCTCATGAACTCGCCCGGCTCGTTGCAGGACAGCACGAAGGCGCTATCGTCCGCCAGCTTGGCCAGCGCCTCGTCGCGCTCCGTGTGCAGGGCGTCCAGTGCGGCTAAATCGGGGGAGCCGGACTCGTAGAGGTCGAGCATGCGGCGCATGAAATCGGCTTCCATGACCTTGGCGATGAGGTCGAGCCGCGCCTTGACCATGTGCACGCGGTCGAAAATGGTTTCGAGCTTGGAGGACTTGTCCACCACGTATTCCGGGGTGATGATCTTGCCGACGTCGTGAAGCCACGCCGCCAGCTTAAGCTCCTCCATCTCGTCCTCGGTGAAGAAGACGTCCTTGAACGGTCCCTCGTCGAGACGGTTGATCTCCTCGGCGATCATCATGGTGATATCCACCACGCGGTTGATGTGACCGCCCGTGTAGGGGGACTTTTCTTCAATCGCGTTGGCGATGCTCTTGATGAATGCGTAGAAGAGGTCCTTGAGATCCTGGATGAGTTGGGTCTTGGTCAGCGCCGCCGCGGCCTGCGAGGCCAGCGAGGCCACCAGCATGACGCGGTCGTCCGTGAAGCCGCCGATGCCGTCCGGACTTGTCGGATCGGTGGCGTTGAGGAGCTGGAGCACGCCCATGATCTCGTTTTCGTGATTGCGCATGGGGATGACCAGCATGGACTTGGAGCGGTAGCCCGTGGCGGCGTCGTACTTGCGAGGGCCGGTGAAGTCGAATTCCTCGGACTCGTAGACGTCGTCGATATTGACGATATCGCCGGTGACGGCGACATGGGAGGAGACGTTGGCGTGGTTCGGCTCGCCGTCCACGTACAGCGGCACCGGCGGCAGGTTGATGCTCACGCCCGTGGTGCCGCCCATGCGGGTGTTCATGGTCTCGTTCTGGAGGATGACGAAATCGAGCCGCGACCCGTCGTCGCCGACCATGTACAGCGTCCCGGCGTCCGCCCCGGTGATCTTTCGGGCCTCGTAGACGATCATCTCCAACAGGCGGTTGACGTCCGACTCGCCGGAAAGCGCCATGCCGATCTCGGCGTAGGTACTCAGGTGATCGTGCAATGCCTCTCCGCTCATGGGAGAGGTTGCGCCGCTTCCGCGTTCACGTGATTCCATAACAACCGCCTTTTGCAGAACATTCCCGTTGCCAGCCAGCGGAAAAATGCGCCGCCATCCATGTTCCATCATGCCGATTTCATATGCAAAACATACGCGATACAACGTTCATGCACAAGCCAATTCGCGGAAACCCCCTCGTGCGGGAGCACTACGCAACGCCCATGACATCGCCCGAAAAGGACGAAGGCCCCGCAGGCGTTTCATCCTGCGGGGCCTCGATGATCCATGATGCAAAAATTCATCAGCGCTCACCGAGAATGCGCCCGAGTTGCAGCACCTTCTCGTTCATGGGGTAACGCTCCACAAGCGCACGGTATATGCCAATGGCCTCGTCACGCTTGTCCTGCCCCAGAAGCGCATAGGCAAGGTTCAGATTGCTCACGAAGTCGCCGGGACGAATGCCCACCGCGCGCCGGTAGTAGTTCTCGGCGTCGGCATAGCGCTTTTCCTTGAGGGCCAGATAGCCTTCCCACTTGTACTTGGTGGCGCTCTCCTTGCGGCCTATCTCCGTGGTCATCTTATCCAGCAGATCCTTGGACGTGCTCAGGTCGCCCGTCTCGGAGGACTGGATGAGCTTGCGCTGGAGCGAGAGCACCTCCTCATTGGAACGCGCGCGCTTGGCGAAATGGGTCTCCAGAGCCTTGGTGGGCTTGGTGAGGTCCACGGCCTCCTTCGCGGTTTCCTCCTGCGGGGGGCGATAGAGCCGCTGCTTGATGATCGGCTCCTGAATGCCGGAATCCATCTGCCGCGTCGGCCGCGCCAGTTCGGCGCTGATGTCGCCCTCCAGAATCTTCTCCACCGCCGCGCCGCGCTCCTGAAGTTTCGCCGTCGGCGCGGTGGGCAGGTCCGGCGGCGGCGGAATCTCGATCTGCTGCACCTCCTGCTTGATGAAGAACAGGCCGGAGCCGACCAGCAGCACGAGCACGGCCGTGTAGGCCAGCGCCCGAAGCACGAGCTTGCTCATGCGCGGAGCCACGGCTTGCGGCGTCTGACGCGTCTCCCGCGCCGCCTCTTCCTTCTTCAATTGCTGAAGACTGCGGTAGATGACGCTCATTGCACTATCCTGATGTTCATGATGATCACGAGTTCGCGCACCCGCTCGGACTGGGCGCGGCTCTTGAACAGCCAGCCGAGTCCCGGCACCTGCGCCAGCCCGGGAACGCCCGTATCCGTCTTGCCCGTGACCTTGTCGATGAGGCCGCCGAGGATGATGGTGTCGCCGTCGCTCACGCGGACGTTGGTGCTCACATTCTTCACCTCGACCTTGGGCAGGGATATCTGATCGTCATCCGCCGTGACCGTAACGCGCGTCAGGCTCGACGGGTCCACCTCACTCTTGATGGGGTAGACCTGCATGTCGATCTTGTTATCGTCGTTGACGAAGCAGATGACGCCGAGCATCACGCCGTTGAACACCGTGGAGGTTTCCACGCTGTAGGTCGTCTTGTTGTTATCGTCGATTTCGCGATTGATGGCGCTGACGTACTTCGCCGATTCGCCGGAGGTAAACAGCGCGGGCTGCCCGTGGCGCACGCGCACATGCGGGTTGGCCACGGTCTTCACGCCGCCGAAGGTCTGCATGGCCTCGATGGCCGCATTGATGGCGATATCGCCCTTGGTGAAGCCGGTCATGCGCAGGATGGTCTTGTCATCCGCCCAGTTGCGCTGGTCGAAGGCCTTGTTCGAGCGGCTCAGGAACTCGAAGGTGGAGCCGGAATCGCCCGCGCTCAGGCGCTGGTCCACATAGCTCCAGTCGATGCCGAGATTCCACTCGTCGTCGAGCACCACTTGCAGGATGCGCGCGTCGATGACCACCTGCCGCGACAGCTTGGCCTTCAGGTTGTTGAGCATCTTGGCCACGGCACGCAGCTTGCCCGGCGTGGTGCGCACGTAGAGCTGACCGGCCAGTGGATCGAGGGCGAAGAAACCGTTCTCGTCGGATGACACGCCACCGCCGCCTCCGCCTCCGCCGCCGCCCTGCATGTTGCCGCTGGCCTCATTGATGATGGCGTCCACGGTTTCGAGGATCAGGCCGTAGAGCGAGTCGTCCTCCAGCGTGCCGCCGATGGTGGTGGCCAGCGTGAACTCGCCCTTGAGCTCGCCGCTTGCGCCCTCGGAACCGAGGTTGCCAAAGATGTCGCCGCCGCTGGCGGTGGTGACCTCCGAAGTGACGTTGACGAAATCAAGCTCGAAGGTCCGCTCGTTCCAGCGCTGGACGTAGAGGATGTTGTCCTTCACCTCCCACGCCAGATCGTAGGCCTCCAGAAGCTTCTCCACCACGAGGGCCGACGAGGCGTCCTCGAAGCTGATGGTGATGCGGTTCTCAAGGCTGATGCCTGGTTCGATGACCAGATTCAGCCCGGAGTTTCGCGCGATAAGGAAGAGGACATTGTGGATGGTCTCTTCCTGCACGCTGATGGAAATCCGCGTCTCCTCCAGCGGGTTGAACTCCGGGAGCACCGGCTCGATGGCTTCCGCCAGAAGGCCCTTCTCCGCCTGCAGCTGATCCTCCTGCGCGCGAGCCTTCAGGAACTCCTCGTTCTCCGAGCGGATGCTCTTGTAGAGCGCGTCGTACTCGAGGTTCGTCTCAAGCTGTTTCGTGGACGGATTACCGCACGAAAGCACCCCCAGCGACATCGCCATCAGACCGAAAACGATCATGTACCTGCGCATGGTCGGCACCTTGCCCCCCCTCCCGGACGAAAGAGGCCCGGATATGGTCCTGCCCTTTGAGCCGCTCACTGTCGTATTGCGTATAGTCTCGAGCATGCCGCGCCCCTACTTCTGTTTCCCGAGCTGCTGCAGAATCTGCAATGCCTGATCCGGAGTCAGGTCCGGAGGCAACTGCCCGACATCTACCGTTCCGGTGCCGGCGTGCCCTTCGACGGACTCGGCTCCGGGTTGCGTCTGCGTGGGGTCGAAGACCTTTTCGGTCTTGTCCCTTTCGGGACGCCGCAGCTCCACCCTGAAGGGCGGCTGCCAGTTCTGGCGTTCCTCGGTGTCGCCAACGCCGAAGACAACTGCATCCGGCTCGATACGCTTGATCAGCCTGCCGTCGGGCAGCGTGTCCCCCTCTTGGTACACCGCGCCGGAAAGCACCACGTGGCGGCTCTTCGGTCCGATGGAGATGGACGAAAGCTGAAGGCTCTGGCGCCCCTGCTCCTTGAGGACCTCCTCTTCGAGCACGATGAGTGCCGGGTCCACGACATCGACCTTGGCATAGGTGGCCTTGGCCCCCTTGAGCACATCGATGGCGGCCCGGATGGCCTTCGTGGCCTCGTCGGTGGGTATGGCGACCTGCTTGGGAGCAAGCCGTTCGAGCACCGTGGACTTGAACGTCGGGATCTGGTGATCCTTGGTGGCGAGCCACCCCACCGTCCCCAGCACCACGATGCCGTACCCGACCCAGCGTATGAGTATGTTCCGCCTGCCTGGGTGCATCTAGTCCCCCTTCTCGGTCAGAGGCCAACGGACGTTGAGCGTGTAGTAGTTTCCTTCGAGGTCCAGATCGAGCTGCTGTCCCGTCACCGTGAAGCCCGCGCGCTCCATGTCCTCGATGTAGGCCGTGAAGACCTGCTGCGCCCCGGCAAGCTCCATCTCCACCTGCCCCTCAAGCCGCACATCCACGAAATCCTGCGAGTAGCGCAGTTCCAGACCGTCCACCCGTATGGAACCGGGCCGAAGCGACGAGAGGAAGTTCCACATCTCGCCAAAAGGCGGTGACAACGCGGCCTGACGGAACCCGTTGGCCAGATTCAGCGCCGGGTCCACGTCCTCGAAGGCCACATTCACCGCCCGCGAGCGCAGACGATTCTCCAGCTCGTTCATCTGCATCTTGATGCTCTGCACCTGCGACTTCACCTGCCCACGCACGCCCTGAATGGCGTACACGCCCGCGCCCGCGACAAGGGCCATGGCCAGCAGAACGGCCCACAGCCACTTTTCGGCCTGTTCCAGAGGCCGCAGGTAGGCCTCTTCCTTCGGGCCGAGGTTGCCGCTCGTCGGCACGGCGGACACGACCTGCGGCAGCGCAGACCACACCCGTTCGCCATTGAGCGTGAACTCGTGCACGGCCGTGGGAATGATCGGAATATCAACGTCGGGCTGCGGCAGCTCCAGCGTGGGTGTCAGGGCCTCGGTCCAGTCCACGTGGCTAATCTTCTGGCCCATGTTCTTTTCGAGGGCCACAAGGTCCTGTTCGAGGGCGAAGATGCCTTCCACCAGCGCCTGCTCGTCGTCGCCGACGAGGGTGTAGCGCCGGGCCAGATGCACGTCGCCGTTCTTGCCCGCGACGAGCACGATGGTTCCGGGCAGGTGCAGCGCCAGCGCATGCACACCGCGCCCCTTCCTGCGCAGCAGCCCGTACATCATGGACACGCTGTCGAGAATGACGAAACCGTCGACCGAACTGTTGTACAGCTCCATGAGTCCGACATGACGGTTGCGGGGCAGCACCTCGTAGAACACGCTGACCTGCCCGCCCTCCAGCTTGCGCCGCGAGAAGATGTGCAGGCTGCCTTCGGGCGTCAGCTCGCCGGACTCCTCAAGGTTCTTGCGCGCCAGCACCCCGGCGTACTTGAACTCCGTAGACAGGGTCAGAAGCCCCATGCCCGGCGCGTCCACATTGTCCACAAGGTATTTGAAGTAGCCGCCAAGGGCGGAAATATCCTCGATGATGTCGATGCCGCGCGAGCTGAACATGTGCTTCACGCCGCCAAGCTCAAACACGAAGGGCGAGAATCCAGACCGGCTGGTCTTCCAGCCCCAGTCGCGGCTATAGGTCGCCTCCGCGCTCTCCTCGTCCTCCTCGTATTCCATGCGCGGTGGTGCGGCAGGCGCGACGCTCTGCGGCTCCGGCTCGGGTTCAGGCTCGGGTTCAGGCTCGGGGGCAGATTCGGATTCGAGTTCGTATCCGACCTCCTGCGGAGCCTCCTCCTCGTAGGCTGGCTCCGGCTCCTGCTCCAGTTCGGCGGATTCGGCTTCGGTCCCGTATTCGCCGGAAACCTCCTGCGCGTCGGTCTCGTACTCCTCGGGGGCGGCATCCTGCTCCGCGTACTCCTCATCAACGAGGGCGTAGCCTTCGTCGGAAGTTGCCGCTTCTTCCCCGGCCGTAGCCTCCATGTCGGCGCGTGCCTCGTCGGCGACCTCGGACGCGAAGGGATCGAGGGCCGCAGGCGCAGGTTCGGGCGCCTCGGGTTCCGGCGGCGTTTTGCCCGCAGCGGACGAATCCTCGAGTTCCCAGGAGATGTCCTCAAGTTCGAGTTCCGGCACTCCCGGCTGTGTCGTCCCGGTGCCTTCCTCGATCTCTTCCGGCTGCCGCCCGGTATTCTTCTTGGGATCAGTCATCATCGGTCCCCGCTTCGCTAAATGCCTGTGGGATTCGCGCTACCTGTTCTTCGGGATCATGAACTCGCCCTGCATGACCGTTTCGTACATCTGCTTCGGCAGTGGACCTCCCGCCGCAGGCTTCTCGCCGGCGGGAGGCTGCGCGGGCGCCGTGCCTTCAGCGGATTCCGGAGCGACGACGACACGCGTCACGCGAAGCGCCGTGGGGCGGAACCAGTACCCGCCCTTGTCCGGATCGTTGGACGCGAGGTACAGAAGCTTTTCGAGATCGCGCCATTCCATGGTCCGCCCGATGGACAGCGGATAGAGCAACCAGTTGTCCGGGGCCAGCCCCACCTGCTGAATCTGCTCCCACAGCCCATTGACCACCACGACCTTCTCCTCCTGCTCGGCAAAGAGCTTCTCCACGCGGCGGTAGTTCTGCATCTCGGTGTTGAGGAACTCGATCTCCGCCTGCGAAACGCGGAAGTCCATCCACACCTGATAGAACAGCACGATGCCCGCCGCGAACGCCACGCTCAGAATCACACTGACGATCCAACGCATACCGTCTCCTTGCGGCCGGCTAGCCGACCTTGCCGATCATGTCGTAGATGGGCAGCAGCAGGCCCGCGAAAATGGCTCCGAACAGGAGTCCCATGAACACGAGCATGGCCGGTTCCAGCGTCTTGCCCAGAACCTCCACCAACGCCGCGAGCTTGTCCCGGTAGAGCTTGGCCACGTAGGCCGTCTGTTCTTCTATGCGGCCCGTCTGCTCGCCGACGGACACCATGCGCACGGCGAACGGATGCAGTGCCTCGGACTGCTTCATGGAGTCCGAAAGCGGGTTGCCGTTGCGAACGCCATCCTGCACGAGGATGAGCCGTCCCTTGTAGACCATGTTGGTCATGGACTCGGTGATGATTTCGAGGGTGCGCAGCACGCCCACGCCCGCCCCGAGCAAAATGCCCAGATACTCCGTGACGCGCGCGATGATGGACGTCTCAATGATGGTCGAGAAGATGGGGATGCGCAGCGCGATGTAGTCCATCACGTAATGCACGCGCACGCTCTTTTTCCGCGCGTAGTTCAGCAGAATCACGCTGCCCACGACGCCGATGACCGTCCATCCGAAATAGAGCTGGAACCAGTTGGAAATGGCGATGAGTATGCGCGTGGGGGTTGGCGTGGCCACGCCCATGTCCGAAAAGAGTTTCACGATGCGCGGCACCACGAAATAGAACCAGAAAAAGCACGACAGGATGACCACGCCGAGGATGAAGCCGGGGTAGACCAAGGCGCGCTTGGTGCCGCTGACGATCTCCTCGATGTGTTCGAGGTGCTCGCCAGACTTCTTGCACATCTGGTCCAGCATACCGGTTTCCTCGCCGATGCGGCACATGTACTGCACGAGAGGGTTGAAGACCTTGGGATGACGCGCCAGCGCCTCGCCGAAGGTCTGCCCGCTCTCGATGTCGGTGCGCATGAACTTGAGCGTCATGAGCAGCATCGGGTTCTTGATCTCCTGCATGATCTCGTCCATGGACGACAGCACGGGAACGCCAGCCCCAAGCAGCATAGACATATTGTTGAAAAACTCGGCGAGGTCGGAACGGCTGACGCGCGCAAAGCCCTGCGTGGCCAACTTCGTGACCCACGACATCACGGTGCCCAGCCGCTGAATGGCGATGACCACCCCGCCCTGCCGCTCCAGATAGCGGATGGCCGGGGCGTCGTCGTCGAAGGGAAGCTCCACCACTCCCCTATCGACCTTGCCCTGTGCGGTCAGGAGCTTGAACCGGAATATTGGCATGCTCTATCCTGCTGGTTTCCGGTTGTGGCCCGGGCGACGCTAGTAGCGCGTCTTTCCGAGCACGCGTTGCAGTTCTTCCACCGTGGTCGCGCCACTTCGCGCCTTCACGATGCCTATGTCGAACATGGTCTTGAATCCCTTGCGCCGAAGCATGTCCTCCAGCTGGGTCAGTTCGATGTCCTTTTCCATGGCCTCGCGCACATCGCGGTCCACGACCAGAATCTCGTAGACCAGCGTCCGGCCGATGTAGCCGGAGTGGTTGCAGGCCTCGCAGCCCTGCCCCCGGTAGAGTTTCTCCACGGTCTCGCCGAGGTAGTCGATCTCCTCCTGCGACGGCGCGTATTCCACCTTGCAGTGCGGGCAAATGGTGCGCACCAGACGCTGGCTGACCACGCCGATGAGGCTTTCGGCCAGCATCTGCGTATCCATGCCGAGGCCCTGAAGGCGCGGAATGGAGCCGATGGCCGTGTTCGTATGCAGGGTGGACAGCACGAGGTGACCGGTGGTGGCCGCGGTGAGAGCCGTGGACGCCGTCTCCTCGTCGCGCATTTCGCCGATGAGGATGACGTCCGGGTCGTGACGCAGGAAGTGGCGCATGGCGTTGGAGAAGCCATACCCAGCGCCCTCGTTGACCTGCGTCTGCCGCGCCAGCGGCACCACATATTCGATGGGGTTCTCGACGGTGATCACGTTCTTGCCGAGCAGATCCAGCGTGGTCAGACCGGTGACCAGCGTGGTGGTCTTGCCCGATCCGGTCGGGCCGGTGAGCAGCAAAATGCCGAACGGCTCGTCGAACAGCCTGCCGATGGTGCGCACGTCATCTTCAAGGAAGCCGAGGGCGGGCAGCGACAGGCTGGCCCGCTCCTGCGAGAGCAGACGCATGACGATGTTCTCGCCGAAGGGCGTCACAACCGACGACACGCGGATGTCGTAGCGCCGTTCGAGGAGGTTCGCCGTCCAGCGGCCGTCCTGCGGCAGGCGCTGCTCGGCGATGTCCATGCCCGCCTGCAGCTTGATGGATGTGGTCACGCGAGAGAGCTGCGGCGGCAGGAAGGCCATGTTGCGCAGCACGCCGTCCACGCGGAAGGCCACGGCGATGCCGCGGGCCATGGGCCGCAGATGCACGTCCGTGGCGCGCTGCTTAACCGCCAGAAGCAGGATGTAGTTGATGAGCGTGTCGGGGCTGACCGTCCGGCTGGTGTCGGCGGCGATGATGCCCACCTCGCGCTGCATGAGCTTTTCGACCGGGTTGTCCAAAAAATAGAAGAAATTGTAGATGGCGGAGATGACGCGACTTTCCTCGGCCATGGTGAACAGCGGCTTCATGCCCGTTGCGCGGACGATGAACTGCTCCGCCTTGGACTCGGGAATGTCCGAAATGGCCGCGACGACCTGATTGTCGCGCACACCGTAGGGGAAGATGCGCATGGCGAGGCAGGTGTTGCGGTTGAAGCGCTTGAGGAGCTGGAAATCCGGCGAAATGCTGTCGAGATTCACGTGGTCCAGTTCGAGCTGCTGGGCCACGGTATGCACGAGGTCGTACTCGGAGACGAGACCCGTACGCGTCAGCACCTGGCCGAGCTTCTCCTTCGTCACGCGCTGCACCTGCAACGCGTAGCGGATATGCTCGTCGCCAATGAATCCCCTGTCGCGGAGCAGGTCGCCTATTCGAATGGGTCCGGCCATATATCCACCTTTATGGTGATGGTTTCCCGGCGTCCGAGTGCCGGGGCCGCCCGCCAACGGGGCGGCGGCTTCAGCCCTGCTTCGACATGACAATGAGCCAGAACACCGTTTCGGGGTCGGGCCACATGGTGCGCTTGAGCTTCATGTCCTTCTGGAAGCCGTTGATGGCGCGCCATGTGACGGGGCCGACCATTCCGTCGTCCGGTCCCCAGTAGTACCCGAGGACCTTGAGCATCTTCTGGAGCTTCAGGATGTCCTCATTGCGATAGCCGTAGTAGAAGTCCTGCACCACGAAGGGCGGTTCCCACAGCACCAGCCACGCAGGGTCGTCCCGAACGATCTTCTTCCAGGGGAACGAGGCGAAGGTCATGCCCGTCTGGGCAGGCAGCCTGTCGAGTTCGAGAACCTGCCACGGCTCGGGCAGCACCTCTTCGAGAATGTCGATCTTCCCCTCTCTGACAGCCCGGTCCAGATCGGCCAGATGCTTCTCAAGCCCCGCCGCGCCGAGGAATTTACCGTACTCCTCGGGATACGCATCGCTCCGGACGGACTCTACCCCAGTATCTAATGATGTCGCAGTTTTAGTATCGGCTGTCAAGTTTCTATTTTCTTCTACAGCCGCAACCTGAATGGCCATTGACGATGCATTTTCTGAATTTGCGACACGCATCTTCACATTTTCAATATCAACGCCATGTTGCTCATCAGCAGACACAGTCCCTTCGCTGCGCCCATCAACGTTCACGAATGCGCTATCCGCATCCAACTTGCCAGCATCATTTTCCTTTTCGTCCAAGAGCTGCATTGAAAGCACCGATGTCATGGCCATGCGGGCAACGCTCGTCTGCCCCGATCCGCTGGGCATGAGCGGAGCGAACGCCAACGCGACGGCCACCGCGGCCGCCACGCCGGTCAACGCAAGGTTCACGCGTCGCCGCGCCGCGCCCATCCGCTCGGCCACCTCCACCTGACAGGTGCCGATCTCGGCAACAGCCGCCCGCAGTGCACGCGCGGACAGCTCCTTTTCCCCGAAGGCCACAGACGCGTAGAGCGCCCGTTCCATGACCAGATTGATCATGCGGGTGTTGCCACAGGTGGCCATGTGCAGAATCTTGAGCGGCGCACCCGACAGCCGAAACGGCGACGAGGCGCTCGACAGCTTGAAGTTGACGAAGCGCCCCGTTTCCTCGCGGTTAAACGGCAGAAGCTCCTTGTAGATGGTGATGCGGCTGCGCAACTGCCGGAGCTTCGGCTCATCGAGCCGGGCTTTGAGTTCCGGCTGCCCCACCAGCAGAATCTGGACGAGTTTTCGCCCCTCCAACTCCAGGTTGGAGAGCATGCGTAGCGCCTCCATGGCGGGCAGGCTCAGATTGTGCGCCTCGTCCACGATGATGGCGCAGTTGCGTCCCTCAGAATTGCGCTCGACGAGAAAGGTCTGGAGCAGGTCCACCAGCCCGGCCACGTTGGCCGTGCGCGGCGCGTCGATGCCGAAATCGCGCGCGATGGCCAGCAGCAGTTCCTCCTTGTTGAGCATGGTGTTGAATATCCACGCCGTGGCCAACTCCTCGCCGTCGAGACGGCGCAGCAGCTGGTAGAGGAGCGAGGTCTTGCCCACCCCCACCTCGCCGGTAAGCAACAGGAAGCCCTTGCGCGACAGGATGCCGAAGGCGAGTTCATCGAGAATCTGCTTGGTCGCCTCGGTGTGGAAGTATCCATCCGTGTCGGCGGCCATGGAGAACGGATTGCGGTCCAGCCCGAGTGCTTGGAAGATGTCGTTGGTCATGTCCGGCCCTTGCGTATCGCATGAAGGTGAACGCGAACTGTCCGTTTCCGGCACGGCCCCACCGCGCCGTCGCACCGCGTGGAAGATGATTCGAAACCCGTCTGCGGGCGTGGCTCAGCGCCCCCGCATCGAAAGGGCGGCAGACCCCACATGCGGAGCCTG
Organism: Desulfobaculum xiamenense; assembly: GCF_011927665.1. Lineage (NCBI taxonomy): Bacteria > Pseudomonadati > Thermodesulfobacteriota > Desulfovibrionia > Desulfovibrionales > Desulfovibrionaceae > Desulfobaculum > Desulfobaculum xiamenense. Next base: position 1,676,625 of record NZ_JAATJA010000001.1, read on the forward strand.
CCGTCCCATTCATCGCTTCATCACGAAGGCGGCCCCGCCTAGTAGTCGAGTACGAGTCCCACAACGACATACTTGTTCGCGGAGTTTGCCGACGGATAGCTCGTAAGCAGCGTCAGCGCGCCTCCTGTGCCAAGCGCGGCGTTAGCCGCGTTGATGACCTCGGTCGTCGCGCTGGCAATGCCCACGCACGCGCCGTTGGCCGAGTCGGCCTGTCCGTCGATGAGCGTATCGAGGCCCTGCGCCACATCGGAAGGCACATTCTGGAGCACGACGATATTGCGGAACGGACCGTTTGCGCCGATCTGCTCGGCATAGAACCCGACGACCACGCGCGACTTACCGCTGGTCTCACCCTCGACGTTCCGCATGAACACGTTGTAGCCGTTGGGGCAGTTGTTGTTCGTGTCGTTGGCGAGGTCGGTCTTGATCATGGTGCAGGGTTCAATGCCCACGTCCCGCGTGGCATTGAGCACCTCGTCGTACTGCGTGAGGTTGTTGGTGCCCATGAACAGGTTGTCCATGTAGCCGTTGGCATTGGCGGCGGTACCGCCGTTGGCGGTGCCATCCGCCAGCGCCTGCCCGGTCTTGTCCATGTACGTGGTCGCGATGGTCATCCACTTCTGGGCAAAGCCCTGCGAGAACTGCTTGACCTGCGAGCCGCGCACGATATCCCTGCCTTTCATCACGCCGGCAAGGATGATGCCGATGATGACCAGCACGATGGCCATTTCAACAAGCGTGAAGCCTTTCACTACGCGCTTTTCCATGACGTTCCCCCATGTTCTCGATGACGGCTTTTCTCGAAAGCCCGTGAAACGTTCCTAGTAGTCCAGCACCAGTCCGATGACGGCAAGCATCGTGCTGTCCGTTCCCCAGGCGAGCGGAGTCACCGTCGAACCCGTGGCTGCGGGAGTGAAGGCGTTCGTCGAGTAGTCCGCATTGGCGGCGCTCAGGTTGACGACGATGCAGCTTCCGCCCTGACCATCGGCCTGTCCGTCGATGACCGTATCCAGACCGATACCCACATCCACGGGGACGTTCTGAATAAGCACGACATTGCGGTTGGGACCGCCGGTGCTGATCACGTAGTTGTAGAAGCCCACGCCCACGCGCTGCTTACCAGTGAATTCGCCGTCCACCATGCGCTCGAAGACGTTGTAACCACCAGCTCCACAATCCGCGCTGGCATCCTCCAGATCGCTCTTGATCATGGTGCACGGCTCGATGCCCACGAGGCGCAGATAGGTCAGCACGTTGTCGCGGTCATCCGCGAACTGTCCGGCCTCGCCGCCAGCGGGCTGGGCCAGCATGCGGCCGTCCATGCGCCCGTCGGGCGGGGTGGTCGTGGCATTGCTGCCGTTGGTGGGGCCGTCGAACAGGGGCTGGCCCTTCTTGTCGTAATACGTCGAGGCGATGGTCAGCCACTTCTGGGCAAAGCCCTGCGAAAACTGCTTGATCTGGGAGCCGCGAACGATGTCGCGCCCCTTCATCACGCCGGCGAGGATAATGCCGATGATCACGAGGACAATGGCCATTTCCACCAGCGTGAAGCCTCTTTTGCCTTCACGGTATTCCTTGATGGACCTCATTATTGCTGCCTCCAGTCGGCTTGTTGGTCATGTTGCGGCGCTTGGCGCCGTATCCCGGAAACGGCCTAGAAATCCAGCACCAGCACCACGTTGGCCAGCTTGGCTGCTTCGTCCTGATCAGGCCACCTGTACAGGCTCAGGCTCGTGGTCCCGCCGGGGTCGGTGATGTCCTGCCAGTCACCGGGGTTGAACGCGGTGGCGTAGTTCGACATGTTGAGGCACAGCCCGTTCTCGCCGTCGGCCTGACCGTCGATCAGCGTGTCGAGACCGATGGCCACGTCCACGGGCACTCCGCCGATGACCACGCAGTTGCGGCGCGCGTTGTTGACGAGGAAGTTGAAGAAGGCCACGCCCACGGTGGACTTACCACTCCACTCGCCCTCGACCGTGCGCTCCCAGATGTTGTAGCCATTGTCGCAACTGGTGGTGGCCGCGTCGTTGTTCAGGTCACTCTTGATCATGGTGCAGGGAGTGATGCCCACGTTGCGCAGGGCCTGCAATCCCGTGGCCCGGCTCGCCGCAGAGTAGTTGGCGTCTGCCGAGGCGAGAATCACGTCATCCATCTCGCCATTTGGCGAACTGACGACGCTATTGCCGTTGTCCTGCCCGTCCATGAAGTGCTGCCCCACCTTGTCGTAGTAGGTGGAGGCGATGGTAACCCACTTCTGGGCGTACCCCTGTGAAAATTGTTTGACCTGAGAGCCGCGAACGATGTCGCGTCCCTTCATCACGCCCGCAAGGATGATGCCGATGATGACCAGCACGATGGCCATCTCCACGAGCGTGAAGCCGGAGACCTTCCTTTTTTCAGCCTGAAGCAAACGCATTCCTGTTCCTCCCGCGCTTTTGCTGATGCATTGAAGCCGGGGCAGCCAACCGTGCCTCGCAGGCAGCGGCTTCCGGCTCGGTTCCATGCGGCCGTAAGGGCTATTCCCCCTATTTACAGTATGTGCCAGAGGCACACTCCAACGTCAACAACCGACGCCTTCTGTTCCGTATTGCATTCATCAGCCCTTTTCGCTGACCTGTTGCAACACTCTGGAAACGCTGATCTTTTTAACAATGTCAATTATTGCGCTCGCATAGCAAATGCGAGCAATTTCCCTCCTTTCCCACCATCCCGCTACAGCCAACTAAAGAGGTTGGCTACACGGATGTCATATTTCACCGTACCATCCAACGCGATGCTCGTCACACGAAAATCCTCGACTAGTGCAAAGTTTCCTTCACCCGCCGTCGGACGCCGCAGCACATCGACCCGCATCACCCCCCTGCCATCGAACACACTGCGCAGCCAGAGCGTTCCGCCGCCGGGACTCATCCGGAAGCCATCGCCCATGCCCGGTCCTGTACCGAAAAGCAGGTCCACGGCTCCATCGTACTCACGCAGAAAGGCGGCTTCGGCCTTCTCGCCCCATGGGCTCATGCCGACGAGGATGTCCACGCTGGGCCGCAGCTCCCGCGCGGCGCGAACCGCCTGCTCCTTCCGCGCGGCATCCGGCCCGGCAACGATATCCGCAGGCGCGGGAAACATGACGACTCCAACGCGCACCCCCGCGCGCTCAATGACCGCAGTCCTCGGCGCGTCGCCAAGCGTCGTCCAGTCCTCGCGCATATCCACGCCCGCATCGGCCAACCACCTCGCCTCGGCGGGCGCGATGGTCAATGCGTCGTAGTCCAGCATGCCGTAGGCGGTGACCAGCGCGTTCGCGAGGTCCTGTCCGCCCTTGGCGTCCTTGCGAAAATGCATGAACTCGTAGGCCCCACCCAGAAAGAGCACCGCCTCGCCCTGCTGTGCACGGACATCCGCGAAGACCGTCGCCCTGCGCCCCAGCCCGCCGATGCCGCCGCGCCCGCCGCAGGTGGGGCAGGCCTCGTACCAGCCAAGCGTGTTCCCCGTGAACACGATGGACAACGGCACAGGCTCCGCCGCGAAACACACCCCTGCCCATGCGAGTACGCTAATGCACAGCCCGACAACGAAACCGACCACACGATTCGATCCGCCATCTTCATGTCCACAGGAGAAGAAACGCTGCCTCATGCTCACCCATCCAGCTTGATTTTCAGGAACAGATCCACATGTTCGTCATCCACAGGAGAATAGAGAATGTTCCCCGCGTCGGCGCGCTTGTCGTCGAATTTCCAATCCATGGCCCGTGCCTCGTCGGCGTTGAATCCGCGCAACACGAAGTAGTTCGCGCCGCCAAGCTCCCTGCCGTCGGCCACGAGGGATACCCAGTACAGATCAAGCGCACACCCGCGCACGCGCGGGTTCGCCGTCGGCACGACGCCGGAGGCGTGAAGCTCGGCAACGGCAAGCGCGTCCTCGCCGAGGGCGCGCTCTATGCGCCAGTCCCCGCGGCCCGTGCCGTTGACGGCTCCTTCGTCGCCCGGCAAATGCCCGTACATGTCAATGTAATTCATGACCGCGACGCGGTAGCTTTCAAGAAGATTATAGGCGTAGACGGCATTTGCCGTCCGATAGGGCGTAACGTCGAGCCCGCGTCCCTGCGTGCCCTCGTCCGTGGTCCAGATGTAGAGCAACCCCAGCAGCACCGCGAAAAGCAGCAACACGCCGACGAGCAGCTCGGAAATCGCAAAGCCGCGCCGCCCGGCGCGACAGACCCGCCAGTTCCGACCATGCGCGACTTCGCGAACCCGCCGAATGTGGCGATCCATGTAATGGAGTTCTCTCATTCAACGAACATTACGTGAGAATGCGAACCGTTTCAAGACGACACGCAAAAGACTCATCAAAAGTCTGATCGAATCCATCACAAGCAACCAACAGCAATTAACGCCGGACTATTGCGCTGGATATGCATGAACGGCCATTTTTCATGCACCCGTATTGCCATCACGCATAAAACGTGTCATGGTGTTACCAAATCAAAAATCATCTATTCCGGGACATTAAAGAATATGCAGAACATCCGGAACGGAAATCGCCCGGGGGGCGTCACCGCCCCTGCGCGTACGCGCGGCTTCACGATCATCGAAATGGCCATCGTGGTGGTCATCGTGGGCATCCTCATCTCCGCGTCGAGCTTCGCATGGGTCACCGTGTGGGAAGGGCGCAGACTGGGCAAGACCAACGCCGTGCTCATCGAGGTCCGCAACTGTCTGGTGAAGCGGATGTACTACTCCAACGCCTACCCGTCCTATTCCGGCGACGCCACGGCGGGCCGCACCGACAACACGGACTGCGACCCCGCGAACGTCAACGCCACGGGCAAAGACGTGGACGCCTGCATGTGCGGATTCCTCGACGCATGGGGCAATCGGCTGTTCCTCATCGAAGGCGTGCGCGACCCCAGCGACACCCCCCTCGGCGAAAGCGCCCCGGCCTACATCACCGACAATCCCGCCAAGGGGCACAACGCCACGGCCCCGTCCTCCACGCGCTCCATCATCGTGGACAAGGACGGCAACACCGTGCGCTACATCGTCTTCGTGCTCGTCAGTCCCGGCAAGGACGGTCAGCTCGACGACGACAGCTACCGCAAGCTCTTCGAGGAAGGCGCAGGAACGCAGCACATCGCCGTCCTCGACCCAGACGACCCGCCGAACTTCGATTTCGGCGCGCTGCCGGACTACGCGGGAGCGGACCCGGACAGAGGCGACGACGATCTCTATCTCTACGTCACCGCCCCGGAATTGAGGAGCATCCTTTCCGACTAGCTGCCGGACACGGCAAACGGCGCAGCGTCGACGCGCCAAAGGAGTGCGACGTGCACACGAGACCCCGCCGCAAGACGGCCTTTACGCTGGTGGAACTCGCCATCGTCCTCGTGATCATGGGCCTCATCATCGGGCTCACACTGCCCATCGTCACAGACTTCATCAAGCACGAGAAAAGCGTGGCGGCCAAGGACTTCATGACCAAGATCAAGAATGAGATCATCGGCTACGCCCTCATCAACAAGGTGCTGCCGACCAGCCTCTCGGACCTCGGCGTGGAGAAGGACCCCTACGGCAACACCATCATCTACGTCGCCGACTCCGGCATGACGGGCACGGACCTGTGCTCCTCCTCGCTGGCCGACGGCATGCAGGTGGACAAGGTCAATCCCGGCGGCACGGACTCCTTCACGGACATCGCCTTCGTGCTCATCAGTCCGGGCCGCAACAACAACCTCGAAACCACCAACGCCACCAACACGGACTTCACCGTCACCGACCCGCGCACCTACGGCACGGACGGACAGGGCTTCAACTACGACGACGTGGTGGAGTTTGTGTCCTACAACTACCTGCGCAACAAGGTCTGCACCAACACGGCCACCGAGTCCTTCGTGCCGCGCGGTTCCGACGTGAGCTTCGGCAAGAACATCGCGGACTTCAGCGGGCAAGCCACCGGCATCTCTCCGCCCGGTAGTTCCTCCGGCGCGGTGAGCGTGGACCTTGAAGCGGGAACGGTAACCCTCGGCGACGGCACCGGCAGCGGCGACGCGGGCTGCGTGTGGTACCAGGGCAGCGAGGCCAGCGGCAACTGCACCAACGGCACCTGCGACTTCGACGACGGCTTCCGGGCCTTCTTCACCTTCAAGCACGTCACCCCGGACACCAGCGGCGACAGTAAGACCGCTGGCGACGGCTTCACCTTCGCCGTGGTACAGGCCACGGACAACACCCCGGCGGACTGCGGCATATCCGGCGCGCGGCTCGCCTATTCCGGCACCGGCGGAGCTGGCGATGGCAGCCTCGCCCCGCCCAAGCTCGGCGTGGAGATCGACGCCTTCCCCAACGACGGCGACGCGTGGGACACTCAGCTTCTGCCTACAGACGCCCGCAACCACCTCGCCGTGGTCTACTGGGGCGCAACCCGCGACAACGACAACCAGCACAACGCCACCGTGAGCACCCCAAACGCCTACACGAATGCCGGGCTGACCACGCAGGCGCGCAACCCGGCCAACGCGGCCCTCGAAAACGGCGTGTACATCCCGGCCTCGGTCACCGAATGGGAGGACGGCTTCGAATACTCGGTCCGCGTGGAGGCCAACCGCACCATCGAGGACGCGGTCCAGCACATCTACCGCTACGACATCAAGACATGGATACGCGACTGCGCCACCGCGGACTGCACCACATTCAGTGACCTCACCGCCGACTACACCGACACCACCGCCCCCTACGCCAACTCCACCATATACTACGACAACGACCTCGGCTCCTTCGACCGCATCCTCTTCGGCTGGACGGTCTCCAGCTTCAACAGTCAGGAGATCACCATCGCCGACTTCGGCTTCCGTTTCCGTTAGGCCTACTCCACAAAACAAACAGGGACGCCCGTCCAAGGAGAAGCGCATGCGCGCACCACGGCGGAATGCCTTCAGCCTCATCGAAATGGCCATCATCGTGGTCATCATCGGACTCATTGTCTCGACCACGCTGCCGCGCATCCTTTCGCAGATAGGCACGGACAAGGTGGCGGACAGCCGCAACCTCGTCCGGCAGGCCCGCGACGAGATCATCGGAGAAATGCTCGCCTCGTCCAACTTCGCCCTGCCCACGCCGGGCACGGGCAATGTCGTGCCAGCGGTCATCGCCACCCAGAAGGACGCGTGGGGCCAGCCCCTGTACTATTTCGTTGCTGACGTGAGCGGCGGGTCCAAGCTCACCAGTTCCGGCATCTGCGACAACAACGCCACGCTACTCACCGTCACCGAACCCTCTGGAGCATCGGTTGCGGACGTGGCCTTCGTGGTGGCCAGCTTTGGCCCCAACACCCAACGAGATTTCAACGCACTGCCCGGTAGCGGCACGGCCACCCTGCCCGTCCAGCCCCTCGGCGACACCAGCGCCGAGGACGCCACCCGGCAGTTCGACGACCTCATCGAATTCGTGAAGCTCACCTATCTGCATGGCAAGGTGAACTGTGACGACGCGGAGCACACCGGTCCCGGCGGATCGGACGTGTCTTTCAGCGACAACATGGATGACTTTCCCCTCGCCGGGGGGAGCGGCTATGTGCGACCAACGACCGGTTCCCGCTTTCCCTTTACCATCAATCTCACCGGCGATGGCTTCGTCGTGGACAATACGGGAACCAACGACTTCGCCTGCCTGTGGTATATGGGTGACGCTTCCGAGGCCAACTGCACCAATGGCGAATGCCTCTTCGGATCGGGCTTCCGTGCCTATTTCCTGTGGAACATGGGCACGTCGAGAGGCGGACACACCTTCGCCTTCTGCGGCGTCAATTCCACCACGGGGCTCAATAGCGACCCGACAAGGCTCTGCGGTGGCTCGGCCCGCGACGACCTCGGCTATGCCTCACAACGCGGCGGAACGGATGGCATAGACCCGCCCAAGGCCGCCATCGAGTTCGACGCCTATGCAACAAGCACCTTCAGTTCCTACCGCGACCCGCAAGTCTTCGGCATCGCCGACGATAGCGCGAACCATGTGGGCATCCTCTACTGGCGCAACAACAACACCCGCAATGACGACACCTACCACTGGGAGCACAACCAACCCGGCACCGGCAACCCGGCCGACAACTCCCCAACGGTGGGTGCAGATGGCGTATACGACGAACGCACCGCCCTGTGGTTGGAGAACACCGCCCCATCGCAACAAATTCCGTTCCGCATCGAAGTGGAATGGAACGCGACCTCGCAGGTCATGAACATCGACGCATGGTACAACTGCACCAACGCCGACTGCGGCGACCTCTCCGGCGATCTGGACACGTTCGGATCGTACAACCCCGCGACGGATGCCCCCCAACTCACCAACTCGACCACTCTCGACATAGGCCCGGGCGAATTGGTCCGTTTCCGCTTCGGGTGGACCTACAGCCTACAGAACGGGAGCTACAACGCCACGATCTCGGACTTCCGCATCCGCTTCAAGCCCTGACCGGGGAAACGGATGCGCATCGGGCATTGCAGCCCCATCGAAGACGAAAGAGGAGGAGCGCATGGATCATCCACCCTGGCGAAATGCCTTCAGCCTCATCGAAATGGCGATCATCGTGGTCATCATCGGGCTCATCGTCTCGACCACGCTGCCGCGCATCCTTTCGCAGATAGGCACGGACAAGGTTGCCGACAGCCGCGACCTCGTCCGGCAGGCCCGCGACGAGATCATCGGCGAAATGCTCGCCTCGCCCAGCTTCGCACTGCCCACGCCGGGCACGGGCAATGTCGTGCCAGCGGTCATCGCCACCCAGAAGGACGCGTGGGGCCAGCCCCTGTACTATTTCGTTGCTGACGTGAGCGGCGGCTCCAAGCTCACCAACTCCGGCATCTGCGCGAACAACGCCACACTGCTCACCGTCACCGAACCCTCCGGGGCATCGGTTGCGGACGTGGCCTTCGCGGTGGCCAGCTTCGGCCCCAACACCCAGCGCGACTTCAACGCCCTGCCCGGTAGTGGCACGGCCACCCTGCCCGTCCAGCCCCTCGGCGACACCAGCACCGAGGACGCTACCCGGCAGTTCGACGACCTCTTCGAATACGTGAAGCTCACCTATCTGCATGGCAAGGTGAACTGCGACGACGCGGAGCACACCGGCCCCGGCGGATCAGACGTCTCCTTCGAGCAGGACATGGGCGCGTTTCCATTGAGCGCACCGGGCGACGGCTACGTCACCCGCAGCGCCGGGAGAACCCCCTTCGACCTCAATGTAGACGGCGACGGATTCACCATCACCCGCACAGGCTCCGACGACATCGCATGCCTGTGGTACATGGGCAACGCCACCGAAGCCAACTGCACCGACGGCGAATGCCTGTTCGGCTCGGGCTTCCGCGCCTACTTCCTGTGGAACATGGGCGAGGCAGGCGGCGGACATACCTTCGCCTTCTGCGGAGTGAATTCCACGAACAACCTGAATGACGACCCCGCCCGCCTGTGCGGCGGTAGCGCGGGCGACGACCTCGGCTACGCCTCGCAGCGCGGCGGTACTGACGGCATCGACCAGCCCAAAGTCGGCGTGGAGTTCGACGCCAACTATCACAGTGGGACAAGTGATCCGGCATACTCGGGAGCTAATCAGGCCGGCAACCATGTCGCCATCCTCTACTGGCGCAACAACGCCAACCGCAACGATGACGCCACCCACACCGCCCGGACCGGAGCTGGCACGGGAAACCCGGACGACACCGTTGGCCCGCGCAATGGAACGGATGGCGTGTACGACGAGGGCGTCCCCTACTGGCTAGAACTGACCGCTCCCGCTTTTCAGGAAATCCCCTTCCGCATGGAGGTGGACTGGAACGCCACCACGCAGGACATCGACATCCGCGTCTGGCACAACTGCACCAACGCAGACTGCGCCGACCTCACGGACGATCTGGAAAACTTCGGTTCCTACGTCCCGGCCACAGACGCCCCACAGATCACCAATTCCACGAACCTCGGCATAGGCGCGAACCAGCTGTACCGCTTCCGCTTCGGCTGGACCTACAGCTCGCAATACTCCACCTACAACGCCTCCATCTCGGACTTCCGCATCCGCTTCAAGCCCTAGGTTGCACAAGAAATCCCAAGCGCGAAAAAGGCCCGTCTCCACAGGGGAGACGGGCCTTCGATTGTCCTAAACGCTGGCCGCTTGGGCTAGCGCATGAATTCGAGGAATTCGCTCTTGGGCGTCAGGAGCACGCGCGTGTTGTCCTTGAAGCTCTTCTCGTAGGCATCGAGGCTACGCTTGAAGGCGAAGAACTCCGGCGAGCGCTTGAGGGATTCGGCGAAGATGCGGGTGGCCTCGGCCTCGCCCTCGCCGCGTAGCACCTGCGCCTCGCGCTCGGCATCGGCGAGGATGACCGCACGTTCCCTGTCGGCGGCGGACTTGACCTTGGCCGACTCCTCAGTGCCCTCGGAGCGGTACTGCTTGGCCTGCCGCTCACGCTCGGCGCGCATGCGGCCGAAAATGGCGCGTTCGTTCTCGGGCGGCAGATCGGTGCGCTTGATGCGCACGTCCACCACCTCAATGCCGTACTCGCCGATCAGCTCGGACGACCTCGCGGTCACCTCGCGCATGATCTGGGCGCGCTTGTCGGCCACCACGTCCACCAGCGTGTAGCGGCCAAGGGCCACGCGCAGCTGGGAGTAGATGATGTCGTCAAGGCGCGACTGGGCGTTGATCACCGTGCGAAGCGTCCGGTAGAACTGGAGCGGATCCACGATGCGCCACTTGGTGTAGTTGTCGACCAGCATGGCCTTCTTGTCGCTGGTCAGGATTTCCTCGGGCCGCGCGTCGTATTCGAGCACGCGCGCGTCGAAGAAGATGACGTTCTGGATGAAGGGCACCTTGAGATGCAGGCCGGGGCCCTTCACGCCACCCACAGGCTTGCCGAGCTGGAGCACGATGCCCATCTCGGTCTGATCGACGGTATACATGCTCTGCGATCCGGCCAGAAACAGAACGGCCAGAAGCACCAGCAGAGGAATGGACTTGTTGGGAGCCATTAGTTGGTTCCTCCTTTGCCCGCAGCGGCGGAACGTCCGCCAAGGGGCGACAGGGGCAGGTAGGGCACGGCTCCGCGAAGCGCCTCGTCGGACATGATGATCTTCTCCATCTCGGGGTTGGAGAGAATCTTTTCCATCGTTTCGAGGTACATGCGCTTGCGGGTCACGTCCTTGGCCTTCTCGTATTCCTTGAGCACGGAGACGAAGCGCGCGGCCTCGCCCTCGGCCCTCTTGATCTGGGTCTGCTTGTAGGCCTCGGCCTGGTTGAGCAGCGCGGCCGCCTGACCGCGCGCCTTGGGCAGCAGGTCGTTTCTGTAGGCGTCGGCCTCGTTGATGAAGCGGCTCTTGTCCTCGCGGGCGGATGCCACGTCCTTGAAGGCGTCGATGACTTCCTTAGGCGGATGCACGTTCTGCAACTGCACGGCCACCACGCGCACGCCGGAGCCGTAGCGATCAAGCACTTCCTGCATCTGGTCCCGGGCCTCGTTCTGCACGGCCAGCTTGTCGGAGGTCAGCACCGCGTCGATGCGATTGCGGCCGATGACTTCGCGCATGGCGGCCTCGGCGACGCTCTTCACGGTCTCGTGCTGGTCCTTGACGTTGAACAGGAAGGCCCGCGCATCGCTGATGAGATACTGGACGATGAACTGCACGTCGACGATGTTCTCGTCACCCGTGAGCATGAGCGATTCCTGCGGCACATCCTGGAACTGGCTCGGCGAGGAGGCGGCACGACGGCCGACAGTGCGCAGGCCCACCTCAACGCGGCGGATCTGCGTGACCTTGGGCGTCTGCACGCTCTCGACGGGGAATGGCCACCTGTAGTGGGGGCCGGGTTCCGTCTGCCGGTCGAATGCGCCGAAGCGCTGGACCACGCCGACCTCGTCCGGTCCGACGATGTAGATGCCCGAGGCCAGCCACAGAAGGGCCGCGACCCCGAAAACAATCTTCCAGGCGGGGAACCTGAAGTTCCTGAAGCGGTCCCAGTCGACGTTGACTTCGCCGATGTTCGGCATACCGCTGCCCGGCTGTCTCTTCCGTTTTTCCTGGAGTTTTTCCCAATCCCAATTCATAATGGCACCAATTAAGTCTTATGATTACACAGGTCAAGCCGACTGTGACACCAGCACCCCCGCCCTCGTCCGCACGGAGCGGCAACGGCGGGGGTTTCCAATTGAGGGGTCCCGCGCTTGAAAAAACGCACACGCACGTTTAAGTGTAGTATGTTAAAGCCCGGTTCCGCAATCACTATGCGTGCGGAAATGCCAACAAATACGGAGGAGAGATGAAAGCGGTCAATCAGGAGATATTCAGGGCCTACGACATCCGCGGCGTCGTGGATGTCGATTTCGACGCACAATGGGTCGAAACACTCGGCAAGGCCTGCGGAACATATTTCAAGCGCCACGGATACACGCGGGCCGTCGTCGCTCACGATTGCAGGCACTCCTCGCCCCAATATCAGAAGAGCATCATCAGCGGTCTGACCTCCACGGGCGTGGACGTCCTCTTCCTCAACATGGTCGCCACCCCGCTGTTCTACTTCGGCTGCAAGACGCTCGGCTACAAGGCGGGCGTCATGATCACCGCCAGCCATAATCCGCCAGAATTCAACGGCTTCAAGGTTTGGGCCGGAGAGACCACCATCCACTCCGAGGAGATTCAGGAAATCTACCGCATCATGGCCGCCGGTCAGTTCGAGACCGGAAACGGCGTGGCCGCCGAGCACGACATCGTGCCCTCCTACCTCGACGAACTGGCCGCCCAGATCAAGCTGAAACGCCCGGTGCGCGTGGTGCTCGACGGCGGCAACGGCGCGGCGGGCGAGGTCTGCCGCGAACTGCTCCAGCGTGTGGGCGCCGAGGTCATCGACCAGTACTGCGAGCCGGACGGCGACTTCCCGAACCATCACCCGGACCCCATCGTTCCCAAGTACATGACCGACCTCATCGCACGGGTGAAGAAGGAAGGCGCGGAACTCGGCATCGGCCTCGACGGCGACGGCGACCGCATCGGCGTCATCGACGAGAAGGGCGACATGATCTACGGCGACAAGCTGCTGACCATCTTCGCCCGTTCCGTGCTGGAACGCATCCCCGGCGCGACGGTCATCGGCGAGGTCAAATGCACACACCTCATGTACGCGGACATCGCTGCCCACGGCGGCGTTCCGATCATGGGCCAGACCGGGCACTCCCTCATCAAGGCCCGCATGCAGCAGACCGGGGCGCAGCTCGCCGGCGAGATGAGCGGCCACATGTTCTTCGCCGATCGCTACTACGGCTTTGACGACGGCTGCTACGCCGCGCTTCGCATCGTGGAGATCGTGAGCGGCAAGCCCGGCGTGGCGCTCAGCACCTACCTCGCGGACTGGCCCGTCACCTACAACACCCCGGAAATCCGCACCGACTGCCCAGACGCCATCAAGTTCGACGTGGTGCGCCGCGCGCAGGACCACTTCCGCAAGCTCTACGACATCATCGACGTGGACGGCGTGCGTATCACCTTCCCCGACGGCTGGGGCCTTCTGCGCGCCTCCAACACCCAGCCGGTGCTGGTGCTGCGCTTCGAGGCCGAATCCCCCGAGCGTCTGGAGGAAATCCGCAAGGTCATCGAGGTACCGCTGGCCCAGTGGATACGCGAGATGTCCTAACCTGAAACAGACCGTCGTGCCGGGCACGCCCGGCACGACGCCGAGGCCGAATCATGAAGATACTTCGAGCAAGCCACATGGAGCGGTGTATCGGCTGCCATTCGTGCTCGCTCGCCTGCTCGCGCCTTGTGCATGACTGCCTGTCCTGGTCACGGGCTGGCATCCGCATCGGTTCCGCAGGCGGCCTGACCACCGGCTTCGAAGCGCGCTACTGTCTGGCCTGCGATCCCGCGCCCTGCGCGGTGGCCTGCCCCACCGGGGCCTTTGCCCAGCGCAAGGGCGGCGGCGTGCGCGTGCGTCGTGAACTGTGCATCCGCTGCGGCGAATGCGCCAAGGCCTGCCCCGTGGACGCCATCCACATGAGCCTTGAGGACGGGCTTCCCTACGTCTGCATACACTGCGGCCGCTGCGTCCCCTTCTGCCCACACGAGTGCCTCGAACTCGTCGAGGTCGGGACGACCGGACCGCAGCCCGCACAGGCGGGCGAGGAGGGACACGATGAGTGATCGCCCATTCCACATCCTGCATGTCGATCTTGAGACAGGACAGGGCAAGCGCTCCGACTTCGCGCCCGTCAGTCAGGTCCTCGGCGGCTCCGGCCTCGCCGCCGCGCTCTTCGAGCATTACGGCGACCCGAAGCTCCCGGCCCATCATCCGTCCCAGCCGCTTATCTTCGCCATCGGCCCGCTCACGGGCATCTTCCCGCTCATGAGCAAGGTCGTGTGCGCCTTCAAGTCGCCCTACAACGAAGAGTACGCGGAATCCCACGCCGGGGGCAGGCTCGCGCTGTCCATGCGCTTCGCTGGGTATGACGCCATCGTCGTCACCGGACAGGCGAAGGAACTGTCCTTCCTGTCCATCGGCGGGCGCAAGCTGCACGTGGAAGGCGTGGAATACCTGCGCGGGCGCGACGTGTTCAGCGCGGGCAAGTACCTGCGCAAGCGCACCCCCACCCACGGCCACGGCAGCATCATCCGCATCGGCCCGGCGGGCGAGAATCAAGTGGCCTACGCCTGCATCAACGTCGATTCCTTCCGCCACTTCGGCAGGCTCGGCTCCGGCGCGGTGATGGGGGCCAAGAACCTGAAGGGCATCGCCGTCATCGGCGACCGCGAACTCCCCCTGCCGGACGGCAAGGAGTACAAGAAGCAGTTCAAGGAAATCTACGCGCAGGTCACCAGCACCGGCATGATGAGCAAGTACCATAACCTCGGCACCGCCGAGAACCTGCTCGCCCTCAACGAACTGCGCGCTCTGCCGTGGGACAACCTGCGCCACACCACCCGCCCCGAGATCGACGGCATCTCCGGAGAACGCTTCGCGGAACAGTTGCTGCTGCGTCAGACGGCCTGCGCGGGCTGCCCCGTGGGCTGCATCCACATCGGCCTGTTGCGCGAGAAATTCGCCGACGAAAACGAATACCTCTACCGCCAGGTCTCCTACGACTACGAGCCGATTTTCGCCTGCGGCTCCATGCTCGGGCTGACAGCGGCCTCCGACGTGCTGACCATCCTCGACGAATGCGAGCGGCAGGGGCTGGACGTCATGAGCGCGGGCGTCGCGCTGGCGTGGGCGGCCGAGGCGTTGGACAAGGGCATCATCACCGAGAAGGAAACCCTCGTTCCACTGGTGAACGGCGAAAAGGCGGGCTTCGCGGACGCCGTCGCGCTGCTTGGCGGACGCGTCAACGAATTCTACCGCCTGCTCGGTGAGGGCACGCTGAAGGCGGCCGCACACTACGGCGGCGAGGACTTCGCCTGCGTGCTCGGACAGGAAATGGCGGGCTACGCCACGGGCGAAGTCTATTTCGTGTCACAGGCCCTCGGCTTCAGGCACTCGCACCTCGACAGCGGCGCATACTCCTACGATCAGAAGAAAAAACCCGGTGAGAAGGACGCGGACGACGCCGTGGCCTACATGATCGAGGACGAACGCATGCGCGTGATGCTCACGAGCATGGTTTCGTGTCTGTTCGCCCGCAAGGTCTACGACGCGGACAGACTGCGCGAGGCGCTCCGGTCCGTTGGGCTTTCCGACGCGGCGGACAGACTGGACGAGCTGGCCCGCGAGATGCAAATCCTGCGCTGGCGAATGAAAATCGCCTGCGGATTCGACCCGCGCGCGGTGAAGATTCCCCGCCGCTTCCTCGAAGTGGAAACATGGAAGGGTACCATGGACGAAGCCTTCCTCAACGAGCTCAAGGAGAAGTACGCCGCGGCCATACTGGACCTCGCGGGCGGCGAAGAGTAGCCTCGACGCACGTCTCCCGTTCACAAGACTCCGACTCGACAGGAACATCACGTGCGAAGAAGACTCATCCTCATCGTTCTGGCACTGGCTCTGGCAGCGGGCATCGTCTTCGTCTGGCTCTCTGGGCGCGACTCCGGCGCTCCGGAAGTTCTCTCCACGGCGACCATCCAGCGCGGCGAGGTGCGAAAGCAGCTCGACGCGACGGGCATCGTCAAGGCGCAGGTGGGCGCCATCGTCAAGATCGGCGCGCAGGCCACCGGCCGCATCACGCAGATGCGGGTCAAGGTCGGCGACGAGGTGCGCGAGAACGACCTCATCGCCGTCATCGACGACCGCGAACTGCGCGCCCAGCAGGCCGAGGCGGAGGCACGCCTCGGTCGCGCCCGCACGGAGCTTTCCCGCGTGCGCACGGTCTACCCCCTGCAGATCGCGGAAGCCGAGGCCGAACTGGAGGCCGCCCGTGCCGAGGACGCCTACGCCCGCGACTTCCTCGCCCGCCAGCAGCGCCTCTTCGAGCAGGACCTCGTCCCGCGCGACACCCTCGACGACGCGACCCAGAAGGCCGAGGTCAAGGCCAGCCAGCTTCGCGCCCGCGAGGCCGCGCTGGCCCGCATCCGGGGCGAATTCGGCAAGGAACGCACAAAGGCCGAGCGCGGCGTGGCCGAGGCCGAGGCCAGCCTCGACTCCATCCGCACCCGCCTGTCCTACACCACGATCCACAGCCCCATCGCGGGGGTGGTCAGTCAGGTGACGGCGCAGGAGGGCGAGACCGTGGTCTCCGGCCTGCAAGTCACCAACCTCATCACCGTGCTCGACCCCACGCGCCTCGAAATGTGGATCTACGTCGACGAGACGGACATCGGGCAGGTCCGCCACGGCATGCCCGTGGAATTCCAGGTGGACGCCTTCCCGGACAAGGTCTTCCACGGTGCCATCGACCAGATCTACCCCCAGCCCGAAGTGCGCGACAACATCGTCTACTATCAGGCGCTGGTGACCATCGACGGAGAAACCGCCCTCCAGTTGCGCCCGGAGATGACCACCCAGTGCCGCATCGTGGTCGAGACGCGAAAGGACGTGCCCGCCCTGCCCAACGCCGCCCTCAAGTGGGTGAATGGCGAACAGGTCGTGTTCGTGATGAAAAACGGCAAGGCCGTCCGCGTAACGCCGACCCTCGGCCTCTCCGGCGCGAACTCCACGGAAGTGCTCGACGGTCTCGCCGAGGGCGACACCGTGGCCACCCGACTCGTGCTACCCGGCGACGCAAAGAAGGGGAAGAAGCGCTAGATGTCCGCCACGCCGATCATCCGCCTCGAAGACATCCGCCGCAGCTACGCCCATGGGGACATGACCACCGAAGTGCTCAAGGGCATAAGCCTCGACATCATGCCCGGGGACTTCGTGGCCCTGCAGGGACCGTCCGGATCGGGCAAGTCCACCCTGCTCCACATCCTCGGCCTGCTCGACCGTCCGTCCTCCGGCAACTACGTTCTCGAAGGCGAAAACGTGGCGGACATGGACGACGACCACCGCAGCATGCTGCGCAACCGGCACTTCGGCTTCGTGTTCCAGAGCTTCTATCTCATCTCCTACGCCTCGGCGCTCGAAAACGTCCTGCTGCCGGGGCTGTACGGCCACGAGTCGCGCCGCAGCCTCTCGACGCGCGCGCAGGAGCTGCTCGAACTGGTGGGCCTTGCCGACCGGGCGGATTTCCGCCCCTCGCAGCTCTCCGGCGGTCAGCAGCAGCGCGTGGCGCTGGCCCGCGCCCTGCTCAACAGCCCCCGCGTGGTCTTCGCCGACGAACCCACGGGACAGCTCGACTCCACGACCAGCGCGGAAATCATGACCCTTCTCTCGCGCATCAACGCGGACGGCACCACCGTGGTCATGGTCACCCACGACGAGGACACCGCACGCCATGCACGCACGCGCATCAACCTTGCGGACGGGCGCATTGCCTAGCGTCGCGGTTGTCTGGCGGCACGTGGTGCGGGCCGCGGGCTTCGCCACGGAAGCCGTGTGGGCCTACAAGCTACGCAGCGCCTTCGTGGTGACGGCCATCGGGCTCGGCATCGCGGCGCTAACGGTCATCGTCACCGCCATCGACGGCGCGGAACGCCGCACCATGGAAATCATGGACATGTTCGGGCCAGACGCGGCCTTCATCCTCGGCGGAGACATCCAGAGCAACGCGCTGGGCAAACGCACCAACACCCTCTCGTGGTCCGACGTACACGCCCTGCGCCAGTCCCTGCCCGGAGCGTATCTGGTGGTGCCCATGCGCGGGCAGGGCAACGTGACGGCCCGCGCCGGAAACCGCAACATGGTCATCCCCGTGGTGGTCGGCGCGACAGAAGGCTATTCCGACGTCTGGAACTGGCCGCTTTCCGAAGGGCGCGACTTCACGGAAGAGGACGTCGCGCGCGGCGCGAAGATCGCCCTCGTCGGCGACGCCGTGGCCGAGGAACTTTTCGGCGACCGCTCGCCGGTGGGACAGGTGATCTACCTAAAGGACATCCCCGTCCTCGTGGTGGGCAAGCTGGCCTACCGCGGCTTCACCGGCGGCGGTGGCAACATCGACGAACGCGTGGTGCTACCGCTAACCACCCTCACCCAGCGCTTCAACCTCGACAGGCAATACTTCCGCGCCCTGCGCGTGAAATTCCACGAACCGGAATACATGCCCACCCACGTGGAGAACCTGCGCTCCCTGCTGCGCCATCTGCACCGGCTCGGGCCGGACGACGCGGACGACTTCTCCATCCTCACCGCCGACGAGATCATCGGCTTCATCAGCATGCTCAAGGGCGGGCTGGTGGCCTTCCTCGGCGTGACCGCCGCCGTGGCGATGGTCGTCGGCGGGTTCGTGCTCGCCAACCTCTTCTACATCGGCGTCACGGAGCGGACCACGGAGATCGGCCTGCGCAAGGCCCTCGGCGCCACCGGTTGGATGCTCACCATGCAGTTCCTCATGGAGGCGATCATCCTGACCACCGCCGGGGCGCTTCTGGGCATGGGGCTCGGCATGGGCCTCGGGCAGGCCCTCACCCGCCTCGGCATTCTGGACATCCAATTCTCGGGCAAGGTGTTCTGCATCGCGCTTGGCTCCTCGGCCCTCATCGGCGTGATCTTCGGCATCCGCCCGGCACGCATGGCCGCGCGCATGGACCCCGTCTCCGCCCTGCGGCGAGACGCCGGGCCAGCCGCGTCTTGACCCGCACAGGCGCAACGCATACCTTTCCCCGGACCGATGCGGCGGACCCATCCGCCCCGCAGAACGACACCCGCCAAGGAGTTCCCATGCGATTCAACATGCTGCCGCCCAAGGACGAATCCGGCGGCATGCGCTTTTTGCGCATCATGCTGCTCATCTGCGTGTTCGTCGGTGTCGGCTGGCTCTACACCCGCCACTTCGACCGCGCCATCGAGGTCATCCAGGCCCGCTCCGCCCTGCACGACGCCACGGGCACGCTCAGCAAGGAGCAAAAAAAGAATCTCCTCGAACTCTCCCGCATGTTCGAGAAGGAATTCGGCCTCGAACTGCGGATCAAAATCGCCGACGGCCCGGTGGAGGTTCCGGTCCTCGACTCCAAGACCATATTCTTCGGGCTGGACGTGCGCGACAAGACGACCACCATCGTCATGCCGCCGCTGGTCGAACGCGCGCTGGGCCACGAATTCATCGCGGAGTTGCGCGACAGGCACATGCCCTACCATTTCGAAAACGACAGTTGGCCGACGGGGCTGGTCAAGGCGCTGGCCATGACGTGGGAACGCCTCATCGGACTCGACGCCAAGGACGACAAATGACCGAATCGAACGACAGGACGACCGTCATCATCCACACCGACGGCTCCGCCCTCGGCAATCCCGGCCCCGGCGGCTGGGGCGCGGTGCTGCGCTTCGGCGACACGGCCCGCGAGCTTTCCGGCGGCTTCCGCCAGACGACGAACAACCGCATGGAACTCACGGCCGTCATCGAGGCGCTCACGGCGCTGACGCGCCCATGCAGCGTCGTCCTCTACTCGGACTCCAAGTACTTCCTCGACGCCATCCGACAGGGCTGGCTGGCCAACTGGCAGAAGAAGGGCTGGATGACCGCGGGCAAGAAACCCGTCAAGAACAAGGACCTGTGGCTGAAGATCATCCCCCTGCTCAAGGCCCACACCATCCGCTACGAGTGGGTCAAGGGCCACAGCGGCAATCCGGACAACGAACGCTGCGACGTGCTCGCCAAGACTGCGGCGGCCACGCCCGGTCAGCCCGTGGACACCGGCTACACCGCCTGATTTCCCTACCTTCCGAAATACCATGTGCCCCGGACGGTTCCGCACCGTCCGGGGCGCTTCGTTTCGCGCTGGCGACGCCGTATCCGCGCATTTGCGTTGCACGGTGACGAACGCGCAAGCATCGTGTATCCTTGCGCTGTCATTCACGCCCTGACGCGCGGGGGAACAATGCCGGGACTGGAAACCCTGTGCCTCGTTGTGGCCGAACCAAACGCCACGGCGCGGGACCTGCTGCACAAGGTGCTCACGGATGCGGGCATGGCCGAACCCCGCATGGCCGCCGACGTCCGCGAGGCGTGGGAGCGCATCCGCACCCCCGGCGCGCACGCCGCCGTGCTGGACTGGGGCATCGTCGCCGCTGCGGACTTCGTCCTGCTGCGCAAGCTGCGCACCTCGGGTCAGCACATCCCCATCGTCATAATGATCCGCGACCAATCGCCCGACGAACTCACCCGCGCCGCCAAGGCCGGTGCCTCGGGCTTTATCCGTAAGCCCTTCGGCCCGCGCGACCTCGTAACCGAGGTGCTCAAGGCGCTCAAGCGCACCGGCGTAACGCCATCAGCACCGGACCAGGCCTCCGCCCAGACCGAGGCAAAACCGCAACCGCCGCAACTCTCCAAACCCGAGGCCGAGGCGCGAAAGCTCTTTGCCGCCGCGTGGGAGGACCTGCGCATGCGGCGCTTCGACGTGGCCATGAAGAAGCTAGCCGCCGCCCTGCGCCGCACCCCGGACTTCCCCGAAGCCTACAAGGGCCTTGCCGAGGCGCACCGGGGCAAGGGCGACATCGACGGAGCCATGCGCCATCTGCTCAAGGCCTCCGAAATCTATGCCTACACGGGCAACGCCCCACAGGCCGAAAGCCTCTACACCGAGGTGCGCAAGGCCATCCCCGACGCGCCGAACCCCTTCAAGGCCGCTGGCGACCGCCTGCGTCAGGAAACGCGCGGCGAGGAGGCCGTGGCCGCCTACGAGCACGCCCACGCGCTGGCCCCATCGGACCCGGACATCGCCGTCAGCCTGTCGGAAGCCTACATGGAAACGGGCCAGAACGAACGCGCCGAGGAAACCCTGCGCGCCATTCTCGATTCCCTCGGCGAAATCCCCGCCGCCAAGGACCTGTTCCTGAAGCTGACCGGCGAGGAATGGTACTACGGCAAGCGCAGCGAAGCCGAAGAGCTGGAGGTCCAGATTCTCGACGAGGCCGTGGCGGAAAAAGACGGTTCCGAACAACGCAGGCACAAGCGCTTACAGTTCGCGGACCGTGCGGTGCGCCTGCCCCGCACGCAGGAAAGCCTGCCCGTTGTGGACGTGAGCCTCGGCGGCATCGGGTTCAAGCCCATGAACGCAAAATTTCAGGAAGGCGAGGTCATTGAGTTCGACCTCGTGGTTATGGGCACCGTGAAGCTCAAGAAGCTCTCGGCCATTGTGCGTCGCGTCTCGCCGAAGATCATCGGCTGCAAGTTCAAGGACCTCTCGAAGCGCAACGAGAAGCTCATCCGCGAGATGATCGGCGAGGACGAGTGAGCCGCCGACGCATCGCGCCACTTGCGCATCATCCCGCCATGTCGCACAATCCGCCCGCCGCCGTTGCGGCACCATACGGATTCAAGGAGTGAGCATCATGAGTGAACGACGCATATCGTGCGACCTGCGCACGGATCACGACTGCGAAGTGTCCGGCCTGCCCGCCGAGGCATGGGCCGAAGCCGTCTTCGCCCTGCCCGACGAGGAAATCGTCGTGGAAATCAACGCGGATCAGGCTCCGGTGATCAGCCTGTCCATCGGCCAGCATGTGGCGTGGAAGGGAACGCTTGAGGATCTGAAGACAATCCTGCTCGGAGAGGAATAGACCGGACGCAGCTACACGCGAAAACAGCGCTCCACGAGGCGCAGCGCCAGCGGGTGCACACCGTCGGCGATACGCCGCGCTCCGTCGGCGTTGGGATGCAGACCGTCGGGCTGATTCAGGGCAGGAATGCCCGCCACCCCGTCGAGTAGATCGGGAAGGAGCAGCGCGTCGTATCGCGCCGCCAGACGAGGGAAAATGGCCGCGAAATTCTCGGCATAGTCCGGTTCGAACACGCCGATGCCGCGCACTCCGGCCAGCAGCACGGGCACCTCGCTTCGCGTGAAGAGCGCGAGCATGGCGTCGAGGTTCGCCTCCACCCGTTCCACGGGCCGCTCTGCGAGGAAATCGTTGATGCCGAGGGCGAGGATGGCGCAATCCGGACCGCGCACGAGTTCGCCGGGCAGGCGCGACAGGCCATGGGCCGTGGTGTCGCCCGGCACACCCGCATTGCGCACGAGGATGGCGATGCCGTCCGCCTCGCGCAGGCGCTCTTCCAGAAGCGACGGAAAGGACAGCCCGAAGGGCAGCCCCCAGCCGGAGGTGATGCTGTCGCCAAAGGCGAGAAGCGTGAGCTGTCGATCCTGCTTCATGCCATGAAAAAAGGGGGGCCAAGGCCCCCCTTTCGCGTACTAGACGATCTCGACGAGGGAGATCTCGAAGGTGAGATCCTTGCCCGCCAGAGGATGGTTGCCGTCGAGGGTGATGGCCTCGTCGGTCACGGCGGTGACGGTCACCACCACCGGAGTTCCGCCTTCCTGCGGAATCTGCAGCGCCATGCCGAGTTCGGGCACGATGTGATCGGGGAAGTGCTCGCGGGGGATCATGGCCACGGCTTCCTGCACGTATTCGCCATAGGCCTCGGCACAGGGGATGTGCACGGACTTGCTCTGGCCGGGCTCCATGCCGTCCACGGCGTTATCAAAACCGGCGATGACGGCTCCAGCGCCGACGACGAATTCGAGGGGGTCGCGATCGCGCGAGGAATCGAATTCGGTTCCGTCGTCGAGCGTGCCGGTGTAGTGAACGCGGACGGTATCGCCGCTCTTGGCCTGGGGCATTGTGCCTCTCCTTGTGCATGTGCCGCTTGGCGGCGTTATTTCTTCATGTCTCGCGAAGGGCATCGTCCGCTTCGACGACGCCCCGGAGTCGATGCCGTCGGCGCGCGCCCACGGCCCGACCACCCTACCCGCTCGCGGCGCGCGGCGCAACCGCAACACCGCGCCCACCCTTGCCTGCGCGCCCACATTGCCGCATTATCGAACCAAACGCCTTCAACCTCCCAACGGGGAATCCGCATGACAGCGAACGCCTCCGATGCCCTCATTGACATGCGCGACGTCCGGCTCTCGCTCGGCGCGGCTGGCGGAACCGTGGACATCCTGCGCGGCGTGACGTTTCGCGTGAGCGCCGGTGAAACCGTCAGCGTGGTCGGCCCCTCCGGCTCCGGCAAGACGACCATGCTCATGGTGCTAGCCGGGCTGGAACACCCAAGCTCCGGCGAGATCACCGTGGCCGGGCATCGGCTCGCCACCCTCGGCGAAGACGCGCTGGCCCGCTTCCGCAGTGCCCACGTGGGGGTGGTCTTTCAGGCCTTCCATCTGGTGCCGACCATGACCGCCCTCGAAAACGTCGCCCTGCCCCTCGAATTCTCCCGCCGCCCGGACGCAGCCGCCCGCGCGGCCCAGTGCCTCGACGAGGTGGGCCTTTCCGCACGCGCGCGGCACTATCCTTCGCAGCTCTCCGGCGGCGAGCAGCAGCGTGTGGCCATCGCCCGCGCCTTCGCTCCCGAGCCGCCGCTTCTGTTGGCCGACGAGCCGACCGGCAACCTCGATGCCGCAACGGGCCAGCGCATCATGGACCTGCTCTTCTCCCTACGCGAACGCTTCGGCACCACCCTCGTCCTCGTCACGCACGACGAGCGGCTCGCAGCACGCTGTTCGCGTACCGTGCGCATGGCCGACGGCAAGTTGAACGGCGGCGTGCCATGAGCATCGCGACGGATATCGGCCTCGCCCTGCGCCTTGCCCGGCGCGAACTGCGCGGCGGCGCGCGGGGATTCGCCGTCTTTCTCGCCTGTCTCGCCCTCGGCGCGGCAACCATCGCCGCTGTCGGCTCCTTCTCGGCCTCCGTGGACGCAGGGCTGCGCACCGACGCGCGCCGCCTGCTGGGGGGCGACCTCCAGATCATCCGCTCCCAGCTTGCTCCGCCGCCCGACGTCGCCGAACTCCTGGCCGCGCGGGGGCGCGTCAGCCACATCGTGCGCATGCGCACCATGGCCCGCTCCGACTCGGGCGCGGCCACCCTCGCCGAACTCAAGGCCGTGGACGCAAGCTACCCCCTCTACGGCTCCGTCGAACTGGCCTCGGGCAAACCGCTCGCCACGGCCCTCGCCCTGAAGGGCGGCATCCACGGCGCGGTGGTGGAACAGGAACTCCTCGCCCGGCTCGGCATCAACCTCGGCGACGTCATCAACGTCGGCGAGGGGCACTTGCGCGTCACGGACGTCATCCTGCGCGAGCCGGACCGCGTGTCGCAATTCTTCGGCCTCGGCCCACGAATCATGATCTCCACCTCGGGGCTGGCCGCCTCAGGACTCCTCCGGCCGGACACCCTCGCCCGTCACGTCCTGAACCTACGCCTGCCCGGCGTCGCCACGCTGGAGCAGGTCTCCGCGCTGGAAAGCGAACTGGAAGCCGCCCATCCCGGCGCGGACTGGCGTATCCACCGCTTCAACCAATCCGCGCGCGGCCTCCGGCGCTTCACGGACACCATGGACATGTACCTGACCCTCGTGGGGCTTTCGGCACTGCTTGTCGGCGGCGTGGGCGTCGCGGGCGCGGTGCGGGGATTTCTCGCCGGACGCCTGCGGACCATCGCCGTGATGAAAGCCCTTGGCGCGTCGCGGCGCATGACCACCAGCGTGTACCTCACGCAGGTTCTGGCGCTGGCCCTCGCGGGCTGCGTAACGGGTGCCGTCGGCGGGGCCGCTGCAGCGGCGGCCGTTGCCGAGCCGCTGGCCGAGCGCCTCGGCGTGCCCATCGGCAACGGTCTGCATCTCGAACCCATGGTCGAAGCCGTGGCCTACGGGCTACTCACTGCGCTGGCCTTTTCGCTGTGGCCGCTATCCTCGGCGGGGCGCATCGGTCCGGCGCGGCTGTTCCGGGGCTATGCGGACGCCGCCCCGCAGCGCCCAACGCCAGCCGCCATCGGCGCGACGGCCCTCGCAACGCTGGCCTTCTTCGCGCTGTTATGGCTCACCGCCGACGCGCGCGCGGTAACCTTCGGTTTCGCCGCTGCGGCCGTCATCTGTGCGGGTGTCCTCTTCGTCTACGCACGCATCGTGCGCCGCACGGCCAGCCGCATCCCCTCGCCCGCGCAACCCCACCTGCGTCAGGCGCTGGCCAACATCCACCGCCCCGGCGCGTCCACGGGCAGCGTCATCTTCTCCCTCGGCCTCGGGCTGACGGTCCTAACCAGCGTGGCGCTCGTGGACGGCAACATTCAGGACATCGCTGGCAGACGCACTCCGGGACAGGCACCGTCCTACTTCCTCGTGGACATCCCACGGGCGGACATGGCGGAACTTGCGCAGG
Organism: Desulfobaculum xiamenense; assembly: GCF_011927665.1. Classification (NCBI taxonomy): domain Bacteria; kingdom Pseudomonadati; phylum Thermodesulfobacteriota; class Desulfovibrionia; order Desulfovibrionales; family Desulfovibrionaceae; genus Desulfobaculum; species Desulfobaculum xiamenense. The sequence goes on from NZ_JAATJA010000001.1 coordinate 1,702,271, forward strand.
CGGCGCTGGACATCCCCGGCGTCTCGCGCCTCGAACGCGAGCCGTCCGTGCGCGGGCGCATCACCCACATCAACGGCCGCCCCGCCCGACCCGAGGACGTGGACCCATCCGTGGCGTGGGCGCTCAATTCCGACCGCTCACTGACCTTCGCCCACGCGCAGCCGGACAAGATCACCCTCGCCTCCGGAACATGGTGGGACGGCGATTACGCGGGGCCGCCCGTCATCTGCCTCGATCACGACATCGCCAAGGGCTTCGGGATGCGCCTTGGCGACACGCTGACCGTCAACATCCTCGGCCGTCCGATCACGGCGAGCGTCGTCTGCACGCGGCATATCGACTGGACGACCGCCGCCGTGAACCACGCCATCATTTTCGGCCCCGGAGTGCTGGAGAACGCGCCCTACACCTTCATCGCCACGGCCTACGCCGAACCGGGCGCGGAGGCGTCGCTCTTCGCCATGCTCACGAAGCGTTTTCCGCACGTCGTCGTCATTTCCATGCGTCGCGTTCTGGCGGACGTGCAGGGCATCATCGATAACATCGGGCTTGCCGTGCGCGCCACGGCGGCTGTCACGCTACTGGCCGGGCTGCTCGTGCTGTCCGAGGCGCTGCGGGCGAATCTGCGCTCCCGCCACCGCGACGCCGTGATCTTCAAGGTCCTCGGAGCCACGCCGCGCGACATCATGCTCGCCCTCACCCTCGAATTCGCGTTGCTCGGCGCGGCCGCGGCGCTCCTCGCAACGGCGCTTGGCGTGGCCGGGGCGTGGACCTTCGTGCATTTCGTCCTCGAAACGCAATGGATTCTGCCCGTCGGACCAATGCTCGCCATTCCGGCGGGCGGCGTGGCGGCGACCGTCATGCTGGGGCTTCTTGGCGTGCGGCGGACACTGGCGCAAAGCGCGTGGACCGTGCTGCGCAACGAATAGGTACGTGGGGAGGAAGAAATCAGGGCGCGGGCGACGAGGCGGAATGCGGCTGCGACGCGGCGACATCGAGAAGGTCGAGAACAAAGGGGAACAGATTCAGCGCGATGCGCTGCGCGCCGTCGGCATTGGGATGGATGCCGTCGCTCTGGTTCAGGGCGGAGTCGAGAGCCACGCCGTCCAGCAGAAACGGATACAGGACCACCCCATGTTCGTGAGCAAGTGCGGGATACAGGGCGTCGAAACGGCGCTGAAAGTCGTCGCCATTGTTTCCCGATGCGCGCATTCCCGCGAGCAGCACGGGCACCCCGGCCTCGGCGAAGAGTTCCAGCATGCGGGAGAGATTGTCGCGGGTCAGGGTGGGGTCGAGTCCGCGCAGTGCGTCGTTGGCACCGAGGGCGAGAATGGCGGCATCGGGACGCAATTCAAGAATCCACGGCAGACGGGCAAGTCCGCCGGACGTCGTGTCGCCGGACACACCGGCATTGATCACCCGCACGTCCACCCCCTGCGCACGAAGCAGGGCTTCCAGCCGCGCCGGGTAGGACTGGTCCGCGCCGAGACCGTACCCGGCGGTGATGCTGTCCCCAAAGGCCAGAAGCGACAGCGTCCGCGCCGAAGCGAACGGAGACACCGCGAAGATGGCGACCAGCACAACCAGCGCACAGGATACGGCTTTCAGCAACTGACTCACGCGCATTTCCCCCGGCTTTCGCAAGGCCCCCGACATGGCAAACGACGGGCCAACCGCGATGGAAGATTTCACCGCATGTGACGAAAGAGCGCCACGGCGGACCGGCATCCACATGGAATGCAAGCGGGTGACCGACGGACAAACAGGCGCGACGAAATCACTACGCCCACACCCATCGCCCACACGGCGAAAAGCGTCCGAAGCCTACGCCCAGCGCGAATCCAGCCCCGCCAGCACGCCGCGCACCAACGAGACGAAACCACACGCACAACGCCCAAAACTCCCGCCTTCGGCCCGAGACCGCCCGAAATGGTTTACTTTGCCCCATTTCCCGAATATATTCCACCCCTGCGCCTACCGGAGGGGTGGCAGAGTTCGGTTTATTGCGACGGTCTTGAAAACCGTTGTGGGCTCACGCTCACCGGGGGTTCGAATCCCTCCCCCTCCGCCATTAAGAGATTAACCCGTTGATTTATCAAGGGGTTTTCTTGTATCTAATGTCTGCCTGACGCTTCCAGTAGCACTTAATGGGGCACTAATGGGGTATTTTCACCCATTCGTGACTCAGTAGCTGGGGCACATATCTATGCCGAAAAACATTGAACGCCACGGTAGCGGCTGGCGTTTTTGTCTTCGTATCCCATCTGAGTATCAAGCTTTCGAGAATAATCGGAAGGTAATCAAGAAGAGCTTAAGAACCGCTGACAAGCGGGAGGCTGTTCGTGTCGCTAAAGGTCTGCGTGAATCTATTGAAAGGCGATGGCATGAGTTAGCTACGAAGCAAAGCACAGCTCTTGATTATGAAGATCTTAGAGGTGGTCCCCATCCTTCGGACAGGTTGGCGGCCTCAATAAGGTGAAGCCAGTTGCCCAGTTATGCCGCCTGAGAGGCAGGCAGAGGCAGGAATGGCCCCACCCCTAGCTCTGGTCTTCCGAAGTATACTTCGTCAGGCGTCCTGCCGCCTAGGCTGGAATGCGGACGGTCGCCATTGTAATAGCTGATCCAGTTGCCAATGCCCATTCTTGCCTCGCTTCACGTTTCAAAAGCCTGCAGATAGACACATTCGTATTTCAAGGATCGCCAGAGGCGTTCGGTCATGACGTTATCCATCCAGCGACCTCGGCCATCCATCGATATCCGTATGTCAGCGTCTTTAAGCGCCTGGGTGAACTCCAAACTCGTGAACTGGCTGCCCCGATCGGTATTGAAAATGTCAGGCTTCCCGTACAGTCGAAGCGCATTCTCTAGCGCCGCCACACTGAAGTCGGTCTCCATGGTGTTCGACAACCGCCAAGACAAAGCTTTCCGGCTGTGCCAGTCCATTATGGCCACCAGATACAGAAACCCACGACGCATCGGGATGTAGCTGATGTCGGCGCACCAGACTTGATTGATCTTTTCGGCTGCGATCCCACGTAGCAAGTACGGATATACCTTGTGCGCCGGATGTGGTTGGCTCGTTCGCGGCTTCTGGTAAATCGCCATCACCCCCATCTTGCGCATCAGTCGGCGAATTCGCTTGCCCCCAACCTCATAGCCGAGCTGTCGAAGACGGCGAGTCATCTATCTGCGTCCACACCAGAGCGTTTCAAGAAACTACTCGTCTATCAAACGCGGGAGCGTCATATCCAACCCGCTCTCGCCAGCTTCCTCATAGTAGAAACCGGAGCGGCTAAAGCCAAGAAGACGGCATTGCCTAGCGATGCTGAGCCGGGAATGACTAGGTTCGACCATCCCTCTCCTTCGGGCGAGGCTCAACGACCGAAGGCTTTGGCTAAAAAATCACGCTCCACGATCAACTGGCCGATCTTGGCGTGGAGTTCTTTGATCTGCAAGTCGTTATTTGCGGATTGCCTTTCGACCTTGCCGGAGAAAATGCCTACCAGACCTTCCTGAGCCTGCTTCTTCCATTGAGCGACAAAATTCGGATGAGCGTCAAACCTGACGGCCAGTTGAGCCCGTGCCTCTTCCCCTTTCAAGTCCTCTTCGGCTACCTTGCCCTTGAATTCCGCCGAGTAACGATTTCTCTTGCTCTTGGACATGATCCCTCCGCTTGTCTCGGCTCCAACTTATACACCCGTCCGAGTTTTGGGGACCACTTCACCTCTAGTGATCCATCTCACAATACTTATTTAACAAAACTGAAATGAAGGGTATTGGCAAAGCTGTTTAATTGGTTTACAGAATTATTTCTATATGTTGATCAAATTTTGGCGAGGTGTGGTGTGATAGAAGTAGCGGAGTTGAAAATGATTTCTCGCATGAAGAGTGTTGATCCTAGCATTCTTGCAGTCATTTCTGTTGGAGTGGCTTTTGCGATTATGGGAATTGAAAAGAGTCTTCCCCCATATTTATTTCAGGGGCTTATTTCGCTTGTTATTGTGTGTTTTTCTCTTTGCTTAGCAATGACCTTATTGCGGCTTGGCAAGAGAGTTTTACATACAAAGCCTTCTGAGACGAAGATTAGTGAAGCAAGTTTGTTAATTTCCGATGAAGAGTGGATGAGACGGGTTCTTGATGGGTTAAAGAATGCAAATGGTGTATCTGCTTACCTTCGAGGCTTTGACCATCCTGAGCACTTTAAAGAGCCCCACAGAGATACCCTTCTAGGAATTATGCGAGAATTTTCTCGATTGATATGGTATTCTTCAGAAAATACGAGAATTATTGCATATAAGACCCCCAATGCTGGTGGTGATAAATGCCCTAAAGAATGGTTAATCGATGATATTATGGAGCGTTTTGGTAATAAGGAAAATGTGCAGCGAGGTGAAGTTGCAAAGAAAGTTGAAAAATCGCTGACAGTGACTGATTGCCAAATTCGAGATAATGCCTATACTTTTTATCTTCCTAGTGGTGGGCGTAATTTTTTGTATAACCTCCACAAAGATGGAACTATTAAATTTTATTCGATGGAATTTGAGCCTTCGATCATCCCATACCTTATTGAACGAGGCTTAAAGGTTACTTGCGAAAATAGGACACGCTAATAATGAAATCTGCTCTAATTAACATATCAGGACATCCGCTTAATATTGAGGCTAAAACGAAGCTTGAAGAAGATTACGACTATCTTCAAGAAATATTTTTTAAATTGATTGATTTCTCAGAAGATTTAGATGGGCAGTTTAAAGAAATTACAAAACAAATAGATATTCCTCTTGATGGTACTGTCTCAATTACCTTAATCCTTCCTAGCCATTCAACTTTTGCTTCGTTACTAATGGTCTACTTGTCAGGGTTGCTTGGAAGGATGCCGAACCTATGCTTACTACAGCCTGATGAGGGAGGTGCTTATTTCCCTTCTCAAACATTTACTATTAACTGTGATAAGCTGAAATTTGCGGGGCGAGTATTTAGGCAGTCAGTGATCAAAGCTTGTTAGGAGCAAAGCAAGCTATTAAAAAACTGATACTATTGTAATATTCGATTCTAATTTGCAGCGACTTGCCTTTGGGGAAAGTCTGGGGCAAATTAGCAAAAATCGCTTGCAACGAAGTGTCAGATTTTTTCGAGTGATTCCTATCGTAAAAACGGTGGGTTAACGCTTCTTGATTTCGGGGTGGTTGGGTGCGAATTTGTGTATCCCTCCCCCTCCCCCTCCGATACCGTTCGAAGGCCCAAGCAAATTCCAAGCTCCCCGCGATGTTACCGTCCGGGGAGCTTTTTTATGTCCACTGCCCCCCGCCGCATTGCGCATTCGCCACGAGCGATGAGCGCTCCCGCGACCGTGCCGCCCCAGCACGTTACCGGGGCAGGCACCTGGGGCGACGCGCCGATCGCGCCCTAGCGCAAGTGATATCACCTGTAAAAGCGCCCCCCCCGTAACGCTCCCAGCAGCGTTCTTCGTCCCCACCGTATCCCCGCGCAGGGATTCCATTCGCGTCGGCATCTCCGCGAAAAGCCGCGCCCCACGAAACGGCGCTGCCCGCAGCCATTGACGGAACATGGCATTTGGCATAGCGATACGTTTTCAGCATGAAAATGATTCTCAACTTCACCACAACGTTCAACGACATCCGTCGTTCCATCCCACAGCATGCAGAACTACGCCCCCCACTTGCCAATCGCCGACGCAGACGCCTTGCCGCTTCCCGGGCTGTGCATCATCCGCCTGGATAGCGACGGCAGAATCGTTCTCCTCCTTGGAGAGAACACCCTGCCTCGCAGCCTTTGGGGCCGCATCGCCCCGGGCGTGATCTTCGAGTTGGCACTGGACGAGTGCATCGAACTCGAACGTCTTGTCGCGCTGGTCAGAACCCTTCCCTTTCACCACACGAAGCTACGCATCGACGGACAATGCTGGAGGGTGCAGAGCATCCGGCTGGGTGCCTCGCACATCCGCAATGACGGATTCCTCTTCTTCATCGAACCATGCGACATCTCGCGCATGATCGATGCGTCCCACGTCGAGGCACTCGCCCGCCCGCTGGCGCTCACTGGCGAGGAGGGCTTTCTTCACGGCGACAGCGGGGAGCTCATCGCCGCCTTCCATCCGGAGGAGCGCCTTGACACGGCACCAGGCACTGGACGTACGGCCCATCGCCTCCCCCTGCACTGCTCCATACGCATTCCCCCAACGGGCGAGGCTCGGGCCGAACTCGAAGCGCGCGGCTGGTGCAGCGCCACACTGCCCTGCTCTCCGGATCGAAAAACCGCAGGCCTACTGGTCCGCAGCTACGCCATCACATACGGGCCCCACCCGCTTATCGTGAGCCTCGTGCGCGGCATCGAACTGGCAGAACAGCCGCAGTCCACAATACGGGAACGTCCGTTCCCCGCGATGGCCTACCGCAGGACACCTGCCCCGGATTTCCGGCTCCTTCACGCCGACGAGGGAAGCCGCCGGATTCTGCGCATGCACTCGTGCATGCTGTTCTCGCCCTCGCCCATAGCTTTCAACGAATTGATCCACCCCTCGGACGAAGCCCGCTTCCGCAGCGCAGCGGCCGAGGCTGAAACGGGCAACAGCCACTTTCGGCTAAGCTACATCGTCCGGGCGGACGAGGGACGGGACGTGCGGGTGCTCGACAAGGGCACCCCCGTCCGCGACGAGCACGGCCGCCTGCTGTACGTCGAGGGCACCCTCTACGACATCGGCGCGCTGGATGCCCTGCACAACGAGGCCGCCGAATGCCGAGGCGAAGCCCCAAGTCTCGACGATTTCAAGCAACTCGGCATCATCGGCCGCTCACAGGGGCTAAAACGCATGCTCACCGTCATCGGTCGGGCCGCGACATCGCGGGAATGCGTGCTCATTCTCGGGGAATCCGGCTCGGGAAAAGAGCTCGCGGCCCGCGCCGTACACGAGGCGAGCAAGCGCGCCAGCGGTCCCTTCGTTTCCGTCAACTGCGGCGCAATTCCCGAATGCCTGATGGAAAGCGAATTCTTCGGCCACCGCAAGGGAGCCTTCTCCGGTGCGGATCGCAACCATGCAGGACTTTTCGAGCAAGCCCACGGCGGCACGCTGTTTCTCGATGAAATCGGGGAAATCCCGCTGAACATGCAGATCAAACTGCTGCGCGCCATCGAGGGGAGCGGGATCACCCCTGTTGGCGGAACGGGCACCTTCACGCCCGACGTCCGCATCGTCGCAGCGACCAACCGCGACCTTGCGGAACGGGTCCGCCTAGGGGCCATGCGCGAAGACTTCTACTACCGCATCAACATCCTCCCCATCCGCATCCCGCCCCTGCGGGAACGCCGCGAGGACATCCCCTTGCTCTTCGGCCACTTTCTGGGCAACTGCCCAAATGTCGCACCCCTCCCCGGCGGCCTGCTCGCCCGGCTCATGCACTACGACTGGCCCGGAAACGTTCGCGAACTGCGCAATGCGGCCATGCGCTACGCCACCCTCGGCGAACTGCCCGCTGAAATACTTGGGCCGGAAATACTTGGGACGAAAATGCTTGGTGCGGAAATATTCGACACGGAAATACCAGGTGCGGCAGCACTCGGCACGGACGCCACGGCCTTCGAAGCCGCTCAGCCCACTGCGGAAGGCGACCTGCGCTCCCGGCTTTCCGAACTCGAACGCGAGATTCTGCTCAGGGAATTGGAGTCGAACCAATGGAACCGAAGCCGGGTCGCCACCCGCCTCGGCATCGACAGGCGCACCCTGTACGACAAAATCCGCCGCTACGATCTGCGGCCATCCTAAAAGTGGGAGGATTTCCTCCCACCGGCAGGGGAAATCTTCCCACCCGCCCGGCATCCCGCGCACACTGCGCCACGCCGGGCATTTCGCAGGATCAAGCGAGAATTTTCCCTCCCATCTCCTGCGGCCAAAGCCACCGTCGGCACCGCAAAATGCCCGCAGAAAGTCACTTTTTCATACTCCATCGTGGCACGCCATTTGCTGAAGATGAAATTCAAATTCATTTTCACGTGACTGCCATCAGGAGGAACAATGCTTTCAGGACCGACACTTCTCAATTCCATATTCGTCGGCGACCGCGTCGCGGATGTCGCCCGCGCGCTCGGCTGCTACCCCAAGGCCATGATCGGCGGACAGGTTCCCATGGTCGAACGTGCCTACCCCTTCGCCGAACAGCTAGAGTGCATCCTCTGCGTCATGGGCCCCAAGCGCAAGCTGCTCTACAAGGCGTACGAGAAGATGGGCATCGAATACGTCGTGCTGGAGAATTCCGGCGATGAGCCGAACCCGGCATCCATCGCTCCCGAACTTGAGGCCAAGGGACTGCGCGCAAGGACCATCGACTTCACGCACGGCATCCCCCACGCCATTGAGGAAGCGGGCCGCGTCTTCGGACGCGAAAAGGCCGCCGCAAAGCTCCTGCGCACGTACGAGAAGGACATCGCCACCATCGACGCTCCCCAGCCCGCCCTCGGCAAGCGCGTTCTCGTACTGCTCGGCATCGCCAATCCCGAGTTCTCCCGGCGCTTCCTACTCATCGAGGCCCCGGGCTGCCACCTCGACGACGTCGTCCTGCGGCCGCTTGGCTGCGAAAACGTGGGGCAGCCGCTCATCGATCCCGATCGGGAAATCGTCATGGAAGGCGTGCAGACCATCGAGGGCCCGCTCCTCCTCGAAAAAATCGCCCCCGACGTCATCGCCCTCACCGGCGACGCGCTCACCGGCCAACTGGCCATCCGCGAAGCGCTCGCCCGCTGCCCCTCGCTGGCACACAGCGTGCCCGCCCTAAAGAATCAGGCCGTCTACGCCCTGCCCCACTGTTGCAGTGCGGAGCCTCTCAGCCATCCGGCGAACTTCGGCATCTGGAAAGAGGCTCTTTCCCGCTAGTCGCGCGGGATTCTCCCCAAACCACACAGATAAGGAGTAGGGCAATGGGCAATCGCATGGTCGCCATGTTGGCGGCATTTCTCATAACCGGCCTCATACTGGGCCAACCGGTCATGGCGGACGAGGGGGCTTCGCCAGCGGCCAAACCCGCAACGCAAGCCAAAGAAGCAAAAGGAGACCAGCTCCCCGAAACGACACTCGACCGGGTCGTGGTCAGCGCCACGCGCACGGAGCAGACGGCCTTCGAGGCCCCGGCCTCGGTCATCGGCATAGGCAAGGAAGCCATCGAACGCACGCAGGCCCGGACGGTCAAGGATATCCTTGAGGACGTTCCCAACGTCGAATTCTCCGACCCCACGAATCCGTTCATCCAGAAGCCGTCCCTGCGCGGCCTCAACACAAACCAGACGACCTTCAAGATCGACGGCGCGCGGCAGAACTACTCGTCGCAGTCGGGCATTGGGCATTCGCCCCTCGTCGCGGACCCGGAGATGCTCAAAGAAGTCGAGGTGCTGCGTGGCCCCTCCTCCGCTCTGCACGGCAGCGGCGGCATTGGCGGCGTGATCTCGCTGCGCACCAAGGACGCGGCGGACTTCCTCGAACCCGATGAGACGTTCGGGGCGCGCCTGAAGACCGGCTACCAGTCCGGCACCTCCCAGACCCTCAGTTCCGCCGCGCTCTACGGGCGTCAGGGCATTTTCGACATTCTCGGACAAGGTGCCTACCGCGACTTCGGAGACACCCACACGACGAACCCCTCGCCCACGAAGGACACGAGCTACCGCACCGGATACTCGAAATCCGGCATGCTGAAGCTCTCGGCCTGCCCCACCGAAGATCAGGCACTCTCCCTCAGCTACAACTACTACGACGGATTCTTCGGCTCGACACGCGCGGTGAGCACCTTCACCGAGGAGCAGCACCGCCTCGTAGGCAACTACGAGTATGCGCCAAGCGACAACCGCTGGATGGACCTGAAGCTCACCGCGCAGGGCGAATGGCGCGAAAACGAATACCTGAACGACGTGCCCCGGCAACTGAAGGACACGTTCGATTCGCTGGGCGGCAGCGTGCAGAACACCTCGCGCTTCGCCTTCGGCCCGGTCGCCGAAAATGCCCTCACTTACGGCGTGGACTTCTACCGCGATCATCAGGAAGGCACGGACATGGGCGAACCGGACCCCTCGCGCCCCGACGCCTCCGCCGAGGATCTCGGCCTGTTCATCCAGGACGAGATAACCATCCTCGATCGCGTGAAGCTCATCCCGGCGCTGCGCTTCACCTCCTACAGCCGCACCTCGGATTCGGACACAGCCACCGATCAGGACGACAGCAAGGTGACGCCGAAGTTCACCGCGCAGGTCGAGGTGTGCCCGTGGCTGAGCGTCTTCGGCACCTACGCCCAGTCCTACCGCCCGCCGTCGCTCGACGAAATCTACTTCGCCATCGACCACGACATGCCGTGGGGCAAGATAAGGGTCCTGCCCAACCCGAACCTCAAGCCGGAAACGGCCGAGACGTGGGAAATGGGCTTCAACGTCGGTCTCGACCGGCTCTTTACGGACAACGATCCCTTCCGGCTCAAGGCGACCTATTTCCGCGAGGACGTGGACGACCTCATCGAGGCGCAGCAGACCAAAGGCTTCGCCACCCCGCCCGCGGGCGAGATCCACTACCAGAGCATCAACGTGGGAAGCGTGCACCGCTTCGGCTACGAGCTGGAAGGGGAATACATCATCGACAATCTGAGCCTCTCCGCCTCCTACGGCAAAACCCTCGGCTGGGACGAGGAAACCGGCAACCGCACCGGCGGCAGCCCCGAAAAGCTCTCCCTGCGGGCGGGCTACGCCTTCCCGAGCCGCAACCTCACCGTATACTGGAAGTCGCGCTTCGTTGGCGCGTACCGCACCTTCAACATGTTCGATGACGCGACCGTCACCTACAATCCCTACACCGTCCACGGCATAGGGCTGACGTGGACCCCCAGCTTCCGCAACTTCGACGGCTTCCGTCTCGATCTTGGCGTGGATAACCTCTTCGACACCCGCTACCAGACCTCCAACGGCGGATACGACATCGGCCAGAACATCAAGATGTCCGTCTCCTACGAGTTCTAGACAAGGCAGCGCCCGGCTTCGCTCCGCGAGGCCGGGCGCATGGAGCAACGATGACACGACTGTCCCTCTTGCTGCTCGCCCTCGTGGCGGGCATCACCTGTTTCCCCAGCCCGCTTCTTGCCGAGCGGGTCATCGTCACCCACGCGCTGACGCTCTCCGGACCGCCGGAACTACCCGCAGATTTTCCCCATTTCCCCTACGCCAACCCCAACGCCCCAAAGGGCGGCACGCTGCGCCAGTGCGCCATCGGAACCTTCGACAACATGAATCCCTTCACACCGAAGGGCCAGCTTCCTTCCGGATACGGCCTGCTGCACGACAGCCTCACCACCACATCCGATGACGAGCCCTTCACGCAATACTGTCTGGTGGCGCAAAAAATCGTCATGGCGGAAGACCGTTCGTGGGTCGAATTCCACATCGACCCTCGCGCCCGCTTCCAGGACGGCACGCCCATCACCGCCGAGGATGTCGTCTTTTCCTACGAGGCCACCATGCGAAACATCGGCAGCGTGATGCAGCGCTTCTTCGCGGACATCACGTCCGTGAAGGCCGTGGACACACTGCGCGTGCGCTACGAATTCACCCCCGGCACCAGTCGGGAGATTCCCCTGCAAGTCAGCAGGCTCCCCATCTACCCCCGCCACTTCTGGGAGAGCCGCGATCTCTCGCGTACCATGCTCGAACCCATCGTCGGCAGCGGCCCCTACCGCATGGTCTCGTGCAAACCCGGCCAGGAGGCCGTCTACGAACGCTGCGCGGACTACTGGGCACGCGATCTGCCGGTGCGCAAGGGATTCCACAACTTCGACACCATCCGCTACGAGTACTACCGCGACGCCACCGTCGCCCTCGAAGCCTTTCGCGCCGAACACTACGACATCCGCGAGGAGCATTCCGCCAAGCGCTGGCGAACCCTCTACACCGGCCCCGCCTTCGACGCGGGAGACATCGTCATGGAGCGCGTCCGGCATCGGGAACCTCTCGGCATTCAGGGCTTCTTCTTCAACACGCGCCGCCCCATGTTTCAGGACAGACGCGTCCGCAGGGCAATCGTCCTCGCCTTCGACTACGAATGGACCAACCGCCAACTTTTCTGGAACGAGCTTCCGCGCACCACGAGCTACTTCACCAACTCGGACCTTGCCTGCTCCGGCCTGCCCTCCCCCGAGGAACTCGCCCTGCTCGAACCATTCCGAGACAGCCTGCCGCCGGAGACGTTCACCGCCGAGCACGCCTTTCCGACCTCCGACAACAGCGGATTCAACCGGAGCAACATCCTTGCCGCCGCAGACCTGCTGCGTGAGGCTGGCTTCGTTCTCAAGGACGGCACACTCACGGATTCGCGCACGGGCAGAGCGCTGCGCTTCCAGCTGCTCACGGATTCCGCGTCCATGCGCCGCGTCGCGCTGCCCTTTGCCCGCAATCTGCGCAAACTCGGCATCGACATGAGCATCCTCGTGGCGGACACGGCGCTCTTTGCCCGCAAGGGGCAAGACTTCGACTTCGACATGATCTCCAGCGCATTCGGGCACACCCTGTGCCCCGGCAGGGAATTGCGCTTCTACTGGCACTCGGACTCGAAGAACCTCCACGGCGGACGCAACGTCATCGGCCTCGACGATCCCGCCGTGGACGCCCTCGTGGATGCCATCGTCACCGCTCCAGACAGAAAGGCCACCGTAACCGCCTGCCGCGCGCTGGACCGCGTGCTGCTGTGGGGGGAATACGTGGTTCCGCTCGGCGCGTCCGACGTCTACCGCATCGCCTACCGCAGGAGCCTTGCGAAACCGCAGCGCACACCGAGGCACACCGTCCAGATCAATACCTGGTGGGCCGCGCCCGCCGACGCATCCACCGGAGACGCACGATGATCCACTACATCCTCAAACGGCTCTTGCTCGTGATACCAACGCTGCTGGTCATCCTGACGATCAACTTCTTCGTCATCCAGCTCTGCCCCGGTGGCCCGGTGGAGCAGATGCTCGCGCGGATACAGGGCACCGAACGCTCCGTGCTGGAGCGCACCGGCGGCTCCACGCAGGACGAAATCCGGGTGGTGCAAAGCTCGCTGGACAACATGGGCTCCTATCGCGGTGCAGACGGGCTGGACCCGGAACTCGTGGACCGCATCCGGAAATTCTACGGCTTCGACAGGCCCATCCTCGAACGCTACTGGAACATGCTGGCAGACTTCGCCCGCTTCCGCTTCGGCGACAGCCTGTTCAGGGACAAGTCCATTCTTGAGTTGGTCCGCGAGAAGCTCCCGGTGTCGCTGTCCCTCGGCCTGTGGACCACGCTCATCTCGTACGTGATTTCCATTCCGCTCGGCATACGCAAGTCCATACGCGCCGGAACGCCCTTCGATGCGTGGACCAGCTTCGCCGTGGTTGCGGCAAGTGCCGTTCCGACCTTCCTCTTCGCCATCGCGCTGGTCATCCTCTTTGCCGGCGGCAGCTACTGGAACGTCTTTCCGCTACGCGGCCTCGTCTCCCCAGACTTCGAATCCCTGGACACGATGGGGAAAATCGCCGACTACGCATGGCACATGGCTCTTCCCGTCCTGTCCATGGTCATCGGCAGCTTCGCCGGAACCACCCTGCTCACGCGCAACTGCTTCCTCGACGAAATCGGCAGGCAGTACGTCGTGGCCGCGAGGGCCAGAGGGCTCACCGAATCCCGCGTGCTTTACGGACACGTCTTCCGTAATGCCATGCTCATCTTCATCGCAGGCTTCCCCGGGGCCTTCATCGGCATGTTCTTCACCGGGTCGCTGCTCATCGAAGTCATCTTCTCGCTGGACGGGCTGGGCCAGATGGGCTTCGAGGCGACCATGCAGCGGGACTATCCGCTGATGTTCGCCACCCTCTACATCTCCACGCTGCTCGGGCTGGTCGTAAAAGTTGTGAGCGACCTGACGTATTCCCTTGTGGACCCGCGCATCGACTTCCAATCCGTCAACCAGTGAGACCACACATGCAGCGCCCCCGCCTCGGCGAAATCGGCAGAATCCGCTGGGCCACCTTCCGCGACAACGCACGCGGCTACTGGGCCCTCATCATCTTTCTCGCACTCTTCGGCCTCAGCCTGTGCGCGGAGCTCATCGCCAACGACAGGCCGCTTCTGCTCATGCACCGTGGCAGCCTCTACGCGCCCATCCTGTGCGACTATCCTGAAACGACGTTCGGCGGGGCCTTCGAGACACCTGCGGACTACCGCGATCCCGCCGTCCGCGAACGCATCGAAACCGAGGGCTGGATGCTGTGGCCCCCCATCCGCTACGGCTACGCCACGGTCAATCGGGAAATCGCCACCCCATTCCCCACGCCGCCCACCCGCGACAACATCCTCGGCACGGACGACAGCGGACGAGACGTCTTCGCGCGTCTGCTTTACGGCTTCAGGCTCTCCGTGCTCTTCGGCCTTGCACTGGCGGCTTTCGGGTCCATCATCGGCGTCTGCGTCGGCGCGACATTCGGCTACTATGGCGGCTGGCTCGACATCGCGGGCCAACGCTTCATGGAGGTCTGGGGCGGCCTGCCGCTGACCTATCTGCTCATCATCCTCGCCAGCTTCGTGGAGCCGACATTCTGGATGCTCCTCGGCATCATGCTGCTGTTTAGCTGGATGGGACTGGTTGACATCGTGCGGGCGGAATTTCTGCGTGGGCGCAACCTCTGCTACGTTCAGGCCGCACGTGCCCTCGGCGTCACGGACAGGGTGATCATGTTCCGGCACATCCTGCCCAACGCCATGGTCGCCACCATCACCTTCCTGCCATTCATCCTCAACGGCTCAATCACCACGCTCACCTCACTGGACTTCCTCGGCTTCGGCCTGCCGCCGGACTCCCCGGCCCTCGGCGAACTCCTCGCGCAGGGCAAGGCCAACATCCAGGCCCCATGGATCGGACTCTCAGCCTTCGCCGTCCTTGGCGGGCTGCTCATGCTCCTCGTCTTCATCGGCGAAGCCGTGCGCGACGCCTTCGACCCCAACCGCGCGCAGGCCCGCTGAAACGACCGGGCGCGGCTGAGCGACACTCAACCGCGCCCACAGCGCACCCCACGCCTCGCGCCCGTTCGATGGGCGACGCGTCCCCCTCGGGACATTCTCATGCGGCCCCGCGCGTGCGGGGAACACGGCAACATCGCCGCCGACACGTTTTCCGAATCCGGTTCATCCCCGCGCGTGCGGGGAACACAATGCAGAGCAGACGTTGCATTGCTGGTGTCTAGGTTCATCCCCGCGCGTGCGGGGAACACCACCTTTGGGAAATTCAGACTTTCATATTCAACGGTTCATCCCCGCGCGTGCGGGGAACACCCCTGCCGCCCAAAAGAAGCCACTTCACACCCCGGTTCATCCCCGCGCGTGCGGGGAACACTTACAGAATTCTCCGCCCGGTCCCGAAAACGTCGGTTCATCCCCGCGCGTGCGGGGAACACAGGTCTGATGCAGTGCCCAGTTGCGCGACCGTCGGTTCATCCCCGCGCGTGCGGGGAACACGTACGGCCGCATCCAACTGCGGATACAGCCCACGGTTCATCCCCGCGCGTGCGGGGAACACTACCACCGATGCACAGGAAAATTCGACGGGACCGGTTCATCCCCGCGCGTGCGGGGAACACACCCTGGGGCTGATTCTTGGTCAGGGGGTGTTCGGTTCATCCCCGCGCGTGCGGGGAACACTGGGGCAATGCCCTTCTCTCTGCCTCTATGGCCGGTTCATCCCCGCGCGTGCGGGGAACACTCTTTCGCCTTCAAGATAAACTGACCGGGATCCGGTTCATCCCCGCGCGTGCGGGGAACACTCTGGGTCTGGCTCCGGAGTCGGCCCAAATCTCGGTTCATCCCCGCGCGTGCGGGGAACACGGACTTCCGGAATGTCGCGGGCGATGATCATCCGGTTCATCCCCGCGCGTGCGGGGAACACTTCCCACTGCTCATATAGCCGTTCAGGAATGTCGGTTCATCCCCGCGCGTGCGGGGAACACTCTTCCTGCAACTTTCGGATTTCATTGAACAAAAATGCTCGACAAAAATCTACCGATTTTCTCTGTCCGTTTTTAGGCTTCCCCGCTGTTCGCCAACACCAGCCTCCCGCTCGGGATGGAAGGCGCACAGGAGGATGCCGTCCATGTCCTTCGGCAGTCGCCTGTTGGGACCAATCGTCCTGAAATCGAAGCCGCTTTCCGTAGCGGCGGACCAGACCATCACGGCGTTACCATCCTCAACGCCCGCCTCGACCTGTTTCCAGACCATATCGCGCACGCGGACGGAGTAGTTCCCAACAAACACTCCCGCCCGTATCTCCAACAGCCACACCGCAAGCCGCCCCCGCAACCGAGGCGGGACATTTTCAGTTACGATGACCAGCATCGCCAATCCCCTCCTCGTCACTGAAAGCTGGTCCCACAGCGTCCTCGGGCGGCTCCGGAACTGGAATCTCACCAGCGGCCAGCACATCCTCGATGGTTGGAATAATCTTGTGCAGCAGCTTCGTCTTGCGGAACGCATCCCGGCAGGCACGTCGCACCTCGCCCTCGGGGTCGGACGAATTCCGGCTCGCCACGCGGAACGCCACGGGCACGACGGTTTCGAACTTGAACAGGTCCGCAATGTCGTAGACGAAGGACCGCGGCTTTCCCGTATGCAGAAAACCTATGGCCGGAGCATAGCCAGCCGCCAGAATCGCCGCCTCGCTCACGCCGTACAGGCAAGCTGTTGCCGAACTCAGGCAGCGGTTCACCACGTCCCCCGCTCCCCACTCGTGCGGATCGTAGTCCCTGCGGTTCCACGCAACCCCAAACGACTTGGCCAACTGCGCATAGATGGCGCGAACCCGCGTTCCCTCAATACCACGAAGCTGCTCGACACTCCGCTTCTCCGGCGGCTCCTCGCCAAAACGGAATGCGAACATCCGCCGCACCACCTTCAGACGCGCCGCTGGCTCTAGCGCCAGTTGCGCCTGATAGAGAAGCCTGTCGGAACGCGCACCGCCGGGCTGCCCTGCGGAATAGACGCGCACTCCGGCCTCACCGGTCCAGACGAGAAGCGTCCCGGCCCTCGCGGCCAGCACGACAGCCGCATGCGAGACGCGAGTTCCCGGCTCCAGCATGAGGCACGCCACTCCGCCAACAGGGATATGCGTCCGAACCCCCTCGCAATCCACGAGGACAAAAGCCCCATCCTGCACATCCAACTGCCCCCGGCCAAGGAAAAGGAGCGAGAGCCGCTCCTTCACAGCCAATGGCTTGAGTTTCGGAAGCATGGCTTCGCTCCTTTCGATTTGGCCTGCATCGTGGAGAATTCCCCCGCAGGACTCGACCTTCAAAGGCCTCTCGTCATGCTCGACGAATCAGCAGCAACCCGCAGCCAAAGGCCTTGGCCGGGCCAATCCCCTCGTATAGAGCACGAGTCAGCGCCTCGGGGTCCGTCACTGTGGCAAATCCTCGAAGGTCCACCGTGGCGACCGTCACCCGCCCCCCGCCCTTGGGCTTGCGGAAGGTGTCATATTCATAGCGTTCAACCACGAGGTTCATCCCCGCCCCGCGCCAACCTTCGGCCCGTTCGACATCGAACCCGAACCCGGCGCTACGCTGCGCCAGCCACGCTTCGATGGCCTCCTCGGCCAATTCCTGACGGGTGGGGAGCTTGTCCTTTGCAACCCCCTCGCTCATCATGCGCATCCGCAGATCCTGCACGATGTCGTAGCGCACCTGCCGCCCGTTCTCGTCATGAATCTTGCGGACAGGATTCACGCGCAAGGAGAAGAGCACGCGCTCTCCCGCGTCGACCCGAGGCGCATATTCCTTCACGTCAACACGTCGGATCAGTCCAGACTCCACGGGCGGACGTTTCGACACAGCGAGGTAGGCCACGTCGCCAGCCCCCGCTCCACGCGCCCCATCCGTTTCGATCCGGCGAAACAGGAAGTCCCGCCTGCGCTCCGGTCCGTCGGAAAAGACCTTCCACAGCGCCTGATGCTCGTCATAGAGGTGGTTGCGAATCAACGCCCTCGGGTCGAAGACGATTCTGCTCATATACATGATGCGCTACCCCTCGCCATGCTGGTTGATGCGGAAAAGCTGCTCGGCGCGCACGTCGAAGCGCCGCGTGGCCGGGGCTAGCATCCTGTCACGCACGGTGAAGACCTGCTCTGGCACGCCGTCAACGCCGCCCGGATCGGTAAAGACATCGCGCGAATCCCGCGCCTTCACCCGACTAAGAACCTCCGGGACATAGCCGTAGAGGGCAAATGCCGCCCCCGCTTCGTCAGCCTCGATCACCTGCGGAACGAACGGTGCGGCAACGCAACTCTTGCGCCCGAGGTACGGCGTGAACCGTGGCCGCATGAGCGCATCGCGCATTTGCTCCACGCTCCACGGCGCACCCTCCTCCGCCCAGACGCATGCCGTGAAGCACGCGTCCGCGACGTATTCGCGCGTCGAGAGGATGGTGTTCAATTCCTCGAACGGTTCGAGCTTCTGGACCAGTTCGTCCCTGCGGCAGTAGAACTCGCGCTTCGACTTCTGCCCCGGAGTCTGCACGGTGTGATAGTCGAGCATACGCACGCCGGGCGCGTCCACCCGGACGGCTACGCCATACCCCTCATGCAATGCGCCAAGGCGCGAAGTTTCATCCCTACGAACACCCAGCGCCGCGGCCAGCAGCCCGAGAATGCCGGAACGTGTGGGATGGCCGGACACGGGGCGCACTTCGCCCACGGCCACGGTTCCCCACGCCTGCAACGGGCCATGGAGTGTAAAGACCAAATGCCTACGCATGGCCTACTCCGTGATGAAATTGCAGATTTCGTCCAGCGAGCCGACTCCTTTGGGAACATTGAACGACGCGGATTCAGTCTGGAAGCCGTAGACCTTGCCATAGTTCTCGCGCAGGGTGGTGAGTTCGGTCACGGCACGGTTAAAGAGATTTTTCCTTTCAGAATCAGCACATCCTGAATAGTTGACGGCTTCCACCTCCGGCTTGAAATCAAGCGGCTCCAGATACGCGGCGGCCAGCGTACGCGGCTGGATGTCCCCCCGCTCGGCAAGGCAGTAGGACGCGTAGGAGCGAGAGGCATAGCTGTTCTGCTTGCCCGTGGGGCTGATCATGCAGCAGGCCTTGGTCAGCGCCCGCACGGCGCGCTCCGCCAATTCCTCGTTGCCGTTCAGGTTCCGCACGAGCAATTCCGTGTCGATGCAGATGTAATGATAAAACAGGCCCGCACCATATTCCGAGACACCCATGTGCCCCGCTCCGGTGCTGTCGCGATTGAGATCGTCCACTGCCGTGAAGAAATCGTCCTCGACCTCCACGGAATGCACGGTCATGGGATGACCAACCTGCACAGCGGCCTCGATGTTGAAAGGCTTGTTCTTGGCCAGCATGCGTCCAAACAACGCAATATCAACGGCCATATTGTCCCGACGCAGGAGTTCAAGGGCGTCCTTCTCGGGCGTCTTGCCGCTCTCCCGGCATTCCTCGACCAACGCGGCAATCCCCGCAAGCTCCGCGCGGGACAAGTGAGCAAGCGGCTCTTTCTCCAATTCCGCCTTGGCCTTGGCTTCTTCGTCCTTTTTGCCCTTCTCGGCGCTCTTGTTGGCACGAAACACGCCAGCGATGGCGCGCGCGATTTCACGGGCAGCCTTGTCCTTGATGGTCGGCAGGCTACCGCCCGACGCGCCCTCCATGGCATCACCGAAGCCCACGCCCGTCGTCAGCGCCTGATGCACGTAGATGCCGATGCTTTTTGTCCGCACGCCAATCTCGGCTCCAAGTTCCTGCTGGAAAAGCTCCGACGTGCGCCACGCACGCTTCACACTCTGCGAAGAAATCCGCAGGCGCTGGGAATTGCCCATGACGACGGTCTTCGGACGGCCGAGGTCGTCACGGTTCAAATTGGAGGCCGGGTAGCTGGTCAAAACATGAAGCTGAATATATTTCTGCATGATCGTTCTCCTTGAGATATGTCGAACTACTGCTGCTGAACCGAATAATATTCCCGCGCCCATGCGCGCCGCGTCATGTCATTCCAAAACACGACGCTCTTCAGAACGCTTTGCGCGTTGCACTGTCCGTCAAGTTGCTTGACCAACCGGCACAGGCCAAGGGCCAGCCCGTCCCTGTCGCGGATGGCCAGAAGCCTTCGGAAGCGTGCATCGCGCACCAGCTCGCTTCCCTTGTCGGACTGCGCCATGAGCCGGGGCAGGCTCGTATCGGAAAGTCGCTTGGCACAGGCAAGCACCACGACGGCTGGCGCAATGTTTTCCCAGTCGCGGTCATCGAGATTGAACCCGCGCGTTTTCAGAAAGCGCACGAAGCCTCTGTGGTATTCCGGGAGCAGAGATGCATCACCGGGCTTTCCGGCACAACGCCGCAAGGCTGCCCGCTGCCCACGATCATCTTCCAGACTTTCCCACCATTCGCTGATGGCGGTCATGAATGCGTCATCCTTGAAGGGAATCATCTCGCACCTCCTCTTTCGGGAAGCTCCAGTATCTTGCGCAAGGCCTTGTCGTTGAAGGCCCACAGTTTTCGGCTTGCATCGCATACTCGGCGGATGCGCTCCGGCAAAACACGGCCGGATTCCGCAAGGCCATGGAAGATATCCTGAGCGGTCCGGCACAGATGGTCGCGCCACGCGTCCTTGACGCGATCCTCGTCCTTCTGTCCCTCACTTCTCGCGGCGTCCTTGGCCAATTCGTAGAACCGCGCCTCGGTCCGACTCCAGAGTTCAGCCTGCGCATTGGCGAAAACGGTTTTGTCCACCGAGGCCTGCTTGTGTCCGGCCTCGTTGACCAGCGCTTCCTTGAGCATGCCCGCCAGATTCATCCTCGCCTTGTCCGCAGCCGCCACCATCATTTCGATGCAGCCACGGAAATCCGCTAGCCGATCTTCCGCCACCGGATAGACCGGGAACGTGGATTCGCACCACTGGCGGGCCTTCATGTTGTCCATGTCGTACCCGGCGACATTCACACCGAGATGTAGCGCGTCATTCAAGGACTCGTGAACATGAGCCACGTTGGCCGAGCGCCTGATGCCCTTTGCAGTCAACTGGTCGTAGACCACACCCAGCCAGTGGCCGTAGCCTGTAACATTGGCGGAGCCTTTGATGGACAGGGGCGGCTTGTCGTTCTGATCGCGATAGGGCGTCAGCGGATGCTGCCATGTCGGGCCATAATTCGTGCCTCCCTTCCGGGCATACATCCGGCGAACCATCCTCGCGGACTGCGCACCGCAGACATCACAGACCTCGCCGGATTCAGCATCCTCCGGCACGAGCACAACCCGGCGAGGCATGCCCCAGTAGGCCTGAAGCCAATGTACGTCCTCCGGATGGGTTTGCTCTCCCCCCTCACTGGTGCGGGTCGGAGCCGCCCACGGATAGACCACCCCGGCCAACTCCGTTGGTGCGGGTTGCACGCTCGCGGCACGAGTCTGCAAGCACAACACGTTGAGCCAGAGCTTTTCCCAGAGCGTTGACGCCGAGCCGTCGTCACGAACCATGTCGACCATGGTTGAGAGCGGTCCGCCGCCGCGAAGTGAGGTCCGAATCCCAGCGCCTCCGGCCGGGGCGAAGGCCTGCATCGTGAAGAGGGCCATGGCGGCGCAGGCAGGACACAACGCGTTGACGCGCCCACGCTTGACGAAGAAATCGCCGTTATTCTTGAGGGTGTTTTCGCCGGGGGAATCAATGAGCAAGGCGGAGATGTCGGAAAAATCCTTCGCCTTGGCGGGAGCTTCGAGCGTCAGGTCCTGCAAGAAGAGCGGACGTTGCCCAAAGAGTTCAAAGAATGGCACATGCGGGCGCATGGCCTGACGCAGTTCGTCCGGCGATGGTGGCTGGCGCAATTGAGCCAGCCAATCCTTGCGTCTCGCTGGAGGCCGCACTGTCTGTAGAAGTCCCACAAGGAACTCCATCATGGCCGCCCTGAAATCCGGCCGGGGCACATGAAGCGCCACGGGAAGCGACCCCCCCGCAGCAATCTCCCACGGCGCAATCACGCCCTGTGTCCCATCGGCGCGGATTACGGGAAGCCATCGTTCTTCAAGCAGATTGAACATGGGGTTTCTCCATGGATCTCAATTGAGTGCAAATTGATTTCCGTTACCCCTGTTCAAAGGAAAAGGAAAGTCTATCCGAAAGCACAAAAAACAATATCAGAATATCTACCTCCAATACTCTCTCGGAGGCTCACAAAAAGTCACCCAGCAAATCACAGAAGCAAATTCATCCCCGCGTGCGCGGGGAACACCACACCACGGGATCAGAGACGGCGTTGCCCGACGGTTCATCCCCGCGTGCGCGGGGAACACACTGGCAAAACAGGCGACGAGTTGCGGCGCATCGGTTCATCCCCGCGTGCGCGGGGAACACCGTTTAGTGGTTGCACCAAGTGATTGGAACACCGGTTCATCCCCGCGTGCGCGGGGAACACTAGGAACAGCAATAGCAGGCCCCATTGGAGGCCGGTTCATCCCCGCGTGCGCGGGGAACACATTTATGCTCCGCGTCTAGGTTGGCGCGGAGTCGGTTCATCCCCGCGTGCGCGGGGAACACAGCGCGCCTCTTGCCGATATGTTCCAGGAGTCCGGTTCATCCCCGCGTGCGCGGGGAACACAAACAAGCAGTATACCAGAAGGACACCAAACATCGGTTCATCCCCGCGTGCGCGGGGAACACTGGGGGAACATGACCCCTGCACAGGAAGCGGCCGGTTCATCCCCGCGTGCGCGGGGAACACCGGTCAGTCACGGCGTAGAGAATCTCGGATTTCGGTTCATCCCCGCGTGCGCGGGGAACACCCTGCACGGGACTGGGCAGCCTACCCCCCGTCGGTTCATCCTCGCGTGCGCGGGGAACACTCGATGCGCAGCACCCGGCGCACAGCGGCCCGCGGTTCATCCCCGCGTGCGCGGGGAACACGAGCGTCGAGGTGGACGAAACGGAACGCGTGGGGGTTCATCCCCGCGTGCGCGGGGAACACCAGATGGAGCTAACGCCATGAATCAGTGTGAACGGTTCATCCCCGCGTGCGCGGGGAACACTGGACCAGTGCGCGTAAGTCGAATCATCTGATCGGTTCATCCCCGCGTGCGCGGGGAACACTGCGCAATGCCGATTAATCCGCCGTATGTGAACGGTTCATCCCCGCGTGCGCGGGGAACACCCGTAGTAGGCTACCGCACTATCGATATCAGCCGGTTCATCCCCGCGTGCGCGGGGAACACCCTAGTTGGCCCATCGAAAGGTGGGCCATTTTCGGTTCATCCCCGCGTGCGCGGGGAACACGTTCACCGATAATGTGAGCGGTGTCGGTTCTTTGGTTCATCCCCGCGTGCGCGGGGAACACGCCCTGATGGGTCAGGAATTCCATGCTTCCGCCGGTTCATCCCCGCGTGCGCGGGGAACACGCCTGCAGAAGGCTCCCGGCGCAACATGGGAGCGGTTCATCCCCGCGTGCGCGGGGAACACCTGAACATCGAGGGACGCGAGACCACGGCGGACGGTTCATCCCCGCGTGCGCGGGGAACACGATCAGCTCGCTCACTTGAAGGGCAAGTTTATCGGTTCATCCCCGCGTGCGCGGGGAACACGACCGTCACCAGCGTTCCAAAAGCTCCCGCGTCGGTTCATCCCCGCGTGCGCGGGGAACACCTTGCCCCCCGAAGGCCGTGATGCTCGCCCACCGTTCATCCCCGCGTGCGCGGGGAACACTCGTTCCAGCTGGCGGTGCACAGGGGGAGGGCCCGTTCATCCCCGCGTGCGCGGGGAACACGCTGTCGATGTCAGCTTGCCCTGCTCCGCGACCGGTTCATCCCCGCGTGCGCGGGGAACACCGTCCAGTCATTTGCTGGGCTTGGGTATACCTCGGTTCATCCCCGCGTGCGCGGGGAACACCTCGATGCCGTGCGCCGCGAGTCCTATACACGCGGTTCATCCCCGCGTGCGCGGGGAACACAGGTACTGGCGGTCACCGTCGGACGAGCCGTACGGTTCATCCCCGCGTGCGCGGGGAACACCGTCGCGCAAACGCTGTTGGTCTACGCAACGGCGGTTCATCCCCGCGTGCGCGGGGAACACCCAATCTATCACGTCGTCAGACAGGCGGATGCGGTTCATCCCCGCGTGCGCGGGGAACACATGGTTGGGAATTTTGCGTCGAGGTCTATAATCGGTTCATCCCCGCGTGCGCGGGGAACACAGTCTCCTTTAGATTTTGCCTTTGCTGCGGAGCGGTTCATCCCCGCGTGCGCGGGGAACGTCCGAAGGTGCTGTCAAGTACACTCGCCAGAAGGTTCATCCCCGCGTGCGCGGGGAACACGGCACTAACACCGCATTCGCCGGGCAAAACGCCGGTTCATCCCCGCGTGCGCGGGGAACACTATTGGTAGGAATAACATTTCCTATATTAATACGGTTCATCCCCGCGTGCGCGGGGAACACTTTGATGCTATCAATCAACCCAAGCTTTAATGCGGTTCATCCCCGCGTGCGCGGGGAACACTTAATTATCACAATGTCTGCTGATTTATTTGTCGGTTCATCCCCGCGTGCGCGGGGAACACGTTCATTCCACAATAAATAATCGCAGGATAAACGGTTCATCCCCGCGTGCGCGGGGAACACTCCACAGCCCCAGCCTGAAACGACCTGTAAAGCGGTTCATCCCCGCGTGCGCGGGGAACACGACTACCCCTGCGGCCTCGTGCGTTCCCCGCGCGGTTCATCCCCGCGTGCGCGGGGAACACTCCGTTATTTTTGAACAAAATAAAGGATTCATCTGGTTCATCCCCGCGTGCGCGGGGAACACTCATTACAGCGTTGAAATTGATTTTTCATACGCGGTTCATCCCCGCGTGCGCGGGGAACACCAATACAGTTGCTTCAGCCCGCCGCCAACTTCCGGTTCATCCCCGCGTGCGCGGGGAACACATATAGAGGTTTTGAAAGACAAGGTTTCGAATCGGTTCATCCCCGCGTGCGCGGGGAACACACGGCCATTGCCTTCAACGTGACGCTTACCGACGGTTCATCCCCGCGTGCGCGGGGAACACAAGGCCGAGGCTCCAGCCGTGCTCAATGCGGCCGGTTCATCCCCGCGTGCGCGGGGAACACTCTTCCGGGAAGAGTATGGAATAATTGAACAATAATCCACATTCAAAATCTACCGATTATTCAGGCGCATTTTTCGCCCAAATTACACGTCTTCCGCTTCTCCAAAGAACAGGCCATCCGAACCATAAAACACCCTTCTCAACCGACCCTGCCCATCGCGAACGGTTGCCGACCATCCGCCTTCACCGCACGGACAAAGTGGCAAAAGCATACACCAGTGCGCCTTGTCCGGCAGGGTCTGTGCAAAATCCGTCAAAGCTTGCGTCTCATCACGCGAGAGTTCGGGCTCTGCGATCTTCCATGCACCAATCCGAAGCTCCGAGGCAAGACAGGCCGTCATGCCGACATTGCCTCCCCGCATATCCGCCCAGAGCCGCAACCCCTCTGGCTCGCACCGAACGAGCCGCACTTGACGCGTTTCCTCGCCAAGACGCGTCGGGGTCTTCACATCCCTATCCCAACGCATGCCATCCCCCGCCCGCGCATAGCCATCAGCAAAATCCAAAGCTGCGAACTGTGCCATGCTCCGCTTGGACGCCCTATCGCCAAAAGCCCAATCGTCCTTGCTCTGCAACCCCTCCGGAGCGTCGCCCTGATATGCGCCCTCCACCAGCGCCCGCGCATCCTCTGGCAGCACAAGCTGGCCCCGGTCCCGCAGCAGCCGCGCCGTTCGCCACAGCAACGCATGATTAGGATAGACATATTGCCCCTTGGCGAAATATGCAGCGTACCAATTTTCGTCCGCATCATCTTCCGGATGCGGCATCAGAACAAACATTTGCGCCGTATCGAATCCCACTGGCCGCTGCGCACGCTTGTGACGATGGCAGCGCCCCGCCCGCTGGATCATGAGTTCCATGGGCGCAAGGTCCGACAACAGCACATCGAAATCCAGATCAAGAGACTGCTCCGCAACCTGCGTGGCAATAAGTATCCGCCCGGCGCGCTTTTCCGGCGTGGAATCCCGCCCGAACCGCGACAGAACATCCGACTCGATGACGGCCCGATCACACCCGGCATAGCGCGCGTGGAATAACGTAATCATGGCCTCGGGAATGCCGTATTCCTCCACCAACCTCCGACGAGCGGCCAACGCATCGTCTACCGTGTTCCGAATCCAGCATGCGCACGCGCCAACCCGATGCGCCTTCGCCATTGCATCGTACATATCCAGCTCGTCATGCACCGGACGAATTTTCACATTGAGCGTACGCGTCGTGCCAATTCCAGCGGCCTCTACGCCACCGTCGGTCACGCGGGTGAGAAGCGGAAACCCCTTCTCCGTCGGCAACGCCGCGTCAGCCTCCACTCCGGCCAACTCGCGCCCCTTCGCCCATGCGGCGATGAAGCGCGCCCGCATGGCATGCGGCAACGTCGCCGACAGAAGGACAGCCGTCCCCCCGAAAGCTGCATGAAAGGTTAGCAGACGCTCCAGAAGCCGCGCGGTATAATCATCGTAGGCATGGATCTCGTCGGCAATGAGCACCGAGCGCGCCAGACCGTAAAGGCGTAATGCCTGATGCCGCGAAGGCAGAATCCCGAGCAGTGCCTGATCGAGCGTTCCAGCGCCGCACGGGGCCAACAGCGCCTTCTTACGATTGTCGGCAATCCATGCACTGCACACGGCTCCGGCATCCTCGCCATCCTCCGAACGCGAAGGAACCTGCTCCAGCCCCATGGGCGCAAGCGGGGTCACGCTCTCCATGAAGGCACGATTCAGCAGGCGTCCGCCATGCGCAGCGACCAGCGAGGCATCCGGCGACGCGAACAAGGCCCGATAGGTCTCGGATAGGCGCGAGTACATGGCGTTGGCCGTCGCCATGGTCGGCAGACCAACGTACAGCCCGGAAGCCTGCCCACTACGCATAGCACGATGTGCGACCAGCAAGGCGCTCTCGGTCTTGCCACCTCCTGTCAGGTCTTCGCAGATGAGAAGCTCGGGATCTGTTTGCAGCGGCAGGTCCAGCACAGCTCGCTGCATGGGGTATGGGATGACGTCCGCGGGCATGTGCGGCAGCAGGTCGAAAAAGGATCGTGCAGGCGAGGGAGCCGCAGGCAACACACCGGTCCGGGCAAGTGCCAAGCGCGCTCTGGCGGTGGCATCATCCCAATATTGCCGTGGCGCAGGGCACGAATCGACATAGGGAAACCAGAGGTCGTTGGAGCCGATCCAGTCAGCAAGGACAAGCAATCCAGCCATGAGCCACGAGCAGCCGGGAAAAGTCGTCTGATCCCAATCATCATCAAGGCCCACGGGGGCAAAACCGGGCATGCCGCCAAACAGGAACCATTTGGCGCACTGATTGAACCATGCCCGAGCATCATCCTCGACGTCTGCCGAAAAACGCCGTGGCACCACACTCTCGGCCAGAGGTTCCCCGTGATGTCCAAAGGCGGCGTTGCACAAGGGTTCGAACGCCTCGCCTGTTGAAAGTCCACACGATTCGGTAAAGTCCACCTCGAAAAGCTTCCAGAACGCGAACCCGAGCCGCGTGTGATGTCCGCTCTGCGCATCGCATGCCCGTCCCCACGGAGCAATTCCCGTACGCGCACACAGGTCCGCCCTCTTGCTCTGAAAGATTCTCGAAAACTTCCCCATATCGTGAATGGCCGCAAAAAAGGCTACGAGCGATCGCAGTTCGGCAATAGGAACAGGCGACAACGCCTCCATCCGCCGCGCGATCAACGCATCTGCGTCAAAGAGAGCAATTGCCACTGCGGCAACATCGACGTTGTGGAGGACGAGCGGATGGAAGCCGACTGCACCATCCTCGCAATCACCAGCCTTGCCCCAATAGCGATACAATGGCCGCCAATCCGAGACATCACTACCACACATGCGTTATCTCCATTCTTGACGATGAATTTTCCACGCATGTCTATTCCATATTTCCCATCCTGTCAGCCCGCGCAATGCCGACGCTCTTCACGCGACGCACCGTATGTACGGACATCGTAACGCATTCGTCCCGACAAACGGGCCATCCACAGACGCAAAAAAACGGCCCGACCGGATGAACCGATCGGGCCGCTTTGCGTGACGTATTGTGCGCGCCTCAGCAGCAGGACGACGAGGAGCGACACAAGCCGAGGGTGGCGAGCCAGCTTTTGATGATGTGTGCGGCGCAGCCGACGCCGGGTGTAACGCGTATCGCCTCGGGCGGGCAATTGAGGGCGCAGGCTCCGCATTCGATGCAGGCGTCGCGGTCGCGCATGCGCGCGCGTCCGGCAACCAGTTCGAAGACCCTATGCGGGCAGACCTGAATGCACAGGCCGCAGCCCACGCACGCCTTCTCGTCGAATTCCAGCGACACCACGCCGGGGATGTATCTGAAACCTTCCATTCGTCAGCCCTCCATCATGCCGCGAAACGCAGCGCGACCCACAGCACGGCCCACACGAGAAGCCCCCCAAGCTGCCACGGCATGGCCGAACGCATCTCGCGCTCGACGCCGGACGGCGAGGTGAAGGGCGTGGACCCCGTAAAATTCATGGCCATGTAACTGCTCACGCTCACGCTCAACGCGGCGAGCGCCGCACCGGCCATTGGCTCGTCCATGCCCATGACAGTCAGCAGCCCCGCCGCCGCGAACACTCCGGGCCACAGCCCCTTCACGGAGAAGGCCGTCCCCGGAAGCCACGGCAGGAGTAGCGGAACCACAACGGCGCCCGACACGACTCCGGCCACCAGCGCCAGCGCCACATCCCCCACCCTCTCGGCGGCGGCGGAGAACGAAAACACGTCCGGCCCCACTCCCGACAGGACAAAGGCGACGCACAGCGCCGTAAGCATCGTCTTCCAGAGCAATACAAGCTCGACAGGAATGAGCACGGCGCGTTCGGCAAGCGTGAACGTCACCTCGCGCATATCCGGCGTGGCCTCGGACCCGTTCTCGAAATAGCGCTGGAGATCGCTCGCACGGACAGGCCCGAACACGACGTCGAACCCGCACAGCTTCTTGACCTTGCGCGCTCCGACGCCCGTGGCAGCAAGCTGCGGCAGGATGAGCCGCCGATGCGAGACGACCTCGCTCAGCCGTGCGGCGCGAACGACCCTCGCCACTTCCTCCGACGAGAAGAGATTCTTGCCCGCCGCGCACCACACGTTGATTCCCCGCGTGTCCACGACGAGAATCCACGCGTCGATGCCGGACAGCTCGCGCCGGAGGGCATCGAAGGTGAGCTTGTAGTTGGCCGAAACGATGACCGGCGAATCCTCGTCGGGGAAGCCCACGCAGTACAGGCCGGGGACGACCTTGTAGTTGTCGCGGATGACACCAAGCCGAGCGAAAGCGCTCCCCGCCCAATCACGCGGGGTCATGTACGACATGACGCGCGGCACATGGCCCACCGGCGTGCGCGCAAAATCGCGGACGAAGTGGCACACCGTGTAGCCGGGTTTGTTTTCAGGCCCGAACCCGGGCCCGGGACGCGGCCCTCAGCCAGGCTCCTCGCCGCAGCCCGAGGGACGTCTGATCATGCAGAACGCGCCCTCGACCAACGGTACGATAGCCTCGGCCTTGCCGAGTTCCGTATCCCGCTTTTCGAGCTTATCCATATCGCTACCCTTTGCCTGACCCTCAGGCATTGCATTCACAATGACAAAATCTTCCGCTTGAACCGTTCGATGGCGTCCGCATCGACGCTATAGCGCATGCGCACTCCGTCGGAGACCGCGCGGACCAGTCCGGCCTGCCGGAGCACCTTGAGATGCTGGCTGACCGTGGACTGCGCCAGCGGTAGCGCGTCAACGATATCGCCGCACAGGCACTGCCCGGCGTCGCGAATGAAGGCGATCATGCGCAGGCGCACCGGGTGCCCGAGGGCCTTGCATATATCGGCAAGAAACCGCCGGTCAGTCATGACCGCAATCTGCGCCGCACCCTGTCGATCTTCGTCGGACTGCATGTTTCCTCCGTCTTAATCGTTCAACGACGATAAACGGTGAAGCCCCGCCAGTCAACAACTCCGAACCCACTCTCGATACAACGTCTCATTGCGCCCCACACATGCGACACATATCGATGCACAATGCGTCAAACCATCCGTCAAATCGATACCGCGCATCCGTGCGACGTACCCGCATGGCGCAGCACAACGCCCTTTTACCAACTAAACGTGCAGCCATCTGCAACCCGCGTCCTTTGCCAGAATCGCTGGGGAACCGCACTGCGTATGACAGCGTGCGGCCTCGCGCTTTTCCGCAAAGAAAAGGCCCGGTCGGATTGCTCCGACCGGGCCGTATACTGCGTCAGCGCAGTGTCCGAACGCTAGGCGGTAGCGGTGGCCTCCTCGGCCTCCTTGGGCTCCTCGACGGGAGCTGCGGGAGCGGCCGGGGCCTGCTTCCTGTAGTTCAGCTCGATCTCCTGCGGGAAGACCGGCAGATAGCGGTAGGACAGGGACAGGAGCAGCGCGCCGTAGGCCAGCACGCCGATGGACGGCGCCCACTCGGCCCAGTTCGGCACGTAATTGTACCACTGGTCGAAGGGCATGACCGGGATGGCCAGAGCCTGAACGGTGAAGACGTAACGGTTGATGGTCACGCCGGTGCAGTTCAGGATGGCGGCGGTGTACAGAAGGGCCGGAGTATTCCGGAATCTGGGCACCATGAGCAGGATGGCGGGCAGGACGCCGCACAGGCCGATTTCGACCCACAGCAGCCACTCGCCGTATCCGAGATCGCTGTTGAACATCTGGTCCCAAGTCAGGCCGGAGCGGGGCAGGACGTCAGTGGCCCAAGCCCAGGTGTCGGCGAACTTGAAGAACAGGTACAGGCACAGCATGGTGCCGGCGATCTTGCACATCAGAGCCTTGACCTTGTAGTCCACGAGCTGCTTGCCGGTCAGGAGCTCCATGATCTTCACGACGAGCACGGAGAAGCAGGGACCGGAGGCAACGGCGGACAGCACGAACAGGAAGAACGTCCACGGCCAGATGAAGAATCCGTCGCGCAGGATGTAGGGACGAGCGAAGAGCACGCCGTACATGCCGCCGAGGGAGCCCTGGTGGAAGGTGGACAGGAACGCGCCCAGACCTGCGATCAGCGGCATCACAACGTGCATGTTGTGCGCGAGATTGTGCAGGTAGGGAATCTCGTTGAGCTTCCTGTTCTCAAGGATGTTCGGCAGGAACTCGATGGCCAGCACGCACAGGTAGCAGGTGATGCAGAACATAACTTCTGTCAGCATCGAGTGCACGTTGGCATGCCAGTAACCGAACCACGACCGCAGCGGCTGACCCACGTCCAGAGCCAGGACGAGCATGGCGCCGGAGTAGCAGATGAAGCCGACGATGACGGTGAGGTTCACGATCTTCTCAAGCTCCTTGATATCGAGGATATACTTGAGCAGACCGGTGAAGAACGCACCGGCGCCGAGGGCGATGACCGCGAGGTCGAAGGTGATCCAGAGGCCGAATCCGAAGTAGTTGTCGAGCGCGGTACGGGCCAGACCGTCGGGCACGAGGATCATGAAGAACTCGTAGAGACCGGCAGCCAGGATCACGCCGACAAAACCAAGCCACAGCAGGAATTTGCCGAGCGAGCAGCGCTCGACTCCTTCAGGCCAGAGAGCTCTATCCATGGAGACCTCCATTGCCGTGGGCCACGGGGCCCGCTTCATTTTCGAGGTAGTTGTCGCCCTGCCTGCGGACCCACTCGCGCTTGCTCATGTAGTAAACCTGCGGGTCGGTGCCGAGGCGTTCGAGCAGACGGAAGGTGTAGGGGCTGTGGATCAGCTCGTAGACCTTGTGCTCGGGATTCTTCACGTCGCCGAAGTAGATGGCGCCAGTGGGGCAAGCCTCGGCGCAGGCCGGGATGTAGGCATCCTCGGGCAGCGCATTGGGATCCTCACCCGCCACGCGGGCGGCGTCCTTGGCGTACATCCAGCGATGGTGGCAGAAGTTGCACTTCTCGACCACGCCGCGGGAGCGCACGGACACGTTGGGGGTCAGCTGCTTCTCCATGCCATCGGGGTACACCGGCTGATCCCAGTTGAACACGCGGGCGTGGTAGGGGCAGGAGGCCATGCAGTACCGGCAGCCGAAGCAGCGGGGGTAGATCTGGCTGACGATGCCGCCATTCTCGTTCTTGTCGGTGGCCGTTGCCGGGCACACGGACACGCACGAGGGCATGCCGCACTGCATGCACGGACGGGGCAGGTAGGCGGTGTCATGACCGGAACCCTGCACGCCGTTGGACAGCTCGTAGACAGTCAGCCACTCCAGCTTCTTGAAGCGGGTGGGGAAGCCCTTGCCCGCGATGCGCTCAAGCTGCTGGGGCTGGGGCGCGATATTGTTTTCCTTGTTGCAGGCCACCGTGCACGCGCCGCAGCCCGTACACTTGTCTATGTCGATGACCATGCCCCATCTGATAGGGAACTCTTTGAATGCTGACATGATGCGTACCTCTTTTTATGCGGTGGCGATCTCGACCCGGGTTCCGGACCAGGCGGTGAGGCCGGTTTCCGGCTCGGCGACGGCTGCAAGCAGCTTGTAGGCGTTATCGCCCATTCCGCACGAGAACTCGTCCCAAGCGGTGTGACCGAAGCCCAGCGGCGCGGCCACAACACCGTTCATGACCTTCTCGGTGATGCAGACCTTGGCGAGCATCTCGCCACCGGGTCCGGAAAGCCTGACCTTCTGGCCGGCCTTCACACCGCTCATGCGGGCGGTCTTGGCGTTCATCTGCACCATGCAGTCGGAACCGTCGAACTCGGTGTCGCGGATGGTGGACACGTTGCTCGGCGGAATCGCGATCTTTCCGTTGCCGAGATGGCTCTTGGCAACCGGAGCGAGGGCCAGCGCACCGTTTCCGGCGGGCTCGACGGAAGGCACGGCGCACGCGGCGATATTCAGCTGACGCACGGGGGCGGCGGCTGCGGTCCAGGTCTGTCCCTTCTTCAAATCGCCCCAGGAGGCGCCAAGGGCCACGGTCTTGGCCTTGAGCACATCCTTGAAGGCAATGAAGCCAAGGTCCATGCCCATGCGGGAAGCCGCGCCGAGGAGCACGTCGGCGGTGTGCCGGGTGTCAAAGGCGGCCTTGGCGATGGGCCTGTTGACGTTGTAGCAGGACTCGGCGGCACCGTAGGGGGTGTAGACGTCGTCGTAACGCTCCACCGGCATGGAAGACGGCAGGATGAGGTCCGCAGTCTTGGCGGTCTCGTCCATGAAGGAGCTGAAGCTCACGGTGAAGGGCACCTTTTCGAGGGCCTTGGCCATCATCTCTGCCTGCGGGAGACCGTAGGCGGGGTTGGCGTCGTACACCATGAGCACGTCGACGTCGGCACGGCCCTCGGCCACCTTCTGCATGAAGGCGACGAAGTCGGCCTGGAACATCTCGCTGCGGGACGCGGCACCGGGCACCACCACCGGAGCCTCGGCCACGGCCTTCACGCCGCCCTCTGCGCCGATGCGGCCCAGAACGGCATTGAGGCCCAGGGAAGCGAGCACCGCACGGGCACCGGCACCCTGACCGAACTCGGAACCGGCAACCACCAGCGGGCGGCGAGCGGAACGCAGTTCGGCGGCCATGCGCATGAGATCGCGGGCGCGCACGCCGGTCTCGCGTTCGACGCGGGCCGGGGTGAACGCGGCAGCCTCGGCGCGGAAGGCGTCGAAGCCGGAGAACGCGGCGGTCATTCCCTCGGACATGAGGATGTTGGCGAGTCCCATGGCCACGGTGGCGGCCATGCCGGGACGGGCCTGCACCCACTCGTCGCAGACGGTGGCGGTGCTGTTGAGCACCGGACCGGCGTAGACGTACTTGGCGAGGGCTTCCTTGCCGGAGGGATGCGTGGCGGAGAAGGCACGAGCGTTGCGCACGGCGGTGCCGGAGGACTCCAGCGCGTCGGCGCCGAGGAACAGCACGTGGTCGGCGTTCTCGATGTCGTAGCCAATCTGGCCTTCGCCACCCATCATCTTCCAGGAACGCGCGGCGCTCTGAGCCTCGCCGGGCATCATGAAGAACTCGCCCTCGAGGTTGGCAACCAGCGCGTTGAAGATTTCATTGGCGGAACCGGTCTCGTCACCG
Organism: Desulfobaculum xiamenense; assembly: GCF_011927665.1. Lineage (NCBI taxonomy): Bacteria > Pseudomonadati > Thermodesulfobacteriota > Desulfovibrionia > Desulfovibrionales > Desulfovibrionaceae > Desulfobaculum > Desulfobaculum xiamenense. Next base: position 1,736,428 of record NZ_JAATJA010000001.1, read on the forward strand.
CTGACCATGGCCACGCGGCCACGGGCCTCACCGAGCTTCTCGGTGAGCATGGCCTCGGCCTTCTCCCAGGAGATGGGCGCGAAGCCGGACTCGGTGCGGACCATGGGGGTCTTCACACGCGAGGGGCTGTAGAGCAGGCCGATCTCGGCCGCCGCCATGGCGGACACGGCGCCCTTGCCCATCGGATGGTCGGGATTTCCAGCCACGCCGACGGGGCAGCCCTCGACGGAGGCCACACGGATGCCCGCGCCGGAGGGATCCATCTTGGATGCCATTTCGGCGAAATAGATCGCCCTCTTGGGCACCTTGGGGTTCCACTTCCAGTTCTGCGTCCAGATGGACGCGTCGTCAGTCAGTTTCCACGGAATGGGGGTGATCATCAGCCCCACAGTGGCACCCGCGGAAAACGACAGAAAAGCTCTTCTATTCAGCATTGCGCCACCTCACTCTTATCGATGACAGACGTAGCACGCGTTGCTCTGGCCGTTCTCGGCATGGCACCGCTCGCATTCCCACATCTTCATGGTACCGCGGCTGTAAGCCGGGTCCACACCCACGCCACGTCCGAAGACGATCTTGTAACCGCCGTTGGAGTAGTCGGTGAGCTTGTTCTGGTAGTAGGTCGGCGGCGTGTCGGACTTGGCCACGTCGGGGTGACAGGTGGTGCAATCCTTGCCCTGGTGAGCCGCATGGGAGAAGAAGACGTTATCGGGCTGATACTGGTAGACCAGCCACTCGACTTCCTTCTCCTCGTTCACATACTGTTCCACGAACTTCGCTTCATCCGGATCCTCGCCAAGCACGTCGGAGTGACACTCGGCACAGGACGCGGTGGAAGGAATGCCGTTGAAGGACCCATCCTCATTGAGGAAGTGACAGTCCTCGCAGGCCATCTCCTGCTCCTCCACGTGCACGACGTGGCTGAAGCGGATCGGCTGCTGCACCTCGCTGAACAACATGCGCGGGAAAGCCCACCATCCCACGAAGAGCATCGCCACAAATCCGACGAAAAATGGCAACGCCCCTCCACTGCTCGAAGTTTTCTTCACCATATGCTCTCGCCTCATCCTTAGGTAGAAAGTTACGACCGCCGGGGAGCCCCGGCCCCTCCCGGTTCCGGGAAAGACTGCCCTAAGGCCCTCGCCACAACCCCCGCGAAGCGCAGTCCGGTTCGTCGGTACGCTTTCACGTGCCGCACTGCGCCCCCACCGGAGCGAAAATCCTAGAAATTTCCCATTATGGCCGGTGCAGTTCTAGTCATGAGAACCAAGACGTGTCAAGGCCTAATGAAAAATTTCACGATCATCAATCATCAATCTTTCCGGGTTCGTTTACCTCTTTTATGCGCCCATAAACGTCGTCGAACCGAACGATGTCATCTTCTTCAAGATAAGGGCCACTCTGTATTTCGATGATCTCTACAGGGACTTTTCCGGGATTGCCCAGACGGTGCATTGCCGTCTTCGGGATATCTACGGACTGATTCTCGTAGAGAAGCATTTCCCGATCATTCACGAGCACCTGTGCCGTTCCGCTGATCACGACCCAGTGTTCGCTGCGATGGTGATGTTTCTGCAAGGAAAGCTTGGCTCCGGGCAGAACCTCTATACGCTTGATCTTGTAGTGCGGCCCGTCCTCAAGGACCGTGTAGCTCCCCCATGGTCTGCGCACGGTGACATGCGCCTCGACAAGGGGGCTTCCCTCGGCCTTGAGCTGCGATACAACGTCCTTGACGCGCTGAACCTTGTCCGCCGGGCACACCAGCGTGGCGTCACGCGTCTGCACGACGATGAGCCCGTCCACCTCCACGACGGCGAGCTTGCCGCCGCGCGACAAAAGCAGGCTGTTGGAGCAGTCGATCTGGAGCACGTCGCCCTTGACGACGTTTCCGTCGGCGTCCTTCTCGCCGAGGCGATGCAGGGCCTCCCAACTGCCGAGGTCGTCCCAGCCGAAATCGGCCCGGACCACGGCCTGTCGCCCCACCTTCTCCATGATGCCGTAGTCCACGGAAATGTCCGGGATGCCAGCGTAGCCGTCCACGAGGGGCCGCTCGTCGCGCGCCTTCCACCATGCGTCCAACTCGGGCTGGAAGGCGGCCACGGCCTCCATGAAGGCCTTCACGGAAAACACGAACATGCCGCTGTTCCAGTAGTGCTCACCACCATCGAGGTAGCGCTGGGCGGTGGCGAGGTCCGGCTTCTCGACGAAGGCCGCAACCTCGTAGCACTCGTCGCCAAGCGCCTTGCCCCGGTGGATGTAGCCATAGCCGGTTTCGGGCTTGTCGGGCGTCACACCGAAGGTGACGAACCAGCCCTCGCGGGCGAGCCGCACACCGCGTTCGAGCGCCCCGTGCCACAATTCCGGGCGGTGGATCGTGTGATCCGAGGGAAACACGGCCACCACGGCGTCGGGATCGCGCCGCACGGCGCGCTCCATTCCGAGCATGATGGCGGGCAGCGTATTGCGACGCATCGGCTCGGCGAGCACTTGCGCGTCCAAGCCGGGATGCATGCTGCGCAACTGGCCGCGCACCTCGAAGACATGCTCCTCGTTGGTGACGACCCACAAATCCGCAGCGTCGAAGACGTCGAGCGCCCTGTCCACCGTCTCCTGCAACAGCGTCTTCTCGCCCGTCAGCGCCAGAAGCTGCTTGGGAAAAAGGCTACGGGAATACGGCCACAGGCGCGTTCCGGAACCTCCGGCCAGCACGATGGCCTGACAGCCCTCAAGAATGCCTGCGGCATGTGCGCGTTCGCTCATCGGATGATTCCTTCCGTTGACGTGTAAAAACCAGTGGTGCGGCGTGCCGCCAGCGCCAGAACTCAGCGGGGATCGAAGCTAAACGGCGACACGAAATCCCGGAACCGCTGAAGCTTCAGGTCCTTGTCCGAAAGGACCGGATTCTCCACCGGCCACGTGATGGCAAGGTCCGGATCGTTCCAGATGATTCCGGAATCGCTCCCCGGCGCGTAGAACGCATCGACCTTGTACTGAAACTCCACCTCGTCGCACAGGGTGACGTAGGCATGGGCGAAGCCCGCGGGCACAAACATCTGCAGAAAATTCTCGTCGCTCAGCGTCTCGGCGTGCCAGCGGCCATAGGTCGGCGAACCGACGCGCAGATCCACGACCACGTCGTAGACCGCGCCGCGCGTCACGCGCACCAGCTTGGCCTGCGCTGCGGGCGGCGTCTGGAAATGCAGCCCACGCAGCACCCCGGCCTTGAGCGAGCGGGCATGGTTGTCCTGAACGAAATCGACATCGACGCCATGAGCGGCAAACTCGCGACGGCTCCAGCTCTCCAGAAAGAATCCGCGCCGGTCGCCGTGCACCTTGGGCCGAATGACGAACAGCCCGGGAAAATCCGTCTCCTGAAACTCCACCTCACGCCTCCATGTGCAAGAATGGCAAATCCTTACCCGAGTTTGCAAACATAGACAACACACGTCGCGCATGGACGAATTCCCGCCCCGAATGGACCGCAAATCGCGAAAAACTTGCGACAGCGCAAGGAAACACCCGACATTGGCCGAATTTCAGAGACTTTTCCCACTTTTTCCCCTCGCATTGACATATTCGCCCGGAGCGGCATATATCCGTAGCGCTCCAGACAGGACTCCGCAGCAGCAACTCCCGAAACCGCCCGCAAGGGCGCGATGAAGACCGAGCCATGCACGAGCACCTGCCCCGCAAGGAACCGACAGCACGCACGTTGCCCATGAACGACGACGTCGTCCGCGCCGGATGCGACATCGGCACCCCACGCTACGCATCCGTCCCCTTCGACGATCTTCTCTCCCGCAGTTCCGTCATCATCTACACCGCCTCGCCCATCCCAGGTTTCCCGCTCCTCTCGCTCAGCCCAAATTTCTCCCGCGTTCTCGGTCATCCAAGCGACATCGCGCGCCACACACCGAACTTCTGGCTCTCCCACGTCCATCCCGACGACCGGCGTCGCATCGACTTCGCCCAGCCAGTGCCGCCCAAGGGCCGCGTGCACGAATACCGATTCCGCCATGCCGACGGCTCATGGCGCTGGCTGCGCGACGAATGCGTCCCGGACGCGGACGCTCCTGACGGGCAGCCACGCATCGCCGGAATATGGATCGACATCACCACCCAGCGGGAGGCCACGCGCAAGGCGCGCGTCCGTTCCAACCTGTTCAAGGCCATCTTCGACGGCTCGCCCTCGGCCATCATGATCGTCGACGCGGCCAACCGCATCGTGGACGCCAACGGCAAGGCCTGCGAGCTCTTCGGCTATCACCGCTCGGAACTCTTCGGATTGACGCCCGACGCCCTGACCCACCCCGAGGATATGGAAACCACGCGCATGGTCATCGCCGCCACGGACGGCGGCGAACCCACCCGTCACGTCGAGAAACGCTACCTGCGCAAGGACGGCACCAGCTTCTGGGCCGATGTCCGCGTGAACGCCATCTACGACGAATACGGCTGCCGCGAACTGTCCGTGGTCACCATCAACGACATCTCGCAGCGCATCGGCCATGAACGGGCGCTACGACGAGCCGAAGCCGAAAAACGGCTCATCCTCTCGACAATCACCGAGACCGTGGTCCACCAGACGCCGGACTTCAGAATCATCTGGGCCAATGCGGCGGCCGGACGCGCGGCGGGCATGCCCTCGGACATGATGGTCGGCAGGCTCTGCCATGAAGTCTTCATGCACGACGACTCCCCGTGCCCGGACTGCCCCATGCCGCGCGCGGCCAGCGCCGGAAGCTGCATCCGCAGCGAGGTCTGCCACGCGGACGGCTCCCTGTGGGAAGTGCACAGCTATCCCATCCCGGCCGCCGACGGCAGCATGGGCAGCCTGATCAAGGTCTCGCGCGAAATCACTGAAGCGCGACGCATGGAGGACGACCTGCGCCGCGCACGCGACCTCGCCGAAAACGCGAACAAGATGAAGACGGAATTTTTGGCCAACATGAGCCACGAGCTGCGCTCGCCGCTCAACGGCGTGCTCGGCATGCTCGATGTGCTGCTCGACACGCAGCTCGACGCCGAACAGAAGGACTGCGTGGAAACGGCGCTTCAGGCGGGCGAGGGCCTTTTGGCCATCATCAATGACATACTGGACTTCTCGAAACTCCAGGCCGACATGATCACCCTCTCCCATAACGAGTTCGACCTGCGGCGCACCATGCGCATGGTCGCCAACACGTTCCTCCAGCAGAGCCGCCGCAAGGGGCTTAGCCTCTCGTACGAACTCGACGAAAGCGTCCCGCAGCACCTCGTGGGGGACGAAGGGCGCATCCGCCAAATTCTCTTCAACCTCATCGGCAACGCCGTGAAGTTCACCCGCAAGGGCCATGTGCGCGTCAACGTGCACTTCCTGCGCAAATCCACGGCCCCGGACACCGCGCGCCTGCTCTTCTCCGTGCGCGACACCGGCATCGGCATCCCCGAGGATCAAATCGAAACCATCTTCGATCCGTTCATCCAGCTCAACTGGGGCAAGTCTCGCAAGTACGAAGGCACCGGTCTCGGGCTCGGCATCGTCAAGCGCCTCGTGTCCCGGATGGGGGGCATCATCACCGTCGAAAGCCGCGTGGGTGTCGGAACGAACGTCGAATTCTGGATCAACGTCGGCCTGCCGCAGGCCAACGGCTGACCACCAGCCCAACACCACGACAAAAAGCGAACGGGTGCCGCCTCCAAAGGAAGCGGCACCCGTTCGTCGTTGTTCGTGTGGACCTGCGGTCCGTCGGCGGCGCGCGTCGTGCGCGGCGCATGCGACAACCGGCGCTAGGCCACGCAGGGCGTGGCGTTCCAGACCATGAGGATCGCCAGCACCAGAAGCGTTCTCGTGAATTGCGTCATCGTTTCCATCCTTTTCACGCGGCGAAACCTGTCCGCCGCACGTGTGGTCACGTCTTAAACGTTGCGCACGCAAGAGTCAAGCATCAGCCCCGCGAAAACCCGCCACAGTTGCTCTCGACCCTTTGTGAATGCTACGATGACTGGAGTTCCTGACTTTTTAGATGCCCACAGCACGGAGGCCCCGCGTGTCAGTACTGCCCCGGCTCATCCCCCTGATCCTGCTGGCCGCAACGGCGCTTCTCCTCGCGCTCTCCCACCCGTGCGCCGCAGATTCGCCCTTCTTCAGCGACTGCGCACCGAACCGCACTGACGACACGCGTCTTCGCCGCTCCGCCCAGCAGGGCAACGCCGAATCCCAGTACATTCTCGGCGTGGTGCTGACGGTAAGGGCCGAGGAGGAAAACCGCGCAGGATGGCGCGGGCAGGCCCGCATGCTCTACCGCGAGGCCAGCACATGGTTTCGCAAAGCGGCGGAACATGGGCACCCGCAGGCGCAATTCGCCCTCGGCTACCTGCTCTCGCAGGGGCTTGGCACCAATCGCGACGTTGCCGCCGCCTTGCCGTGGCTTCGCTTGGCAGCGGAGCAACGCGTGCCGGACGCGCAATACCTGCTGGGCATGATGAGCGCCCACGGCGAAGGAATGCAGCGCAACACGGCGCAGGCGGTGGGCATGCTGGCCGATGCGGGGGTGGCCTTCGCCACGCATGGCCGCACGAATCTGGCCCTCGAATGCGCCCGCGCCATCAGCGCCATCACGCCCGGACACCCCTCCGTGAAGGCCATCACCGAAATGCTGCGCCGGGGCGGCTGGGACGGAACCCGCGACGACGCATCCCTTTCCACTGGCACGGGCTGGCCCGTGGCCGAAGGCTTCGTGGTCACAAACCTTCATGTGGTCCGAGGGGCGACGAGCATCACCCTGCTCCTCTCGGACGGCACGCAACTCGACGCGGCCATCGCCCATGTTGACGAGCGAAACGATCTGGTCCTGCTCGCCGTGGACGATCCCTGCGCGCTTCCGCCCGCGTTGCCACTGGCCGCCAAGGCCCCCGAACTGGGTGCGGATGTCTTCACCGTCGGCTTCCCGCAGGCGGCCATTCTCGGCTCGTCACCAAAACTCGCCACAGGACGCATCAGCGGCATGCTCGGCATCCAGGACGACCCACGCACCTACACCATCTCCGTCCCGGTGAGCGCAGGCAACAGCGGCGGGCCACTGGTCAACCTCTCGGGCGAGGTCGTCGGCGTGGTGCAGGCCCGCATCAACGCCGAAAAGGTCTTCATGGAAACGGGCGAACTGCCGGGCGAGATGAACTATGCCCTGCGGGCGGACCTCGTGCGCGCCCTGCTGGCGCGTGTGCCGCACGGTCGCACTGGGCTGGCGTCCACGCTACGCAAGACCTTCGGACTCGGCTGCCCGAAGATCAACCTCCCCGAACCGAACACGCTGGCGCACCACGCCAACACGGTTCAGGCCTCCGTGGTCATGATCGTGGCCCGCTAGCCGCGCGCACAACCGCCCGCAATCGAAACGCTTCCCCTCAATCCTGACCATTTCCCTTCAGCCTTCGGCGGGTCTTTCTTCCCATGTGCGAAGAATTTTCCTCACATCGTCACACGAAAGAAACGCAACGGGCTTGCACAAACCGATACATGCAATTATAGTTGCAATCATTTCAAAGTCTTCATTCCACAAATGCAACAAAAGGAAACGACGATGAAACGCATTCTGCTTCTTGCCGCAGCCGTCTTCATTGCCTCGGCCCAGCTCGTCATGGCAGGCGAAACCATGCAGCTGCTGACATGGAAAGGCTATGCCCCGCAGCAGCTCATCGACAAATTCAAGGCCGAGACGGGCATCACCGTCGAAGTCACCTATTCCAACAACGAGGAGATGATCGCCAAGCTGCGCGCCACGCGCGGCGCGGGCTTCGACCTCGCCCAGCCGAGTCAGGACCGCATCTCCTCCGTGCAGAAGGAATTCGGCATCTATCAGCCCATGGATTACGACCGACTCGACGCCAAGCTCTTCGTTCCCTCCATGCTGGCTGCGGTAAAGCAGAACACCATGGTGGACGGCAAGTCCCACGCCGCGCCCTTCTGCTGGGGCACTTCCGGGCTGGTAGTCAACGCCAAGGCTGCGCCCGAGGCCCGCGACTACACCGCCCTGCTCGACTCTGCCTACTCCGGCCGCGTGAGCTATCGCCTCAAGCGCCCCACCCTCATCGCCCTCGCCTTCGCGCTGGGTGACGACCCCTTCGCCCTATACGGCGACACGAAAGCCTACACCGCGCTCATGGATAAGATCGGCGACAAGCTCATCGAGGCCAAGCCGCTGGTGAAGAACTACTGGACCAACGGCGACGCCCTGCTCCAGTCCATGCGCTCCGGTGAGGTGCACGTGGCCATGGCGTGGGACAACGGCGGCTGGAAGCTCCATGACGAGAACCCGGACATCGACTTCATCGCCCCGGCCAGCGGCGCCCTCGGCTGGATCGACACCTTCGCCATCCCGGCCAAGGCCAAGAACGTGGACGCGGCCTACAAGTGGATCAACTTCATGATGCGCCCCGAGAACGCGGCCGTCTTCACCAACATGGAGAAGTACGCCACGGCCTGCGAAGGCGTGAATCCCTTCCTCGACGAAGCCGTGCGCGCCAACTTCGAGCGCTCCTTCAGCCAGCAGGACATCGAGCGCATCCGCTGGTACCCGCCTGTTCCGGCAGAGATCGAGGCCATCGAGGGCCGCATTCTGGACAAGGTCAAGGCCTCCCGATAGCCCCATCGGTCCGGGCGCGTCCTCTCCCCGCGCCCGGACCTCCCACGGACGGAAAACATGGACACCGATCTTCGCGTTGACGAACTTTTGAAGCGCTTCGGCACGTTCACCGCGGTGGACAACGTCTCCTTCGAGGTGCCGCAGGGGCGCTTCTTCTCCATCCTTGGCCCCTCCGGCTGCGGCAAGACCACGCTGCTGCGCATGATCGCGGGCTTCGAAACGCCGACCGGCGGAACGATAGCCATCCGCGGGCGCGACATGGCGGGCATACCGCCCAACCGCCGCCCGGTGAACCTCGTCTTCCAGCATCTGGCGCTGTTCCCCATGATGGACGTGGCCGAGAATGTGGCCTTCGGTCTGCGCCGACGCCGCGAACGCACGCCGGACATCCGCCGCAAGGTGGCCGAGGCGCTGGAGCGCGTGGACCTCGGCGGATTCGGCGATAAGCGCATCGACCAACTTTCCGGCGGTCAGAAGCAGCGCGTGGCCATCGCCCGCTGTCTCGTGCTCGAACCGTCGGTGCTGCTGCTCGACGAACCGCTCGGCGCACTGGACCTCAAACTGCGCGAGCAGATGAAGGTGGAGCTACGCGCCCTGCAAACCAAGGTCGGCACGACCTTCGTCTACATCACCCACGACCAGTCCGAGGCCCTCGTCATGTCCGACGCGGTGGCCGTCATGAACAGCGGCCGATTCGAGCAGGTGGACACCCCGCGCAACCTTTACGACAACCCGGCCACGCCCTTCGTGGCGGGCTTCGTGGGCGACACCAACATCCTGCGCGGCCGCGTGCGCGAGGCCGACGCGGACACGGCCCTCGTCGAGACGCAGTCCGGCCTTGCCTGCCGCTGCCGCGCGGGGGCCGGAGTCGGAAGCGGCGAAGGGGCGCTCCTCTTCGTGCGGCCCGAGGCCTTCATCATCGAACCGGACGACACCCCGGATCTGACGGCTATCACCGTACGGGTGGACTCGGTGCTCTTCGACGGAGCCAACAGCCGCCTGCTGGCCCGCGCCGACGACGCGACAGGCACGGAACTCACTATCGCCCTGCCGCAGAACCGCCGCTTCGACCATCTCGTTCCCGGCAGCCGCGTGCGGGTGGGCTGGCATACGCAGGCCGCGCTGTGCTTCGGCGCGAAGGACGGCGACTGATGCGGCGCAGCCACCTGTTCTGGCTGTTCCTCGCGCCGGTTCTGGCGTGGCTGGTGCTCCTCATCGTGCTGCCGCACGTGGACCTGCTCGTCATGTCCCTGCGCCGGGGCAACGGCATGGGCGAACCGGAATGGACGCTCGCCAACTACGCCACGTTCTTCGCAGAGCCCATCTACTGGAACACCTTCCTGCGCACCTGCGTCTACTCGATCCTCACCACGCTCATCACGCTCGCCATCGGGCTTCCGGTGGCCTTCTTCGTGGTCAAGATCGCGGCCGTGCGCCTGCGCGGCATGCTGATGATCCTATTGTTGCTCCCCTTCTGGGTCAGCGAGTTGGTACGGGTGTACGGCTGGATGATCCTCCTGCGCGAAAGCGGGGTGCTGAACCACATCCTCGTCGCCTCCGGGCTACTGGCCAAACCAGTGGAGATGCTCTACAACGACGCCACCATGATCATGGGCCTCGTCTACACCTGCATGCTGTTCATGGTCGTGCCGCTCGTCTCGGTGATGGACAGCCTGGACGACAGCCTCATCGAGGCCGCGCACGACCTCGGTGCCGGTCCGATCGCCATCTGGCGCACCATCATCATCCCCCATGCCAAGCCGGGCATCACCTCGGGCTGCATCGTGGTGTTCATGCTCTCGCTCGGCAACTACCTCACCCCGAACCTCATCGGCGGCAAGAATTCCCTGTGGTTCACGGAGCAGATCTACAACCAGTTCATCGCCAGCTTCAACTGGAACCAGGGTTCCGCCTTCGGCTTCCTGCTGCTGGCGCTGTCCACGATCATCATCCGCATAGGGCTGAAACTGACCCGCCAAACCCTCGGGGAGGTGGCGCGATGATCCGCAGCCTGCCACGCTCCGGCGCGTACACCGCGCTCTACCGCATCTACGTCGGCGCGTTCTTCGTGTTTCTTTTCGCGCCGCTCGGGGTGACGTGCCTGTTGGCCTTCAACGATTCGCCCTTTCCCTCGCTGCCGTGGTACGGCTTCACGCTGGACTGGTTCACCAGCGCTGGCCCGGAGCGCATCGGCATCTTGCATGACGCCCACAACCTGCGCTCCATCCGCGTCAGCGCGCACACGGCGTTCTGGGTGGCGCTTCTGTCCACAACAGTCGGCACCTGCGGAGCCTTCCTCTTCGAGCAGGAAAAATTCCCCGGCAAGGAAGCGCTCTACCTGCTCATGCTCGCGCCGCTGGTCATCCCCGGCGTGATTCTCGGCATCTCCATCCTCCTCGCCGCCAACACAGCTGGCCTGTTCATTGAGGAACGCCTCGGCTGGGACGTGGGGCTACTGCGACCGGGTTTCTGGCTGGTGGTGCTGGGACAGTTCTCGTTCATCACCACCTTCGTGACCCTCGTGGTCTCGGCGCGGCTCAAAAAGTTCGACCGCAGCCTCGAAGAGGCGGCCATGAACCTCGGGGCAAACAGGATGCAAGTCATCCGGCACATCACGCTGCCCTTCCTGCGTCCGGCAATCATCAGTTCCGCCGCCGTGGCCTTTCTCATGAGCTTCGAGAACTTCAACACCACGCTCTTTCTAGTTGGGCCGCAGCCCACCCTGCCCATCAACCTCTACCTGCAGGTCCGCGACGGCTCCACGCCGGTCATAAACGCCATTTCGCTGCTGCTCATCATGGGCACGGCGGCGCTGGCGCTAACGAGCCTGCTTCTGTCCCGAGAGGATCGCTGAATGTTCTTCTCCTTCCGCACACGCGAGGCATGGCCCCTTGTCTGCGCCCACCGTGGCGCACGTTCCATCGCCCCCGAAAACACGCTCGCCGCCGCAAAGGCCGGGCTTGCCGCCGGGGCGGACTTCTGGGAGCTCGACGTGCAGATGACCGCCGACGGCGAACTGGTGGTCCATCATGACGACGAACTCACGCGCACCACGGACGCCGCCGTCCGCGCGGAGCTGACCCATCTCGCCCCATACCGCGCCGACGCGCTAGCCCTGAACGAAATCCGCCAGCTCGACGCCGGATCATGGTTCGTGGACCGCGACCCCTACGGCACCATCGCCACCGGCGAGGTCGAAGCGCCCGATGCGCTACGCGGCGTACACGTGCCCACCCTGCGCGAGGCGCTCATCTTCTCGCGCGACAACGCCTTTCCCGTGAACATCGAAATCAAGGACCACGCCGGACGCCCCGGCGACGCGACAGTCACCGACAAGATCATCGACTGCGTGCGCGAACTGGGCATGCCCCGCATGGTACTCCTCTCGTCCTTCAATCACGGCTACCTCCGCCGGGCGCGAGAACTCGCCCCGGAAATCCCGCGCGGGGTGCTCGTTGAAGGCTCGCTGCCGGAAGCCCCAGTCCGTTACGCGGCAGACCTCGGCGCGGCGGCCTTCCATCCGGACCACACGCTCCTCGTCCCCATCCTCGTCTCGGCATTTCGCGCGGCGGGCATCGCCGTGAACACGTGGACCGTCAACGGCGAGGACCGGGCAGAGGAACTGGCGGCAATGGGCGTCAACGCACTGATCACGGACTGGCCGCAGCGCTTCGTTCCCTATCTACAGGGTTGGGAAGGCACGCCAAGCTGACGGCCGCCCGCTCTGGGCAATCCCCACGCATCGTGCTACGACGCGGCCATGCGCGAACATGAATTCCATCCCGTCCAGCCGCCCCTGTCCGCCGCCATTCTGGCCGGTGGCCACGGCGAACGCCTCGGCGGCGCGGACAAGGCCCTCATCGCCATCGACGGCGAATCCCTGCTGGAGCGACAGACACACATCCTGCGCCAGCTTTCGGACGACATCATGATCGCCGGGCACTGCGGCGGACCGCTGCCGCCGTCCCTGCGCCGCGTGCCCGACATGCTCCCCGTGGCAGGACCGCTGGCGGGCATCCACTCTGCCCTCGTCCACGCCCGGCACGAATGGGTCCTCGTGGTCCCGTGCGACGCACCCTTTCTCAATCCCGACCTGCTGCGCATGCTGCGCGACGCCGCGACCGACGACTGCGACGCCGCCGTACCCCGACAGGATGACGGATTCTGGCATCCGCTGACCGCCGTCTATTCCCGCGCCTGCATCCCGGCCATCGAGGCGCTGGCCGCGCAGGGCATGCGGCAGGTCATCCGCCTGTTCGACCACGTCCGCACCCGCGCCGTCGCCATCGACGCCCTACGGGGCGCGGACCCGCAACTCGCCTCCTTCGTCAACATCAACACCCCTGACGACATGGCCGCCCTGCGCGAGGGCCGCGCGAGCGCTCCCATCACCCTCGGCACCAAGCCCAAACGCTGGTAGCCCGCACGGAGCGTCGCTTGACAATCGCCACCCGCCATGCTTCCACATCGCCTATGGACAGCACGGTTCACCAGCCCAAAGCCCCGGTTCGCGGCAGGCTCGCGCCAAGCCCCACCGGGCATCTGCATCTCGGCAACATCTGGTCCTTCCTGCTCTGCTGGCTCGACGTGCGCAGCGCGGGCGGCACGCTCGTCCTGCGCATGGAGGACATCGACCCGGACCGCTCTCGCCCCGAGTACGCCGAAGACATCATGCGCGACCTCGAATGGCTAGGCATCGACTGGGACGAAGGCCCGGACCGCGGCGGTCCCTACGGGCCCTACACCCAGAGCGAACGGCTGGACCGCTACGCCGAGGTCATGGACCGGCTGGAATCCATGGGACTCACCTATCCCTGCTTCTGCACGCGCAAGGAACTGCGCTCCCTCGCGTCCGCACCGCACGCCGGGGACTTCGGCCCCGCCTATCCCGGCACCTGCCTGCATCTTTCGCCCGCACAGCGCGCCGCCCTCGTCGCCGAGGGCCGCCACGCCACCATCCGCCTGCACGGCACGCACGACAATGTCAGCTTCACCGACCGCCTGCGCGGCACCGTGACCATGAGCTGGGCCGAATGCGGCGGAGACTTTCCCCTGCGCCGCTCCGACGGCGTCGTGTCCTACCAGCTTGCCGTGGCCGTGGACGACATGGACCAGCGCATCACGTCCGTGGTGCGCGGGGACGACATCCTGCACTGCACACCGCGCCAGATTCTGCTGCACGAACTGCTGGGCGCGACACCACCGCTCTACGCCCACGTTCCCCTCGTCCTCGACGCGCAGGGCGAACGACTGGCCAAACGCCACCGCCACTACGAAATCCGCATGCTACGCGAACGTGGCGTGTCCGCGCAGGCCATCATCGGCTATCTCGCGGCACGCGCCGGTCTCCTCGCCGCGCCAGCCCCGGCCCGCCCACAGGATTTCGCCGCCGGGTTCGACATCGCGCGCATCGCGCCGGTCCCGGTCATCCTCGAACCGGACATCGAGGACATCCTCGCCGAGCTGTCGCGCCGCTGAACCGCAGCCAATCATTCGCCGAAACGACAACGGCCGCCGTCCCATCGGACGGCGGCCGTTTCTCATGTCTTATGCACCCGCTCGGCTAGAGACCGCGCACAGCTTCGAGGAGCTTTCGCGCCTTGTCCAGATCCTGCTTGGCCTTCTTGTGCCACGGGTTGGCCTGAAGCGTCAGTTCCCACGACTCCACGGCCTTCTCCAAATCCTCGTTGATGAAGGCGTTGACGCCCTGCAGATAGAGCGGCTCCGCCGAGTCATCCAGCGCCTTCTGCACGTCGGCCATTCTGGCGGCGGTATCCTTGTAGCTACCGGGCAGATTGCGCAACATCCTCATGGCGCGCACGTTGCTACCCTGCTTGTAGTAGTCCGTGGCCATGGCGTAGTACGACGCGCGCTGGATCTCCACGGCGTCCGCATGCCCAGGGTCCATCTGGAGAATCTCATCCGTGATGGAGGCGACGGTCTCGTAGTTGCCATTGGCGAACTGGAGCTTGCACATGGCCACCAGCGGCGCGATGCGGTCCGCCATGGGCACTTCGGCGACGGGCGCAGCCACCGGCACTGCGGCGTGGGCGACTCCCGCTCCGGACGGCTCCTCGGGATGTACGACAGTCACCGCCGGTGTGGCCTTGGCCGCCTCCTCGCTGACCTGCAACAGTTCCGCCGACAGAAGGGGCAGCACGATGCGTTCGCCCGGCTCCAGAATCTCGGCCACGGAGATGTTGTTGATCTTGGACAGCAAAATTTCGACATCGGAATTGCCGTACTCGCGCTCTGCTATGCGTCGCAGGACGTCATTCTGCGTAATCTCATATGCCCTGCCCGTTTCGAGGGTCATCATGTCCTTCAGTTCGCCGAGCGCTTCAGCATTCTCCGGGTCATGGCGCAATGCCTCAAGATACTCGGCCACGGCCTCATCGGCATTCCCACCATCTCGCGCCGCGCGGGCCGCCACCAGATGCTCCACGGCGTCAGCCGCCACCCGGTCCCGCACCTCGATGGCGCTTTTGCGCACCCCCGGAGCGTTGCGATTCAGCGTTCCGGTGATGCGGAAGTATTCGAGGGCCATCATGTTGTCGCCCGCCTGCTCGCGCTCCTTGGCGAGTTCGAGAAACCGCGCGGACACGGCCTCGTAGGGATCGCCGCCCGAAGGGTCGAACAGCGCCTGCATGGACGGAATGACGCCCCCGCCGCCCGGATGCGCGGCTCCGGTATCCAGAAGCTTGACGAACTGATCCAGCGAATAATCCCCCGAGACGGTGATGCGGTCCATGCGGTAGTCATCCGCGAAGAACGGAACCGCCCCACCACCAAGAGTGAAGGCCCCACGAAAGCCATTCTTCTTCAGCAATTCGATGACCATCTCGTTAGTGGCACCGTAGGGATAGGCGAACCATTGCGGCTCCTCTCCCAGTTCGGCGCGAAAGGCGAGGGACGCCACGGTCAGTTCGCGGTCCACCGCCACAATGTAATCCTCAAGCGTTTCGCCGGTCATCCGGCGCGTCAGGTTACGCAGGGTCTTGGTGCGGTGCTGGATGGACAGCCCCGCGTCGCGCATCTCGCGGATGCGGTTCCAGTCCAGCGCGCCCTGCCGCTCCGCCAACAGGTCCGTACACACGAAGACCGTGGCCGGGAAACCGAAGGACTTCAGGACGTCAAAGGCGACCTCGTAGGTGTTCTGCCCCACGTCGTCGATGGTGATGAGCACGGAGCGCTCCGGAATCTGGTCCTCGAAGGTCATGAAGCGCACGAACTCGGCAAGGGTGATCGGCGTGTAGCCATTGTCCTTCAGATAGCGCATCTGCTCCGCGAAGCCCGCCCTGTCGATGGCGAACACGTCGCGTCCTGTTTCGTTGAACGCGCCATAGGCGAGCACGGGAACCCGCTGGTAGCCATCAGCCGACAGACCGCCGCGATAGACCGGCGTCAGCGGGACGATGAGGAAGCGCTCGGGCGAGACCTCGACCGTCTCGTTGAAGTCGCCGATGACCCATCCCTTGCGCGGATCGCCCAAAAATCGATTGGCCAGCGAGGACAGCGAATCGCCAGCCCGTGGCTTGACCACCGTATACGTGCGCGACGAGCGGGTGGTGCTGACCACCCGGCGCGACGTGGTGGCGCAGGCGGACAGGATGGACAGGGTCACGGCCAGCGCGACCAGCTGCACAAGCATGCGCGACAAGCGGCTGTTCACGATTTCTCCCTCACTTTTTGGGCGGTCCGGGCTTGGGCGCGGGCCGCTGTTGGGTGTCCTGCGGTGTGCCGGATGCGGACGGAGCCTGCTTCGGAGCGGGCCTTGCCGCTGGCTGGGCCGGTTTCGCTCCCGCCGGTTTCGCTCCCGCCGGTTTTGGCGCGGAAGGTCTGGGAGCTGCCGTCTTTCCCGCATCAGGAGCCGACGGAGCAACGGGGCGCGTCTTCGGCGGCGGAGGCGGCGCGGCGGCGGCAGGCCCGGCCTTGGGCGGCGGCGGTGCGGCCACCCCGGTCCCTGAAAACAACTTCGGCGGCGGAGCTGGCCCCTCGTCCGGGGCGAGCACCCGGTCCACGCTGTAGGGCTGCAAGGGTGCGGTCTTGCCCTTGACCATCTGCGGCTGAAGCTGCGATGCGGCCACGAAGCTCTGCACACGCTCGAAGGTCGATTCGCTGAGCACGATTTCCCCCGGCCCGGCCAATCCGTTCAGGCGTGAGGCCACGTTCACGGAGTCGCCGATGACCGTGTACTCCATGCGCACCTCGGAGCCGATGTTGCCCGAAACCACGGTACCGGTATTGATGGACACGCCCACGCGCCCGAGGACCGGATTGCGGTCCGACGCGCGCGACGCCAGCTCCTGTTGCATGGCCCACGAGGCGCGCACGGCGTTCTGCGCGTGGTCACCCGTGGAATTGGGCAACCCGCCGAACACGGCCAGCACCTCGTCGCCGATGAACTTGTCGATGTAGCCGCCGTACTGGGCGATATATTTTGCTGCGGTGTCGAAGAATTCGTTCAACTGCTCGACGACGACCTCCGGCTCGTGTGCCTCGGAATACTTGGTGAATCCGCGCACGTCGGCGAACATGATGGTGGCCTCGTTGCGCACGCCCTTGAGCCACACGCTCTGCGGGTCCGCAAGGATGAGGTCACGGATGGTGGTGGACACGTAACGCCCGAAGCTCTCGCGCATGATGGACTTGAGCCACAGCTCATGGCTCATGAAATTGAACGCGCGGGCGAGGTCGCCAAACTCGTCCTTGCGCTTGAAATCAACCTTGTGATGGTAATTTCCGCTGGAAATCTCGCGCGTGGCCACCACCAGCCGCGAAATGGGCCGCGAAAAGTTGGTGCCGAGCAGCCCGGCCACGGCCATCCCCGCGAGGAAAAAGGCCACGGTGACCACGTAGATAAACACCTTCTCGTGGGCTATGCGGTCCTGAATGAAGTCCAGCGATATGCCCACATGGACCGTGCCCAGCTCCTTGCCCTGAAAGGTAACAGGACTGGACATGTTGAGGATTTCCCTGCCGTCCACGGTGACGCGCCGGAAGTAGGACAGGTTGCCCTCCTGCGTTTCCGCTCCCACTCGCCCCGGCAGGGTAAGGGGCTTACCCACCTTCTGAAGGTCGTTGTGGGCGAGGGTCAGATTCTCGCGGTCCACGATGGCTGCATAAAGCAGCCCCTCCACCTCGGTAACCTTGCGCACCAGCGAATTGAGCCGCAGCGTGTCCTCGTTGATGATCGGGACCTTGGCCTCGTCCGCGAAGTAGGTCAGGCTGATCTTCCCGGCCTTGATGCTTTCCTTGTAGAGATTGTTGGCCTGACGCTGGAGCAGGAAATAGCTGAGGACGAACATGGACAGAAGCAGGAAGAAGGCCAGCGTGACCGAGAGCTTGAACCTGATGGGTACCCGCATGCGCGTGAAGAAATTCCTGTTCGCCTGCTCCTCGATGAGCTTCTCGATGTCCTCATCCACGGATTTGGCCTCGATGCCGTATGCTCGGTTCAGCACCCCCAGCACGCGGCCTTCTTCGGCAAATCCGAGACAGACAACAGCCTTGGCGAGATTCTCCGGCTCGCCGCGCTGCTCTGCCGCCTGCTGATGTTCCACGGCCTTGGCCAGCTGGGCCTCGGTTATCACCCCTTCACGCGTGAGCACCTCGCCCATCAGTTCATCAGGCGCGGACATCTCGCGCATCTTCTCCGATAGTTCCCTGAAAAAGGACATGCCCTTCTCCTTGCTCCGCGACCATGATCACACATACCCCGACGCATAGAGACTCAACTCCATACTAAAAAGGAATCTGAAGAAAATATCAAGCAGCACGGGAGAAACGCGCAGCGCACCACACTATGATGGGATGCACAGCACACGACACGCGCTCAACCATGCAACATTCGGATATGATGCGACTATTCGCACCATGCAGACGCAATGCATCACAGCAAGCGACACAAAACGAGTTCGACGCGATTCACGCGACGACTTCGCGAAGTGAGGGGGATGGTGGAGGAAAAGTCGAACAGTGGCGCGGACCGGAGACCGGTCCGCGCCACTGCGCTATTCGAGTTCGAGGAAGTTGGCCAGAATGACCTTGAGGCCGAAGCCGGGGAAATTGACGCGGTACTTGTCGCCATCCACGGTGGCGACAATCTTTCCGCGCCCGAAGATTTTGTGTCGGCAATAGCCGAGGCGTGAGGGCGGCACCTTTCCGGTAGCCGGGGCGGAGGGTGCGGCGGGTGCGGACGCGCCAAAGGAGCGCGGCGAGGCCAGGGCCTGCGCCGGTGCGGCATCGCGGGCGCGGGACATGGTCCCCGAGAAATTCTCACGCCACGACTCGTACACGGTTTCCGGCAACTCGGCGAGAAACGGGCTTTCGAGGGCCGGCTCGCTTGAGTGATTGTACTGATTGTAGACCGTGGACGGCACGAACAGCCCCAGATAATCGCGGGCGCGCGTACAGGCCACGTAGAGCAGCCTGCGCTCCTCCTCAAGGTCGTCGGCGCTGTTCAGCGCATGGCGCGAGGGGAAGCGGTCCTGCACGAGGTCGATGACCAGCACGACCGACCATTCGAGGCCCTTGGAGGAATGCACCGTGGACAGAACCAGCGCGTGCTCCTTGCCCCGCTCGTCCTCGTCCTGCGGATTCTCAAGGCTGATGTCGCCAAGAAAGGCCTCAAGGTCCGAATACTGCGAGGCGATGCGCTCCAGCTGCTCAAGCCCTGACCGGCGCTGCGGATAGTCGTCCGGATACTTGCGTTCGAGAATCGGCGTGTAGAATTCGAGCACGCGGGCGAGCATGGCCGCTGGGGTCCCCCCAAGCGCGCGTTGCTCGTCGAGAAAATCGAGAACTTCGCCGATCTCGGGCGAACGCCTGCGCACTCCGGCGAGGTGGGCGTTGTCTCCCGCTAAAACCGCCTCATAGATGCGCCCCACCGTCTTCGGTCCCACGCCCTTGATGTGCGACAGCACGCGCTGCCACGAAGGCACGTCCGCCGGATTCTGGCCGAGGCGCATGAAGCCGAGCACGTCCTTGATGTGCGCCGCCTCGGAGAACCGCAGGCCGCCGAACTTCTGAAAACGCATGCCAAGCTTGTTCAGGGCCACTTCCACAGGGTAGGAGTGATAGCCCGCGCGGAACAGCACGGCGATCTCGTGCAGCGGGTACTTCTTGGACAACTCCAGAACCTTGTTCACCACTGCGTTGGCCTGCGAGCGGTCCGACAGGGTGCGGAAAACCTGCGGAAGCGGACCGTCCTTGCGCTCGGAGAACAGGTGCTTGCGGAACTTCAGCTGCGCCTGTTCGAGGATGGCGTTGGTCAGATCCAGCACGGGCTGGGCGGAACGGTAGTTCTGCTCCAGCCGGATGATCTTCGCGCCGGGGAACTGGTTGGGGAAATCCAGAATGTTGTGCACGTTGGCCCCGCGAAAGGCGTAGATGGACTGGGCGTCGTCGCCCACGGCCATGACGTTGCCGCCATCCCCGGCCAGAAGCCGGACGATGCGCGCCTGCACAAGGTTGGTGTCCTGAAATTCGTCGACCATGACGAAGCGGTAGCGCGCACGGGCCAGTTCCAACGCCGGAGCGTGGTCCGAGAGCAGCCGTTCGAGGCCGAAAAGCAGATCGTCATAGTCAAGCAGGCCGTGACGCGTCTTAAAGCTCTCGTAGCCCTTGGCCACGAGGCCGATCTCGTCCTCGTAGCGCGACAGGTGGTAGGCCTCACCGCGCAGGATGTCGGCGATGGGCATTTCCTTGTTACGGCTCTTGCTGATGAGCGACAGCAGCGTGCTGCGCTTGGGGAACGAGCGGTCGCCCTTGCCAAGGCGCAGATCGTCGCGAATGTCGCGCAGGATGCCTTCGGCATCGGACTGGTCCATGACCGTCAGGCCATTCTTCGCGCCCATCGCCTCGGCATAGCGACGCAGCCACGCGTAGGCGAAGGAATGGAAGGTGCCGCCGGTGACACCGTACAGTCCCTGCGCACCGAGCAGCAGGCTTGCCCTGTCGAGCATCTCCTGCGCCGCCTTGCGGGTGAAGGTCAGAAGCAGGATGCTGTCCGGCGAATGGCCCTGCTGCACGATGTTGGCCATACGGTAGACGATGGTGCGGGTCTTGCCCGAACCGGCACCGGCAATGACCAGCACCGGGCCGTCGAGAGTCTCCACGGCCTCGCGCTGGGCCGGATTCAATTCTTTCCTGAAATCTATCATGTTCGATCGAATGCGATGGTCTTCGTGTTTATCCGCAAAGGCGGCGTGAAAAGGCAGGGACGGCGGGCCGCCCGGCGAAAGGCTCAACGAGTGCGCACAAGGCCGGGGCACCGGAGCGCGCCGCCAGCGAGCGGGTCGTCAATACTGCGTGCTGCACCCGAAAAAGTCCAGCACCAGCCTGCCCGCGTCGCGCGTGGTGTGCGCTCGCTCGCCTGCACTGTCGTAGAAGAATGCGCCGTCCGCTGCATGCGCTCCGCTGCGCCCGTGCAGCCCGAACACGCTTCGACCATCGAACTTCGCGGTGAGGCTCATGCCCGGTTGCGCCTCGCACACGAGGTCCGGAGCGAAGGGAGCCATGGGGCCGGGATAGAGTTCCTCACGCAGGTGCACGGCCCGCATCACGGGACGTCCGGCGTATTCCATGCGTAGCAACTCCTCGCGCAGCCTGTGGCGCAGGGCCATGGCGTCGACAGCGCCAAGCCGCCCGCGCGCGAAACGCTCCGCCGTGTGCAGATAGATGCGCCCCGGATCGAGCGCGAAGGCCGTGGTCGATGGCGTGATGACCGAGGCATCCAGCTCCGAGAGCGCATGGCCTTCAAGACGCAGATAGCCATGCCCGGCCAGCCACGCGTTCATATCCACCTCGGTGACGAGATCCGTAAAGCCGTGGTCGGCAAGGGCCACGAGGCGCTTCGGTCCGGGCAGGGCGTCGTAGCGCTCCAGCAGCGCGCCAGCCACGCGGTCCAGATGCCGGAACAGCTCCATGCACGCGCCATGCAGGGGATGCGCAACGTCGCGCATGGCCGGAAAGAGAAAATGGAAGAGCCGGTCCGGCTCAGTGAGCACGAACACGAACAGATCCCACGCCATGTCGCGCCAAAAGAGATCGAGCGCAGCCAGTCGGGCATCGAGGGTGGCCGACAGCTCCGAAAGCAGCAGGTCATGATTATCTCGCCCTCGCACGGTGTCGGCTTCGAGGCGATAGTTCATGGCACGGAGTTGTCCGGCAAGGAAAGGCGGAAACACCGCGCGAGACAGCTCCGGAGCGACGAAGCCCGCCACCAGCATGCCGCGCATGGGGCGGGCCGGGTACATGTTGGGCAGATTCACGACGCGCGAGGACAAGCCGCGCTCGCCGATGCGGTCAAAAATGGTCGGCACGCGTACGGCGGTGGAATCGACGATGCCCACGGCGTAGCTGCGCGGGTCGATGCGGGTGAAGCCGAATACGCCGTGCTCCTCGGGTCCGGCGGCGGTGGCGAAAGAGGTCCAGTTGACGGGCGAAAGCTCGGGCAGTTCAGCCCGCATTTCGTGGGCCTGAGCGGACAGGGCAAGGCGGGCGAGATGTGGCGTGACGCCAGCCTCGCAGAGCTCGCGCAGCAGGGACAGGGGCATGCCGTCCAATCCGAGGACGACCATGCGGGGACGTTCGGTCGTTTGCATGGGCGATGGGGTATCACAAACGTCCGCAAAGGCGAAGTAGCCTATTCGCCCGCTTCCACACGCGCCCTCACCACCTCTATGAACTTGTGGACGGCCGGATTCTTCTCATCCTTGCGCCAGACGACCCACAATGTCGGGCTGGGCAGGTTTTCGTCCAGCGGCACGAAAACCACGCCCCTGCGCGCCACAAGCGGTGCCGACGAAAAGTGCACGGCAAAACCGAGGCCGCTGGCCACCAGCGCAAGCTCCGTCTCCAACTGCTCTGTTTCCTGAACGACTCTCGGCTCCACCCCGGCATCGCGAAACGCGTTGAACAGCACGTCGTAGCATTCGGGGTGCTGACATCTCGGGAAGGTGATCATCGCTTCGCCGTCCAAATCCTTAAAGAACAGACTGTCGCGCCGGGCAAGCCTGTGACCATCCGGCAGCGTGACCATGAGCGCCTCCTGCCGTCCATCGAGCAGCATGGATTCGAAGGCGGAACACGGCTTGTCCACGACACCGACGCACCCCACGTCAAGCTCGCCCTCCCGCAACATCCGAAGCTGCCGGGATGTCGAATATTCACCGAGGTCGAGAGCGATACGCGGATACGCTTCACGAAAGGCCTTCAGCGCCAGTGGGTAATCCGTCATGTACGCCCTGCTGACAGCACCGATCCGCAGACGCCCTTCCTCGCCAGCTTCAATGTCGCGCGCATGCCTGACCGCCTTGTCCAATTCGGAAAGCACGCGGTAGGCATCGTCCCGAAACGCCTCTCCGGCACGGGTCAGCTCCACGCTTCGACTCGTGCGCTCGAAAAGCGTCACGCCAAGCTCGTCCTCAAGCTGCCGAATCTGCTGACTTAGCGGCGGCTGCGACATATTGAGCCGTTTCGCGGCACGCCCGAAGTGCAGTTCCTCCGCAACCGTCACGAAGTATCGCAAATGCCTCAACTCCATCTTCGATACCTCCGAGATATCGTTCGACGCAAAACAGGTATTGGACCTCTTCGCCCACCTTCTGCAAATTCAGACCATACCTGTCAATCAATGGAGGACAACATGATTAAAAAAGTATCGATCAATATCGTTCACAAATCAATCCGTCTCTTCGCCGTATACATCTCCTGCGCGGCTCTCATTCTGTGCATGCTCACCGCCCCCGCCCATGCGGACGACGACACGCCCATCCTGCCGACCGCAATCGCACTGGACGCGAAGGGCGTCGTCTACATGGCCAACCATGACAGCGGGCAGATCGACTGCGTGTGGGCCGACGGCAGCAGAACGCCCCTTGCCCAAGGACTCGACCGCCCCAGCGCCATCGCGGTGGACAGACTGCGAACCGTTTTCGTGGGAACACTGTCGGGAGAAGTCTGGGCGATTACGCCATCCGGCGAACGCACGCTTGCGGCAAAAGGCTTGCCCGCCGTACTGGCCCTGACCATCGACAGAGACGGAACGCCGCTCATCGCCTGCCACGGCGGAACCCTCGTCCGACTGGCAAAACACTCCGAATAACGGCCCCGGCACACCAAAACCTCTCACCCAGAATCATTGACGATGAGGCGCGCCTCGGTATAGAGGAAAAACGCACCTGCCCGGGTGGTGGAATTGGTAGACACAAGAGACTTAAAATCTCTCGGACTTCGGTCTGTGCGGGTTCAAGCCCCGCCCCGGGTACCAAGGCTTAAAAGCCCTTCAGTTGAGTTCAACTGAAGGGCTTTTTGCTTTTATCCCCACGAAACATGCCGCCCAAGAACAAACAGAGGTGATCCTCAAAAAAAATCAGCCCGCCGGTTCCATGACCTGGCGGGCTGTGCAAGCGTCGCTGATGAGCTCTAGGCGTGGGCAGGCTTGGGCTGATACAGCTTGCGGCGGTTCCTGCGCCGGGCCCTCATGCTGTCAAAGGTATACAAAATGATGCCCGTCCACGTCAGAGCAAAGGTTTGCGCGGTGGAAAGGGTCAAGGTTTCATCGTACAGAATGACTCCCATCAAGAAAATGAGTGTCGGGGACAGGTACTGGACGATGCCAAGGGTGGCCATACGCACATGAGGCGCCCCAAGGGCAAAGAGGAGCGTCGCCAAACCCGTGATGGCACCGGTGCCCATGATCAGCAGCACGGTGGGCGCGTCGGCTCCGCCCCAGACCTCGAATCCGGTAACCTTGCGGTAGGCCAGATACGCAATGGACACGGGCAGCAGGGTCAGACTCTCCACAAGCATGCTGGGCAACGGCTTGGCCGTGACTTCGCGGCGAATAAGCCCATAGAACGCGAACGACGCGCCAATGATAAGGGCCATCACCGGAATTGTGCCCAAGGTGAAGAAGCTGGAAACCATGGCCAGACACGGCAGCAGCACGGCAAGCCCCTGCAACAGCGAAAGCCGTTCACGCAGGATGACGCAGCCCAGGCCAATTGTCATGAGCGGCGTGAGAAAGTCGCCAAGACTTCCTTCCAGAACACGGTTGGAGTTCACCGCGATATAAAACGTCATCGCGTTCATGGCGAACATCACGGACGACAGCGCAAGACGCACAGTGGTCTTTCTGTCCCTCAAAATAGCCCGGACCTCGCCAAGGCGTCCCTGAAGCAGCAGAACGACAAAGGTGAACACCACAAGCCATATCAGGCGGTGTGACAGCACCGTGTAAATGTCGATATGGGACAAGCTCTTCCAATAGGGGGTCAGGGATCCCCAAATGAAGTACGCCCCGAGTAGCGCGAGCAGACCCGTGGTCGCCTTCTTTGAATCTGTCTGTGTCATTGTAGTACCGTACAGGACGCCACGTTTGGCGTCCTGTGTAGCTGGTGAAAGGATGCCTTCAATACCGACTAGGGAGGCATGGAAAATAGGCAGATTGCCCCGAATGTAAAGCTGTTTTTTCACTTTTTTCAGGCCAAGTTTTTCCAAGAATATCAGTATGGTGATCACGATCACCACTTGTTGCAAACCGGTACAAAACCCAATAACCCCCATAGTGGGAAGACAGGGATGAAAAGCGGCATTTCCGCCTCAAGACACACGGTTTTTGTGATGAAAAATTGAATAAAACACCGAGAGGTGGGAAATGTTTTCAAGTCCGACAATCGAATGTGCAAAGTA
This sequence comes from Desulfobaculum xiamenense, assembly GCF_011927665.1. Lineage (NCBI taxonomy): Bacteria > Pseudomonadati > Thermodesulfobacteriota > Desulfovibrionia > Desulfovibrionales > Desulfovibrionaceae > Desulfobaculum > Desulfobaculum xiamenense. Next base: position 1,761,750 of record NZ_JAATJA010000001.1, read on the forward strand.
GCCCAGAGGTGGTCCCCATTTTGACCGGACACCCCCGCCAACCTAGGAGGTAGTGCTGGAGGTATGTCCAGAGATAGTGCTAACGAGTATCCCACGGTCGAAATCGTGCAGACGATTCAACGACGGCGTTGGACCTTGGGTGAGAAACTGTGAATCGTTGAGGAAGCGTCTCAGCCCGGGATGAGCATTTTGTATGTGGCTCGGAAATAAGGAATTGCCCAAAATCTCCTCTTCCTTTGAGACAGAGCGCAGGCAGGCCGCCATGAGGCGATATGACGAGGCGGGGAGTGACCGAGGGCTGGGTGTTTCCACGCCGAATCTCCTCTTTCGTTTGGAAATCCATGAATCCTGGCAGCACGGGAGTCATATGCCTAGCTGCGAGATTGTGGTTGCGCCCGAGACACGGGAGAGTCTCTGCCCACATGTCCCCCTCAGGGCAGAGATGTTCAGTAGAGAATCGGAGTCGATCCGCTCACCGTCTCGCCCTTCCATCCTCCCGCAGATTACAAGCCCACAAACGCCAAAACGCCCGCGCATCATACGATACGCGGGCGTTTTGGCGTTTTCTCTTTCGAGAGTGCGTCGTGTCTTTGATGGGAGGCCTGGCCGTTTGGTGATGCCACAGAAATAGTCCCCGTTTGGAGTGGCACTGCCGTTAGAAGGCACTTCCGCCAGGAGAACTCCCTTTCTGAAGACGCGGCCGTCAGGCGACGCGTCCATCGGGGATGGCGCGGGGTTCAGAAGGCGAAAAAAAAGTCCTGGCGACGGGCTACTTTCCCACAGACAACTCTGCAGTATCATCGCCGATGAGGTGCTT